>CAZJKM010000035.1:1232-24704 GCA_964546645.1 uncultured Sphingobacteriaceae bacterium
TTCTGTTGAACGGCTGCAAAGCTACTAAATCCTATATCAGGTCAGCGTAAAAATTTAGCGAGCAGCCCGTCAATGATCGCCTGGGTCTGATCAGGGTAATCCACCTCCACCCGGCTATCCTGTTGCAGCCAAGCCCTGATGGCCGGGTCATTGACCGGTTTAAGCTTTCTGATGACGGGTACTCCCATCTGTTTCAATGCAGCCGCGTTCAGATGCTGCTCATACTGGTTTTTCATGGGTATAACCAGTAATTTTTTATTCATAAATAAGGCCTCTGCGGGCGTTTCAAAACCGGCACCACACAGTACACCGGCAGAAGAAGCCATGCTGTGTATGAACGCATCATTGTTTATTGGCTGCAGGGATATATTACCTATCCGAAATGCCTGTTTGTTGTGTTTTGAAAAAACCTCCCATTGTATATCAGGGAAACGGCTGAGCGATTTTACCAACCGCTTGTCGTTGTATGCAGGCAAATAAACGGTATAATGACTTCCATTTACCACGGGATGCTGCCTGACCTGCTGACGGATGACCGGCGTAAAAATCCGCCCGCTATAGGGTTTGAAATGAAAGCCATAATGACGGTCGGCCGGTGCGTAATTACGCAGGATAAATTTACCCAACAGATCCGTTTCTTTCGGTGCCGGCGCTGACGGATCTATTACAGCGGCCTGATGGCTAAGACCAATACACGGAATATCACGCAGGTGACATGCCCAGGCAGTAACCGGCTCAAAGTCGTTAATAATAAGGTCATACTGATCAACCGGCACAGCCCGTATTTCCTGAACCAGCTTCCGCATCCGTGAGCTTACGAATGTCTTCCACAAATCCACCCCTCCCTTCTTTCCGAAAATAAAACTCAGGCCCCGGAGCCGGTATTTCACTTCAAAAGGAAGCTGCAAATCGGTCTGTATACCGCTGATCAGGATATCGGTATCTGCCCGTTTCTGCAGGCAGGGCACCATATCCATGGCACGGCTGACATGCCCATTACCTGTCCCTTGAACTGCATATAATATTTTCATCCGACCGCTCTTTTACACGTTTTACCAACAACCGCAATAATACAACGCGTATGTAACCGGGCTGCTAATTCAATATTAAGAAATCAGCCTGTTGGTAATCCTATCAATACGGTATTTTCCATCTGTCAAAAGCAAAATGCCATAACCACAGCGGCCCAATCAGTAATGACAGAAAATACCCCTGCTGTGGTGATGTCTTTTTTTCCCTTCTGTACCCGATTAGCCGGCCCGCCAGACTGAATAACAATAATACGAGGCAGACTATCCATACAGCAGGCCCGCCGGCTGCCTCCCAATATTCCAACCGTACGATAAAAAAAGAAAACAGGCCGATACTCAGCAGCGTGGCGTATGACAGCGTGGCCGAAAGACGCAGGTAATAATAAACCAGAGCCGCAATGACAAATGAGGCCCAGTTCAGGAACGTGTCATAGCCGTAGCGCTTTAAAAAGCCGATCTCGGGAAAAGGGATCATCCATATCAGGCCCAGCACGGCAAATAACATCAGGGGAATACACACCCCCTGCACCATGCGGTTAACCGGGTCCTGATGGTCAGCCGAATACTGCTCCAGATAGCGGTCTATCGGTCGTTTAGGAGGTACCTGCTGTTTTGACTGCTTTTTGCCCATCCCTGTTATATCACTACTTTGCAAAAGAAACAGATCTGGTTTCCCGGATCACAGTTACTTTTATTTGCCCCGGATAGGTCATTTCGGTCTGTATACGATTGGAAATATCCGTTGCCAGCAGTTCCGCCTGCGCATCGCTTACTTTTTCACTTTCCACTACTACCCGCAATTCACGACCGGCCTGGATAGCGAATGTTTTTTCCACTCCCGGATATGACAGCGCCAAGTTTTCCAGCTCCTTGAGACGTTTGATATAGCTTTCAACCACCTCCCGGCGTGCCCCTGGCCGTGCACCGGAGATCGCATCACAGGCCTGCACCACCGGAGATATAAGGGATGTCATTTCTATCTCATCATGGTGAGCGCCGATAGCATTACATACGTCCGGATGCTCTTTGTACTTTTCAGCCAACTGCATACCCAGCAGTGCGTGTGGCAATTCCGGGTTGTCATCCGGAACTTTTCCTATATCATGTAGCAAACCAGCCCGTTTAGCCAGTTTCACATTAAGACCCAGTTCAGCTGCCATCGTTGCACAGAAGTTCGCTACCTCGCGGGAGTGCTGCAACAGGTTCTGTCCATAAGAAGAACGATAGCGCATGCGGCCAACCATGCGGATCAGTTCGGGGTGCAGTCCATGAATACCAAGGTCAATCACCGTACGTTCCCCTATCTCCACAATCTCATCTTCTATTGCTTTCCTGGTTTTGGCTACCACCTCCTCGATACGTGCCGGGTGGATACGGCCGTCCGTAACCAGCCGGTGGAGCGCCAATCGGGCGATTTCCCGCCGTACAGGGTCAAATCCGGATAAAATAATAGCCTCCGGTGTATCGTCCACAATGATTTCGATACCGGTGGCTGCTTCCAGTGCACGGATATTACGGCCTTCACGACCGATTACACGACCTTTTATCTCGTCACTTTCAATGTTGAATATAGATACCGTGTTCTCAATGGCACTTTCTGTTGCTGTACGCTGAATGGTCTGTATAACCACCTTCTTAGCCTCTTTACTGGCGGTAAGCTTTGCTTCATCCACAATATCCTTGATCTGAATAAGTGCTTTGGAGCGTGCTTCCTCACGCAGGTTATCCACTAATTGGCTCATGGCCTCTTCAGCAGACAGCCCTGCAATAGTCTCCAGTTGCATAATATGCTGGCTTTTTAACTGATCAACTTCTTCCTGTTTCTTTTCATTGACCTCAACCAGTCGTTCCAGGTTCTTTTTGTTGTTCTCCAGTTCCTGCCGCTCACGGTTAACGGCTTCCAGTTTCTGGTTCAGGGACTGCTCTTTCTGCCGGAGACTATTTTCCCGCTGGTTCAGCGCAGTGTTCTTCTGGTTAACTTCTTTTTCATGTTCAGCTTTCAGCTGAAGGAATTTTTCTTTGGCCTCCAGCAACCTGTTTTTCTTCAGGTGTTCGGCATTCTGTTCGGCTTCCTTCAGGATTTTTTTTGCTTTATTCTGTGCAGCGGCTTCCTGTCTTTTAAACAGCAACCGCAGCAGAAAGCGTCCTATCAGGATACCTGCTATCAATGCTACTATTACATACACTATGGTCTCCATTTGTTATTCTGCTATTTGTTAGTTGTTTGATTTTCCTTGTTAAATTCCTGATAAAAAAAAACCGCAATTAAATCATACGGGTTTCATGTATTAAAAACTTCCTTACACAAGTTTGGCGTTTAGATCATGACCAGGTGGCTTGCGCAAAATGGCCTGCATCTTTTTTACGCCTGTGATATTGAAGCGTTAAGTTTAAAATAGTGAAACCCGAATTTAACTGCGGTTAAATCGTTTGTGCTCTATAATATAAAGAACGTTACTGACTAAAAAACGTATCTAAAAGTCCGTCAAGCTGTTCAATCTTCGCTGCGATCCCTGCATCTTCCTGTGTTACCTGCTGTTCTGTCTTTAATGATAACGTAGCATAATGCAATACACTCATTGCCAGCAAATCCTGCTTATCCCTTACGGCATAGCTCTCCTGAAACTCTTTAATCCTGTCATTAATCAATTTTGCTGCCCTGCGGATTACCTCTTCTTCTTCCATACTCACTCTCAGCGGGTATATCCGGTCAGCAATGTTTATTTTTATGGAAATATCTCCCATTTATTGAGCTTATTCACTATCTGTTACTTAACCTGTTATTTAAGCAGCGCGATACACTTATCAATTTCCCGCACAAAATCGTCAATTTTTTGTTTCGTGTCAAGAGTTTTTTCATTTATTACACCGGTTTCTGCTTCTGCAGCTTCCAGCATACGTGCCACGGACAATGCTTTTACCTTCTCTTCCAGCTCCTTCGTTTTATCTTTACTGGCCGTCAGCGCTACCTTCAGCGATTGATTTTCCAGCTTCAGCATATCACATGTTTCCTGTAACGCTGCGCATAGATCGATCAGCTTTATGGTTTTATCGACAACCCCTGATAATTGTTCTGATACAGACATAGCTTATATCTTCATGGATCATTGCCCCCTCACTTCGGCACCGGCCTCCTTTTCAAAGTTAAGGATTAATTTCTGAACAATTGCATCAATTTGTTTATCATTCAGTGTTTTTTCCTCGTCCTGCAGGATGAAGCTCAGCGCATATGATTTTTTTCCTTCAGGCAGCTTTTCGCCCTCATACACATCAAATACATCCACTGACCGCAACAACTTACGTTCCGTCTGTTCGGTAATCCGGCGGAGGAACTCAAACGTAACCTGCTTATCAACAAGCAGGGACAGGTCACGCCGCACGGCCGGGTATTTCGGCACTTCGCTGAACGTAATCCGGTGCTTCTTCAATAATTTAAGCAGTACATCATAATCAAATTCTGCATAAAAAACAGCCCCCTCTACTTCCGTAAGTGCCTTTACACGGTCGGACACTGCTCCGAAAACGACCAGCATCTGCTGGCCCTTCATATAACGGAGTCCGTAGGCAAAGTGAGGGCCAGCCTCTTCATCCACCTCCGTATACGGTATACCCAACCGCTTTAATACGATGTCAACAGCACCCTTCAGCCGGAAAAACGTACTGCTTTTAGCCGGCTGGTTCCATTGTACCGGGCCGCTGTTGCCGGCGAGAATGATCGACAAGTGTTGCCTTTCCTGATACTGCTCCTTGATGAGCCGGTATGACTTACCGAATTCAAAAAATTTCAGATCCTTGTTTTTGCGCTTCTGGTTATAAGCCACTGCTTCCAGTGCTGAAAATAGCAGATTTTGTCGCATACAGTCCAGGTCATTGCTCAACGGATTTACAATACGAACAAGACTTTCCACTTCATCCGCATACGCCGCTTTCGTCAGTGAATTGCTGAGGATTTCCCGGAAACCGTTTCCAACCAGCAAATCGGACAGCTGATTCCGGACAAGTTCCTTATCGGGCCTGTCAGAAGCACTTAATGACACACTGATCTGCCTGCCAATTTCCACGTTATTATATCCGTAAATACGCAATACTTCCTCTGTGATATCGACTTCCCGTGTCACATCCACTTTAAAGGGTGGCACTTCCGTGACCAGGAAATCGTCCGTTTCATCTGCGACCCGTATGCCCAGCGCTTCAATAATTGCCTTAATTTCTGTTGGTGGGATTTCCTTGCCGATCAGACGCTGCACATTTCTGTAATGTACCTTCACCGGGAACGGCCTGACCGGAACAGGATACAGATCAGACACTGCGGAAGATATTTCTCCTCCTGCAAGCTCAATAATCGCCAACGCAGCGTATTGCAGTGCCCTGACCGTGATATCCGGATCGGTGCCGCGTTCAAAACGAAAAGACGCATCAGTCTTCAGCCCATATCGTTTGGAAGTTTTGCGTACCGAAACAGGATTAAAATAGGCACTTTCCAAAAACACCTGCGTCGTTGCAGCCGTGATACCCGAACCCTCACCACCGAACACACCGGCAATACACATCGGCTTTACCGTATCCGCAATCACCAGGTCATCCGGGTCCAGCTTCCGCTCCACACCGTCAAGCGTGGTAAAAACCTCCCCTTCCCGGGCATTACGTACGATCACACATCCGCCTTCTATTTTGTCGGCATCAAATGCATGCAAGGGCTGTCCCAATCCATGCAATACATAATTGGTCGCATCTACCACATTGTTAATGGTCCGTACACCAATGGCATTCAGCTTCTCCTTCAGCCAATCAGGTGATTCTCCCACCTGTACACCGCTGATAGTAAGTGAACTGTACCTTGGACACGCTTGCGGGTTTTCCACCGTTACCGGAATCGTACCCTGATCATGATGTGCCCGGAAGGCCGAGACAGCGGGCATCTGCCAGGATGTCCGGAAATAAGCAGCCAGATCGCGGGCGACACCCAGGTGCGAAGCGGCGTCAGCACGGTTGGGTGTGAGGCCAATTTCAAAAACATAGTCGTCCGGCAGGCCAAAATAATCCTTCGCCAACGTACCTGTCACCGCTTCCGGCGGGAGTACCATAATGCCATCATGCGACCGTCCGAGACCGATCTCATCTTCCGCACAGATCATCCCCTCAGATACCTCCCCGCGGATTTTTGATTTATTGATTCTGAACGGCTCCCCTTCCAGCGGATATACGGTTGTACCCACGGTTGCCACCACCACTTTCTGTCCGGCTGCCACATTCTGGGCTCCACAGACAATATGAAGCAGATTTTCACCACCTGTGTCCACAGTGGTGACCCGCAGACGATCCGCATTCGGATGCTGTTCACAGGTAATGACCTCTCCGATGACCAACCCGTCCAGACCTCCGGGAACAGCCTGCTTCACGCCCACATGCTCCACTTCCAGACCGATCCCGGTCAGGATCAGTGAAAGCTCCTGCGGTGACTGTTCAAAAGATATAAACTGCTTTAACCAGTTATAGGATATATTCATTCGTTCACACTATTTGTATCTGATCTATTCATTTCGGCGCAAATATAGTCGTTTTTTTAGTTATGAGTGATGAATGATGAGTTAGGAATGTTCTTCAACTCATCATTCCTAACTCATCATTCATCACTCCCTAAAGCTGCCCTGCATCGGCAAAACTGTGGTAACCCTGGTCGGTAAAGATCACATGATCCAGTACCCGTACATCCAGCATTGCACCGGCCTGCGCTATGCGGCGGGTCAGCTGGAGGTCTTCATTGCTGGGTTTAGAGCTGCCCGACGGATGATTATGTGTCAGCACGAGTGAAGTAGCGCCGTGCTGGAGGACCAGCTGGAAGACAATTTTCACATCCACTACTGTACTGCCCATACCACCCCGGCTGACCAGCTGCTTACTGATCACACGGTTAGCATTATTCAGCAGCACGATCCAAAATTCCTCATGGTTCAGGTCAGCATAAAACTGCTGCATCAGCGCAAACACGTCTTTACTGGAATGGATGATCGGCCGTTCTTCTCCGGAAGTTTCCTTCCTCCTCCTGCCCAGTTCCAAAGCAGCAACGATGGAAATCGCCTTCGCTTCCCCGATTCCCCTGAACTTACACAGTTCCGGTATAGTCAGCTTTGCCAACCGGTTCAGGTCATTATCCGATTCCTTCAGCAGGCGCCTGCTGAGCTCAACGGCTGTTTCATTCCGTGATCCGCTGCCGATCAGGATAGCAATCAGTTCGGCATCTGACAAGCTTCTCCTGCCCTGCCGGAGTAATTTCTCACGCGGACGATCATCCTCCGCCCACTGTTTGATAGGAATGCTATGATGATATAAAGTCGGTTTTGATGCCATAAGTACGATTATCTGGAGGGCCGCAGGTCCTTAAACTGATCCCACCACCGGACGAGCGATGGGTTGTCCAGCCTTTCTTTTTCCGACAAGTCGATGCTGTCATTAATCATATATAGGTTGTGGTCACGCAGTGTGTCAGGTTCCGGCCAGGGTGATTCGTAGGATTTCGCAGCTCTCACGCTTCCCCTGATTACTTCTATAGACTGCCCTCGATCCGCATCATATCCGCTGATGCGAAATTCAGATGGCTCTGCTACCAAAATATCTATCAGACGTGTACGCAGCTTCAGCGGCACGTCTTCTTTACTTATATCCAGAAAAACATCCCCATTCACCCAGAGCACCTGTTGCCGGCTGACGGTGGTATCATGAAGCCGGCTGGCCGGATCAATATATAATACCCTGCTGTTATGAAGTAACGGCTCAACCCGCTCCGGATCAGGAATAACCTCTTCAGGCGGTGTATATACAAATGGCTTTTTCACCGGCTCCTTCTTATCCGAAGATTCCTTAATGAAATACAGCACAATCAATAACAGCACGATACCACTAAGGATGAAAAGTAATTTTTTAGGCATCTCAATAATTTATGTTATGGTGTCGCAAGATAAAAATAATTTCAAAAAGACCCTTACATTTTAGCACTTCCCCGGATCACATAATTTTTTACCAGAATGATATAACTATCCCGCAGCTCGCCTGTTTTACCTTTGTATGCAGCAACAAATTAAGATATTTTCTATTATGAACCATATACCAATGGGTACGTTATGGGCTTGTTTATTTTTATTCGCAACTTTACTTTTTGCAGAAACAACCCCTGTATATTCACAGGACCATAAACACCACCATCCCGCGGATACCTTCAGGAAACAGGAACAAAAGCAACCTGAGCACAACCATACACAGAAACACACCAAGGATGACGTGGCCATGTCCCATGCCTTTTCCCTTCGTCTTCCGATGACCAGAAACGGCTCCGGCACAGGCTGGCTCCCGGATAACTCTCCGATGTACGGCTACATGTTGCATACCGAAAAATGGATGTACATGTTTCACGGGAACCTGTTTGTGCGATATAATAATCAGGACATAGACGAACAGGGGACACGCGGGGCCGCGATGGTGGATGCACCGAACTGGGTGATGGCCATGGGACAACGTGCTGTGGGCAGGCGTGGATTATTCCGCTTCAGCACCATGCTTTCCCTGGATCCCCTTACCATCGGAGGTGGTGGTTACCCTTTATTGTATCAGTCGGGTGAAACCTGGCAGGGACAGCCGCTGGTTGACCGGCAGCACCCGCATGATCTGTTTTCTGAGCTTTCAGTAGCCTACACACATCAGTTCAGCAATCATACCGACGCATTTGTCTACCTGGCCTATCCGGGAGAGCCTGCCCTCGGGCCGGTTGCATTTATGCACCGTGTGTCAAGCCTTTATAATCCGGACGCACCGCTCGGTCACCACTGGCAGGATGCAACGCACATAACTTTCGGCGTAGCCACACTGGGCGTCCGGCACAGGCAGGTCAAACTGGAAGGCTCGGTATTTACCGGCCGTGAACCCAATGAAGAACGGTACGGCTTTGACAGACCCCGCTTTGACTCGTATGCGGTCCGGTTTTCATACAGCCCGTCACCAGCGTGGGCGCTGCAGGCGTCGCAGGCGTGGGTACAGGATGTGCATGAATCGGGGCCGCGCGAAGACGTCCGGAAAACAACCGCGTCTGCCATTCATTCCGTTCGTCCGGGCAAGCCCGGCCATACTCTGAACTCGGCATTCGTGTGGGGATACAACAAGGCTGACGGCCACCGCGGTGCCCACTCGTTCCTTGCAGAAACAGCCTGGGGCATGCAGCGGACCACGTTGTACGGGAAATACGAGTGGGTACAGAAATCGACGGAGGACCTGCTGCTGGAAGATACCTTCAGGCACGATGAACTATTCGGTGTGCAGGCGCTTACCGCAGGTCTTCAGCACCGCCTGGCACAGGTATTCAAAACGCATCTCGCGGTTGGCTCGCAGGCAAGCTGGTATCCGTCAACCGGGCAGCTTCGCAGTATCTACGGTGCAAACCCGATGGCCCTACAGGTATACCTGCGCCTTTATCCGGCATTGATGAGCGGGCAATAACGCACGTTCCTACTCTTCCTTCAGTTTCAGGTAAATCGTGGCAGAACCAGACAACGGCCGCACGCCCGGTCCGCCGACGTTCGTGTAGTTCGCTGTTATACGCAATACGGTTTGCCCGTCCGTTTTGACAGCCTGCGGCGCACGGACAGCGCCCCTGGCCGGAAGCGACTTCCGGTCGGTAGTATGCTCCTCTGCCAATGAGAAAATCCACTGCACGATTTGCCTTGCTTCGGCCTCCTTCATCGTCGAGTGTGCCGGCATGGCTACTTCGCCCCACACGCCGTTGCTGCCTTTAATGATTTTTTCGGTCAGATAATTCGAGGCACCGTCCTTACCCTGGTATCGCTTACTCACCTGCCGGTAAGACGGCCCTACACTGACTTCGTTTTCCTTATGACACGACTGGCAGTCGGACGAAAGCATGATGTTTCTGCCCATAATCGCTTCAGATACCTGCTGGTGTCCCATCGACGCTCCTGCCATATCCGTTCCCTTTACGTAATCCACAGACACGAACAGGTTGGCTTCATCTGCGGCATTGCCATGATCATTTACCTGTACTTCATACTGGACCAGTTGTCCCGGACGATAAAAACCGGACGTATCCGATAATACGATTTCCACACCAGGCGCTTCATTGCCGGCATAAACCGTTACCGGATTGCTCTCCGCACTTCCCATCTTCGGATCTTCCACCACCACAGAAATGGGGTAATCTCCTTCCCTGTCCAGCGTATACGTCAGTTCCGGCACATCGGTTTGTTTGGTAAACGTACCGATCTTCCATGTGTATGTCAGTTTTTCATTTTCATAATCCGTGGCTTCCACCTGTGCATGCACCGTAAATGGCAGGCGGCCATTTTGTTTGTCTACGGTGATCTCTCCCACCTGCGGCGGCAGGTTGCCACTGATGTAATCAATGCGGACAATTCCGGCATCCGGATTTTTGGAGAACCAGCCCTTGCCGTACTCCAGTATGTATAAACGGCCATCCGGTCCTACTTCCATATCAATAGGCGAAGCAAACTTTTCACCGTCCATAAACGGTTCCATCTTATCAAAGTCGCCGTTGGGAAGCATCGTCACCGCCTTCACCCAGCCCCTGATCCAGTCGTAGATCATCAGTTTACCGTTGTAGTAATCCGGGTAGCGGGTTTCCCTGGGAAACAGGCTGGTATAGTATACCGGTCCGGCCATCGCATTGCGGCCGCCGGTACCCACCTGCGGGAAGTCTTTTGAGGCCCCGTACGGATACCAGATAAACGCCGGCTGCGCCGGAGGGAGCACCGTCAGTCCGGTATTGTTCGGCGAGTTGTTAACCGGCGCAGCAGGGTCGAACGGCTCACCGTGCTGCCCGGTATGGTAATCGTAGGCACGGTAGGGATAATTATTGCCCACAAAGAACGGCCAGCCGAAATACCCGGCTTTACGGGCCTGGTTCACCTCATCATACCCCTGCGGGCCACGGGTGGCCAGACTATCTGCACGGGCATCAGGACCCACCTCCCCCCAGTAGAGGAAACCGGTTTTCTGATCAAGCGTTATCCGGTACGGGTTCCGGTTTCCCATTACATAGATCTCCGGCCGCGTTTGCTCCTCATCCGGTGCAAACAGGTTCCCTTTCGGTATTTCGTACGAACCGTCCTTCAGCACACGGATGCGGAGAATCTTGCCACGCAGGTCGTTCGTATTGCCGGAGCTCCGGCGGGCATCGTACTGCTCAAACCCTTTCCGGTTATCCAGCGGCGCAAAGCCGCTGTTGATAAACGATACCTCCGGCTGATTGAACGGGGTGGAATTATCCCCGGTTGACAGGTACAGGAGTCCGTCCTTTCCGAAGGCAATGGAGCCGCCTGTATGACAGCAGATACTGCGTTGTGAATAAAACTGCAGGATGATCTGTTCCGAGGCCTGATCCAGCGAATCGCCATCGAACACAAACCGGGACAGTCTGTTCACCGATGTGTCAGCCGGACTGTAAAAGGTATATACGTATTTATTTTCTTTAAAACCAGGGTCCAGGGCCAGGCCCATAAATCCTTCTTCTGCGTTCACCTTCGGGATACCTGTGTTGTGATACACATCGAGGAAGCCCACCTGCTTCAGCGACCGGTCGTCCTGCTTCAATAACATCAGCTCACCGCGCCGCTGCGCGATCAGGATATCCAGGTTCGGCAGGATGGCCATTTCAGTGGGTTCAAACAGTTCACCCTGGTGCAGCTGCGTTTTCACAAAGCGCTGCCGTTCGGGTACCGGTTTACTTTTGGCACGACGGTAATTCAGTTCCAGGTTCTTTCCGATGGCATATTGTATTCCACCAAGGATATGCCTCAGATGCAACGAATCGCTGAAGGCTTCTGCCGAATGCCCCAGACCGGTGTAAAACGACCGGCCACCGTCATATTCGTGATACCAGGCCATGGGATGGTGTTCGCCGTTTTCCCCTCCCTCATAGCTGCTCTCATCCACCGTGATCAGCACCTTGATGTCGTCAGACAGCTTTTTAAAATTATACAGCTCATCGTTATAGAAGAACTCCCCGGGCAGTCCCTGTGTAGCCGGGTGATTGCCGTCCGTTACTACGAAACGGGCCTTCTGCGGTTTTGGGTGGTTTTTGAAGTAGCCACCTACCAACCGCCCGTACCAGCCCCAGTCATACTCCGTATCTGAAGCGGCATGTATACCTACAAACCCGCCTCCGGACTGTATATAACGTTCAAGAGCAACTTCCTGGTAATGATTCAGTACATCGCCGGTGGTACTCAGAAAAACGACTGCCGAATAATTCCGTAATGTATCTTCATGGAACAAGTCACTATTGGTCGTGGTATCCACCTCAAAACCATGCTCGGCACCCAAACGGATCAGGGCCTCGTTACCGGCAGGGATGGATGGATGATAAAACCCGGCTGTTTTACTGAAAACAATGATACGGGGCTTTCCGGAACGTTTATTACCACAAGATAAAATAAGCATAACCGCCACCAGCAAAAAAACAATGCGTTTAAAAGAAAGTACAGTATTAATCATTACATCTATTATCAATTATTGTCCAGGGGTCTTCAAAAATAATCCTGCTAATGTCGTATATTTATTGAAAAAACAGCGTCTGTTCCGGAAAAATTCCGGAACAGACGCTTCCTGTTTTATAATACCCACTGATTTAGCGAATGTAAAAATAAAACCGGTGCCCTATTGTATCTTTAAAACCAATTGTCCATATTTGTGCCGTCACAAAATATGTACAGGAAAAAAATTTATACAACAGGTTGGTGGTGGCACCATGCGAACATGGCCGGCATGACTTTGTAGTAATTGATATAAACAAAAAACTTGAAAGGCCTGCCGTTAACGCAGGCCTTTTTTATTAATCGCATATGAAGAAAATTTTAACCCATTTATTTGAGTATAAAACGTTTACAAAAAACGAAGCGTACGAAATATTAACGAACATTGCGTCAGGCAAGTACAATAATTCGCAAATGGCCGCTTTTATGACCGCTTATGCCATGCGTGGTATCCGTGTAGAGGAATTGGAAGGCTTCAGGGATGCGATGTATGACCTGTGCCTGAAAATAGATTTTTCCGGCTACCGCCTGATTGACCTCTGTGGAACCGGGGGCGATGGCAAGAACACTTTCAATATTTCGACACTGGCCTCTTTTGTAGTGGCCGGCGCAGGCTATCAGGTAGCAAAACACGGCAATTACGGCGTTTCTTCGGGCTGTGGCTCTTCCAACGTGATGGAATACCTGGGTTATCGTTTCAGCAACGATGCCGGCGAAGTGAAACGAGCCCTGGATGAAGCAGGAATCTGTTTTCTTCACGCACCACTGTTCCACCCGGCTATGAAAACAGTAGCTCCCATCCGCCGTGAACTGGGCGTAAAAACATTTTTCAATATGCTGGGGCCGCTGGTAAATCCGGCTAATCCGCAGTACCAGTCGGTAGGAGTTTTCAGCCTGGAACTGGCCCGGCTATATGGCTACCTATATCAGAAGACAGCCAAACAATATACCATTCTCCATGCGGTGGACGGCTATGACGAAATATCGCTGACCGGTGATTTCAAAGCCATCAGCAATACAGGCGAACATTACTTTACATTAAGCCAATTGGGCTTTGAACCGGTTAACCCGTCAGATATTACCGGCGGGGATACCGTAGAAGAAGCCGCAGGAATATTTACTAATATAATGGACGGCAACGGCACAACAGTACAAAACAAAGTTGTATTGGCCAATGCAGCGGTTGCAATCAGAACCATTCACCCTGAAAAAACATTTGCCGACTGTTATGATGAAGCTGAAGCTTCGTTGCTGGGGCTGAAAGCAAAGGAGCGGTTTAAGAAGCTGGTGGGTTAGTTTATTAGTGGATTGGTTTATTGGTGGGTTAGTGGATTAGTCATTGGATGATTTGATTGGCTATTGACGATAATGATATGATCGAACAGCAAACAGCGAACAGCAAACAGCGAAAAGCCGCTAACATAAAAATCTGTGGCATGACGGATCCGGATAATGCACAGCAGGTATTGGCACTGAAGCCACAGTATATGGGATTCATTTTTTATGATCAGTCGAAGCGTTTCGTCGAAAGGAATAATCGAAGCTGGATACGGGACATCAGCGGGGTCATAAAGACAGGCGTTTTTGTGAATGCACCGGCAGAAGAGATACTGATCACAGCTCTTGACCTGAAGTTGGGAGCGTTACAGCTGCACGGGAATGAGTCGCCGGAAATGTGCAGGCAACTGAAGGAAGATACGGGACTGCAACTGATCAAGGCATTTGGTATCAATAGTGATTTTAACTGGGATATACTAACCGCTTACCAACATGAGGTGGATTTTTTCCTGTTTGATACGCAATCTGTACAATATGGTGGCACGGGGAAAGTATTTGACTGGAACCTGCTGCATAGATACCAACTGGAAAAACCGTATTTCCTGAGCGGCGGCCTTAACCCCGACAACATCCAGGAGGCTTTGTTGCTGGACGACCGGCGTTTGTACGCGCTTGACCTGAACTCAGGGTTCGAAAAATCTCCAGGCATCAAAAGTTTAGATCTATTAACAAAAATAGGGTAAGGGAGTGCGCCATAACGCACCCCCAGTTTTAATGAATATGGCAAATTATCACGTTAACGAGAAAGGGTACTATGGTGATTTCGGAGGGGCTTATATTCCCGAAATGCTATATCCCAATGTGGAAGAGCTCCGGCAGCGGTACCTGGAAATCATGCAGGAGACCACATTCAAAGACGAGTTTGAACAATTATTGCGCGATTACGTAGGCCGGCCCTCCCCGCTGTACCCGGCACAACGGCTTTCTGAACGGTATGGCGCCAACATCTTTCTGAAAAGAGAGGACCTGAACCACACGGGGGCGCATAAGATCAACAACACCATCGGACAAATCCTGTTAGCAGAGCGCCTGGGCAAAAAACGGATCATCGCCGAAACCGGTGCCGGCCAGCACGGTGTGGCCACGGCGACCGTATGTGCGCTGAAAGGGCTGGAGTGTGTGGTATATATGGGTGAAATAGATATTGCCCGGCAGGCACCGAATGTGGTACGAATGAAAATGATGGGCGCTGAAGTGCGGGCCGCAACCTCCGGAAGCAAAACGCTGAAAGATGCCACCAATGAAGCACTCCGCGACTGGATCAATAACCCCGTGGATACACACTATATTATCGGCTCAGTTGTGGGGCCCCACCCCTACCCGGATATGGTGGCCCGGTTTCAGTCGGTTATCTCGGCTGAAACCAGGAAGCAGCTGAAGGAAAAAACAGGCAATGAACTCCCGGATTATGTGCTGGCGTGCGTTGGAGGCGGCAGTAATGCGATTGGTATGTTTTATCATTTTCTGGATGATGAGTCGGTAAAGCTGGTGGCGGCAGAAGCTGCCGGAAAAGGCGTGGACAGCGGACACTCTGCAGCGACATCCGTTCTGGGCAAAGAAGGCGTTTTACATGGTAGCCGCACCATCCTTATGCAGACACCCGATGGACAGGTAGTGGAGCCGTATTCTATTTCCGCCGGACTGGATTACCCGGGCATCGGTCCGCAGCACGCCTGGCTACACAAAGTGAAACGGGCGGAATACGTAAGCATTACGGATGATGAGGCAATGGAAGCCGGACTGCTGCTTACCCGCCTTGAAGGCATTATTCCGGCCATAGAAAGTGCCCACGCCCTGGCCCAACTGGAAAAAATGAACTTCAAACGTGACGAAAATGTGGTAGTGTGCCTTTCCGGCCGCGGTGATAAAGACCTGGACAATTATATGAAGTATTTCGGGTTTTAACTGAGTGATGAATGATGAATGATGAGTTATAAATGATGACTGGCGACTGTTAAACTAACAACTGGCAACCACCGACTGACAACAAACAATAGCAAGACATGAACAGGCTTAATACATTATTTAAAGATAAAAAAGGACAGCCCATCCTTTCCATTTATTATACGGCAGGATATCCTGCACTGGACAGCACACTGGACATTGCGGAAGCATTGGAAAAAGCCGGTGCTGATTTTCTGGAGATTGGTTTTCCCTACTCAGACCCCGTGGCAGACGGGCCAGTAATCCAGCATAGTTCAGAAGCAGCGCTACGCAACGGCATGACCCTCGAAGTGCTTTTCCGGCAGCTTCAGGATCTCCGAAAGCGGGTTTCCATTCCTATACTGCTGATGGGATACGTAAACCCGGTATTGCAATTTGGTGTAGAACGCTTCTGTGAAGCGTGTGCTGCTGTCGGCGTAGACGGCGTAATTGTACCTGACCTGCCCATGTATGAATACGAAGAACTGTATCGGGAAACATTTGAAAAATATGAGCTGAGTAACATTTTTCTGGTTACTCCACAGACATCAGAGGACCGCATCCGCAAGATTGACGGACTAACCACCGGCTTTATTTATTTGTTGTCTTCATCGGCGACTACAGGTAAAGATCTCTCATTATCCGAAAGTACAAATACCTATTTTTCACGTATAGCAGCGATGGATCTTCAGCATCCGGTCGTAATCGGCTTCGGTATCGGTAACAGGGAGGCGTTTGAACAGGCCGTTCACCATGCAGACGGAGCCATTGTCGGAAGTGCTTTTGTCCGGTTGCTGGCGGAAGATAATTATATGAATAAAATACCGGAGTTTATCAGCCGGTTCCGGCAATAACCTTTTAGCTTTCCCGCAAGGCATATTTTTTGCGTATATTTACCCATAGATATGCGGATTATATCGTTAATATGCCGGACAATAAAAAGGAAGTAACAGGTAGCGTACGCAGAAAAGTGATTTTTGTGTTCCTCTGCTGTTGTGCCGCACTGGTACTGGCCTGGCTTACCAGTCGCGTAGCGTTCCGCGAAATGCTGGATACGGTGGACAGCATTTCGACGCCGGATGTTAAACTGGGCCTGGTCAGTAAGGTAAGCCGCGATATTATGCAGCTTGATCAGTTGCAGCGGTCACAGGCACTACTGAATAGCCGGGCTTCTTATCAAAGTTTCAACACGGAATCAGCCGCTATTTCCCGTTCGCTCGACTCGCTGATCAGTCATTATCATGGAAATGAGGTGCAGATCCGGCGGATAGACTCTATCAGGACCCTACTGAAGCGGCGCGACCGGTTATTTGATGAATACATCAAAGTACGGCAGAAATTGGTAAGCGGCGAAGGGTTTGCCGAGCAACTGAGCTCACTGAACAGCCTGATTTATCTGCCTGCGCAGGACAGTACCGTGGTTACAACGGAAAAAAAGATCAGCTCATCAACTACCATAGCCGCGACCAAAGAGGAAGAAGACGAACGCGGATTTTTAGCCCGTGTTTTTGGCGGAAGAAAGAAAAAACAGACGCCCCCTGAAGAACGGCAGACGATACGTGAAGAGATACAGGTAACAATAGACAGTATCGGCAGATTGAGGAACGACAGTGCTATTGCACAGATCGACAGCACCATGCAGGAAATCCGTGAAAACCAACGGAGACAGAGTGAAACGTTCATTACCCGTGAAATAGAACTGACCCTGGCCGGCAACGCGCTGATCAGTACCATGCTGAATATATTGCAAATCGTAGAGAACGAGGCGATGAAACAGCTGATGGCTGACAACGAGCAGGCCCGGAACGTAGTCAGCCAAAACGTTATGCGCTTGACTATTATCATCCTGAGCTTCTTTTTCATCATTTCCATACTCATCTATCTGACATTGACGGATATCCGGCGGAGCAATGCTAACCGAAAAGCACTCGAACAGGCCAAGGAAGAAGCCGAATATCACGGCATGGCCAAACAACGTTTCCTTTCCAATATGAGCCATGAGTTGCGAACCCCTTTGCAATCCATTATCGGCTATACCGAGCAGCTACGGCAGGAGGATAATTATGATCCGGAGAAAGTGGAAATTATTCACCAGTCATCCGAACATTTGCTGCAGATTGTTAATGAGATACTGGACTATAATCGTATCACCTCCGGTAAAATCATCCTCAATAACCAACCTTTTTCCATCCATCAGGTGCTGAATGAGGTCATAGCTGTTATGCGTTCACACGCAGAAAAAAAGCAGCTGAAGCTGGAACAGAACAGGCGCATCGCAGGATCCGGCTTTGTAAACGGCGATGCTTTCCGAATCAGACAACTGTTGTTCAACCTGCTGAGCAATGCCATCAAATTCACGGAGGCAGGTTCCGTGACGTTGAATATCAGTTCAGCGGTATACGGCAACCGGACACAACTGAATCTGGTGGTAAAGGATACAGGACCGGGTATCGCACCGGCCGATATAGAACGTATATTTAACGAATTCGAACAGGCGGAGAATGCGGATTCGGGTGTTCATTTCGGCAGCGGTCTGGGGCTGAGTATTGTAAAAACAATCTGTGAGAGCATGCAGGGTTCCGTAGAGGTGAAGAGCAAACCCGGATACGGAGCTGCTTTTCATACCAGTCTGTTGCTGGAAACAGCGGAAGAAACTGACAATACCGCGCTTACAACAGCTGCAGACACGCCGATCGTGCTGCTGCCATCCGAAAGCACTGTATGGATAGTGGATGACGACCGGTTTATCCTGTCACTTTGCCAGACCATTCTGAATAAATATCATATCAGACATCGTTGTTTTTCTTCACCGAACGAGGTGCTTACAGCGAAGGTACCTGCAGGATTGCACCGTATATTGTTGGATATACGCCTTCCAGGCAAGAGCGGGCTGGAATTATGTAAAGAACTACGGTTAAAAGTACCCTCCGATACCGGGGTCATCGCATTCACGGCCCAGGTCATGCCTGAGGAACGGGAGAAATTATTGAAACAGGGGTTTGACGGAATGCTGCTGAAACCGTTTAAAGAATCTGAATTGCTGCAGGCCATAGGCGCACAAACAACCTCCGCTTATGGCGGAAAAAATACGGCAACACAAAGTGTGACAGAACAGATTGATCTTGAAAAAATACGTCAGCTAACCTATGGCGACGAACAACAGCTCAGGCGTATACTGAATCTGTATATCACAGATACCAACGCGGATTTGGCGACACTCAATAACTGTTTTGCTCACTCAGACTGGGAAAATTGTGCACTGATCCTGCATCGTATGGCCGGCCGTACCGGTCTTATTGGCAATAACAAACTGGCCTTCACCCTTCGAAAACTGGAAATAGACACCAGAAACGGCACACCTCCGTCACCGGAAACAATGTCCGCACTTACCCGTGACATCGAATCATTGCTTGGTTTCCTGAAGCAAGAAAATTCAATTTTTGTTTTGTAACATTTACGTAAAATAGGTATCTTACTTCCATAAACTAACGCTGTAATTATGTTGTTAACGATAGCCAGCTGGTGGCAATCCATGGAAGTTCTGGAGAAAACATTCTGGGTGATCGCACTTCTGTTTTCTTTTCTGTTCATTGTGCAGACTATTATGTCCTTTTTAGGCGGGGATGAAGGAGCATTCGGTGATGCCGATGACTATGTGGACAGCGATGACGGGATCGACCAGCAGTTTTTTACCATTAAGAATTTTATTACCTTCTTCAGCATCTTTGGCTGGATAGGATTGGCTTGTATGAAAAGCGGACTGCCTGTCTGGCAGGTGATCATCTGGTCGTTACTGGGTGGCGTTGGTGCAGTAGCGCTGATGATGTTCCTTTTTACCCGGATGTCAAAAATGCGGGCCAGCGGAACAATGGATATCCGCAAAGCACTCCATCAGCAGGCAGAAACCTATCTGAGCATCCCGCCATCACGGGGGGGCTATGGGAAGGTACATATACGACTGCAGGGCTCACTGCGCGAAATGAGGGCCTTAACGGATGATGAAACGATGATCCCTACAGGGAAACCGGTAACCGTGATCGGCATTATCAATGAAAGTATTCTTTTAGTCACGGGCAAACAATAAACAACTATCATAAACTAATCCATCATTCATAACTTAACATTCATCACTCATCATTCATAACTTAACTCAATGGAATATCTTTTAATAGCAATTGTCATCGTAGTTATACTGGTATTCGTACTGGTTATATCCATGTTCCGGCGTTATAAACGCTGTCCGTCAGACCGTATACTCGTTGTTTACGGTAAAGTAGGTAATGAAAAGGAAGGCTCACGTACGGCAAAATGCATTCATGGCGGTGCAGCCTTTATATGGCCGGTGTTTCAGGACTATTCTTTTCTTGACCTCACACCTATATCTATCGAAGTCAACCTCACCAGTGCACTGAGTAAACAGAACATCCGGGTGGACGTACCGTCCCGTTTTACGGTGGGTATCTCCACGGAACCCGTCGTGATGCAGAATGCGGCCGAGCGGCTGTTAGGAATGCAGCGTCCCCAGGTACATGAGCTCGCTAAAGATATCATTCTCGGACAAATGCGTCTGGTGGTGGCCATGATGGATATTGAGGAAATTAACAACAACCGCGATAAGTTCCTGCACAACATTGCCAGCAATGTAGAGGCCGAGCTCAACAAAATCGGTCTCAAGATGATCAACGTAAACGTTACGGACATTAAGGACGAAAGCGGGTATATCGATGCATTGGGTAAGGAGGCGGCCGCTAAAGCCATTAATGAAGCCAAAATACGTGTGGCTGAACAAGAGCGGCTCGGGGATGTCGGTAAAACAGAAGCCGAGAAAGAACGTGATATCAAAGTGTCACAAATGCTGCGGGACCGGGACACCGAGGTAGCTACTGCTGAAAAAGATCGTGAAATTCTGATCGCCGGTGCACACCGGGACGAGAATATTGGTAAAGCGGAGGCAGAGCGGGATACCCGGGTACGCATGGCTGATGCCAATGCCATCGCCGTGCAGGGAGAAAACCTTTCCAAAATACAGATTGCTACCTCTGACGCGGAACGGCGCGAAAAAGAGGCCGAAGCCCTACGTATAGCTACTGCAGCCGAAAAAGTACAACAGGCCAAAGCACTGGAAGAAGCTTACAAAGCAGAGCAAAGTGCCGAAAATGCACGTGCAGAGCGCGACCGCGCCGCACAGAACGCGTCTATCGTGGTGGGCGCTGAGATACAGAAACAAAAGCTTATCATTGAAGCGCAGGCAGAAGCCGAGCAGCTCCGCGAGAAAGCACGTGGTGAAGCGGATGCCACTTTTGCCAAACTGGAAGCCGAAGCCCGCGGTATGTATGAGATACTGACGAAACAGGCAGAAGGCCTGGAGCGCATCGTGAAGTCTGCGGGCAATGATCCTAAAGATGCGGTACTGTTGCTGATTACCGATAAATTGCCGGAACTGGTACGATTGCAGACAGAAGCCATTAAGAATATTAAAATTGATAAGGTCACGGTTTGGGACAGCGGTAATAACGGCGAAGACAGCAAGAATTCAACAGCTAATTTTGTATCCGGTTTATATAAATCCGTTCCGCCATTGAAAGACCTATTCGATATGGCTGGCATGGCACTGCCTGATTACCTGGGCAAAGCGGTAGAAGGCAACAGCAATATACCCAAAAGACCTTCGGGAGGTTCCGATAATATCCAGGATGCCGAAGTGGTGAAATAACCATCACCGGAATAAATAAAAAGAGCGGACCGGGTCCGCTCTTTTTATTTATTCGATTCCATATTTTTCCAGCTTGTTATACAGGGTTTTCCGGTCGATATTAAGCAGCTGCGCAGCTTTACTTTTATTATACTTTACTTTCTGGAGTACTTCAATGATCAGCTTACGCTCATGCGCTTCACTATGCGACTTGAGGTCAACGGCATCCCTTACCGGCTGAGGCGAGGTGGAAGGCCTCATGGAATAAACCATCTCATCCGGAAGCGCGGAGACACCCGCTTCACTACCCTGAGTAAGCAATACCATTCGTTTAATGACATTCTTCAGCTCCCGCAAATTGCCGGGCCAATCATAATTTTCAAAGATATACCTCACCTCATCACTCAATGTTGTTACCCCCCGGCCCAGTTCTTCATTTGCTCTACTGACAAAATAATCAATGAATATCGGCAAGTCATTACCGCGATCGCGTAAGGCAGGCACAATAATTTCAAACTCATTGATCCGGTGATAGAGGTCTTCCCTGAATCCACCACTCGCTGTGCTGCCCAGCAGATCATCATTAGTAGCCGCTATCACCCGCACATCTACCTGGATCTGTTTATTGGCTCCGATAGGTTGGATAACACGCTCTTGCAATGCTCTTAGTAATTTCACCTGTACATCGTAACTGAGGTTGCCTATTTCATCCAGGAAAAGCGTTCCCCCGTCAGCCTCCTCAAACTGCCCCCGTTTATCCGTAAGCGCACCCGTAAATGAGCCTTTTATATGCCCAAACAGCTCACTGGCAGCCAACTCTTTAGACAAAGTCCCACAATCAATCGAGATGAACGGCTTATCTGAACGGTTGCTGAACTGGTGGATGGCACGGGCCACGTACTCCTTTCCTGTACCGCTTTCGCCACGTACCAGCACAGACATCTCTGTGGGTGCCACGAGCCTGATATATTCGTGCAGTTTCCTGGCTGCCTGACTTTTACCCTCCACATACTCCGGCAGGGCACGCAATGCCTGCTTCACCTGTTTAGACGGTTGTACCCGGGGTGCCCCTCCCATAGCAGGCTCCTGCTTCAGGGCGTCATTCATGATCATTAGCAACTCATCCGGATTCACCGGTTTTGTAATATAGTCAAAAACACCCTGGCGCATTGCCCGCACCGCCGTACGCACATCATTAAAACTGGTCATGATCACCACGGGCACCTGTATCTTATTCGTACGCATGGCATCCAGTACATCCTGTCCGGTACCGTCCGACAGCCGGTAATCCAGCAATATCAAATCAAACCGGTCACGACGTAATGCTTCAACCGCACTTTTTACGGTATACTTTATGACGGATTCGTGGCCATTACGCTTTAAAAACCCTTCCAATATAGCGGAAAACGTCGTATCATCTTCAACCAGCAGTATGTTGGCCATTTGCTATCATCTTATATTTTATTTAGAAACGTACCAATTCCTCTTTTTGTTACGTCCGGTTTCAGATTAATTCAACCCTGTTCCATATTCCCGACCACAGCCCGTGCAAATTCACTGGTTTTCAACAGGGTCGCATCATCCATCTGGTTATAAAAATCAATCGTAACGGTTTTCTCAAGAATCGTCCGCTGCAGCGCCTTTACAATCAGGTCGGCGACATCCTGCCAACCAATATATTCAAACAGCATCACACCGCTCAGGATCACGGATGACGGATTCATGGTATCTGTATTGGCAAAACGCGGAGCTGTACCATGTGTAGCTTCAAAAACAGCATGTCCGGTATCATAATTAATATTCCCGCCCGGTGCAATACCAATCCCGCCAACGATCGCCGCCAGTGCATCCGAGATATAATCACCATTCAGGTTAAGGGTGGCTATCACACTATAATCCTGCGGGTTCAGCAATATCTGCTGCAGAAAATTGTCGG
>CAZJKM010000036.1:0-13765 GCA_964546645.1 uncultured Sphingobacteriaceae bacterium
CGCTCAGCAGATGGTGGATTGCTCCATCAGCTGAGCGTAACTGCCGTATGATAAATGTACCGCCGCGCAAAGCCGCATCCAGATAGCGGGTATCACCAAACACCCGGTAAGCATCCGCAAAAGCTTTGACCATCATCGCATTCCACGATGTCAGCACTTTATCATCCAATCCCGGCCGGATGCGGGTTGACCGGTAGCTGCGTAATTTTTGTTTTACTTCGCTGAGGTAATGTTCCCATTCTTCCGTTGAAAAACCGGCCTCTTTCACCCAGCCCTCTGTATCCGTATCCGTTTTTAACACATTGGTATGCTCCTCTGGCC
This sequence comes from uncultured Sphingobacteriaceae bacterium, assembly GCA_964546645.1. Classification (GTDB taxonomy): domain Bacteria; phylum Bacteroidota; class Bacteroidia; order Sphingobacteriales; family Sphingobacteriaceae; genus A37T11. Next base: position 322 of record CAZJKM010000036.1, read on the forward strand.
AGTTCCCACCGGATGTAACCCCGAAATAACGGATAAACAACGGCGCATCCGCTCCGAGCACCTGCTTCAGTTCTGTTTCTTCAAATGTATAAAACTTCCCTTCTACCCCTTCGCTGTCAGCATCAAGTGCACTGTAAAAACCACCTTCAGGGCTGGTCATTTCCCGTTGCACCCATTCCAGGGTTTCTGATACCACCCGTTTGTATAACGGTTCCTTTCGTTGCTGATAGGCTTCGCTGTACAAACTGACCAATTGGGCATTGTCATACAACATCTTCTCAAAGTGCGGTATATGCCAGTTCCTATCGACTGAATAGCGGGAAAACCCACCCCCTACATGATCATAGATACCTCCTGCTGCCATTTTCGTCAGCGTCAGGTGGGTGTGATCCAGCACATCCGGCCGGCCGGCCAGCGTACCGTAACGCAAAAAGAACAGCCAGTTATTGGGAAGCGGGAACTTCGGCGCTTTGTTATAACCACCTTCCTCCCGGTCAAAACGTTTTACCCAGGGTGTCACCACCTTATCGGCGTCCGAAACAGCATACTGTTCGGGAACAGGCTGTACGACCAGCTGCTCACTCTGTCGGATACCGGCTGTCAGGCGTTCAGCATAATCATACGCCTTATGTGGCTCCTCCCGCCATAATGCTGCCAGTTGCAGCAGAATATTTTTCCAATCTTCCGGTTTAAAGTAAGTACCTCCATACACCGGTCGGGCGTCCGGCAAACAGATACAATTCAGCGGCCAGCCTCCGCTGTTGGTCATCAGCTGAACCGCGGTCATATAAATCTGGTCCACGTCAGGGCGTTCTTCCCGATCGACTTTGACAGCTACAAAGTGCTCGTTCATCACCGCAGCCACCTCCTGGTCCTCAAAACTCTCACGTTCCATCACATGGCACCAATGGCAGGCCGAGTAACCGATACTCACAATAATCAGCTTGTTCTCCCTGCGGGCCTTTTCCAATGCCTCCTGTCCCCAGGGGTACCAGTCAACCGGATTATGCTGGTGCTGCCGGAGATAAGGAGATATTTCTGACGATAGCTTATTGGGCATATTGTGGTTAAAGGTATAATTTTTTAGTGGCAATATCATATGCCGGCCGAATGAAATTGCAGATCATACAGGCGCTTATAATATCCGTTCATATGCAGCAGTTCCTGGTGCGTGCCCATCTCTTTGATTTCCCCGTGGTCCAGTACAATAATTTTATCGGCCTTTTGAATAGTCGACAGGCGATGTGCAATAACAATCGATGTCCGTCCTTCCATCAGTTTATCAATAGCCCGCTGGATCAGCTGTTCTGTCTCCGTATCCACCGAAGACGTCGCCTCATCCAGTACCAGGATCCTCGGATCATGCACCAGTGCACGGATAAAGGAAATCAGTTGGGCCTGGCCCGAAGAAAGGGTTGCTCCTCGCTCCTGCACTTCGTAGTCATACGCTCCGGGCAACCGTTCAATGAACTGGTGGGCTCCGACGGAACGGGCTGCCTCCCTGATCTGTTCTTCGGATATATGCGAATTGTTCAGGTGAATATTGCCGGAAACGGTATCTGAGAAGAGAAATACATCCTGCAGCACAACGGCTATATTCCGCCGCAGATAGTGAATGTCGTACTCCCGGATATCAATGCCATCCAGCAGGATGCGCCCGCGGTTTATCTCATAAAACCTGCTTAGTATATTAATGGCAGAAGATTTGCCGGCACCGGTGGCGCCAACCAGTGCCAGTGTCTCACCAGCCTTCACCTGGAAACTGACATCTTTGAGCACCCACTTTTCATCGTTATAAGCAAACCATACCCGGTCGAACGTAATTTCTCCCCTGATATGTTCCGGCATATACATGCCGTTATTAACCGTTTGCTCCGGCGTATCCAGCACTGAAAAAATCCGTTCGGCACCTACCATCCCCATCTGCAGCGTATTAAACTTATCAACCAGTTCTCTTACAGGCCGGAAAATCATGTTGATATATATGATAAACGCAACGACTACACCGGGGGATATCCGTTCTGCCAGAATAGATGTTGACCCGTACCATATCAGCAGGCCCAGTGCAATCGCCATGATGATCTCAATTACCGGGAAAAAGATGGAAAAGTACCAGTTAGCACGGATATGTGCATCCCGGTGTTTGGCATTCATCACCTTAAACTTCCGCATCTCCTGTTCTTCCCGCGAAAAGTACTGGATGATACTGATACCGGTAATGTGCTCTTGCAGGAAGGTATTCAGATTGGAGATCCAGGTGCGGACATCCTGAAAAGCCGACTTCATGGCTTCCTTAAACACATACGTCGCACCGATCATCACCGGCATCGGGATCAGCACAATGAGCGTCAGCCTCCAATCGGTATAAAACATAATAGCCAGGATGACCAGCAATTGCAGCACATCTCCGATAATCTGGATAAGGCCTTCTGCGAAGATATCAGCAATCGTTTCCAGATCGGATACCGTGCGCGTAATTAACCGCCCGATCGGGGTCTGGTCAAAATATTTTAACCTGAAATTACTGATCGCATTAAACACATCGGTACGCAGATCGTATATGACAGACTGTCCAAGCTTGTTTGTCAGCAGCGTATGGTAATAACGAATACCTGTTTGCAGGAATAAGATTCCGAACATCAGCCACATCATCGTGTTTAACCCGGCAGCATCTGCCTGAAGAATGTATCGATCAAGGGTTTGCTCGATGAGCATCGGCAGGACCGGTGCCAGGGCAGCCATCGCAATAGTCAGGAATACAGACCAGTAAAAAATGGAACGATAAGGCTTCACATACACCATGACTCTGCGAAGCAACTGCAAATCGTACGTCTTTCCTGCTACTTTCTGCTCACTCATAACTATTAGATATACGGATATACTACTTTGGTAAGGTACAGGCCGCAGGCCGGAACGGACATGCCGGCATGACGACGGTCTTTACTTTCAATAACTGTCCTGACACCTTCCGGTGAGATTTTTCCCGATCCCACCTCCATAAGCGTACCAATAATCGCTCTCACCATATTACGCAGAAACCGATCTGCTGTTATAGAAAACACTAACTGCTGCTCACCCGCCCAGTGCCAGCCGGCATGTATAATCCGGCAATTATTCGTAAAGACCTGGGTATTGGATTTACTGAAACAACTGAAATCCGTATATTCCAATAACAATCCGGCAGCGGCATTCATAGCTTCTACATCCGGCACCAGGCGTTGCCGCCAGGACAACCCGGATAAAAAAGGGTCTTTCCTGAAATGCATCCGGTATTCATAGGAACGCGAAATAGCATCGAAGCGGCTGTGCGCATCTACTGCGACCGGAAGTAGGTTCAGCACAGCGATATCATGCGGTAAAATGGCATTCAACTGGTACAGAAACCGGTCACCACCCCCGACAGTCACTCCGGACACCGTATCAAAATGCACATAAAACTGTCTGGCATGTACCCCGGTATCCGTACGTCCGCACCCTACGGTTTGCACCGCATGCTGCAGCACCTTTTGCAGGGCATCTTCCAGCACCTGCTGGACGGTAACGGCATTGGGTTGTACCTGCCACCCGTGATAAGCCCCTCCGTGATAGGCTATTTCCAGAAAAAAACGTTTCGAATCAGTTTTCACAAAGGTTACAAAGGTAACGAGAAATAGTGAAGCTAATCATAAACTTTCTATCTTTGTTCGGTCATAAAAATGTACAACAACTCATGATTCAGCGCATACAAACTCTTTGGCTTCTCCTTTCTTCTGCCGTCATCCTGGCACTTTTTCTGTTCCCCTACCTGCAATTCACGGATTTACAGGGAATAGGCAGGGCACTTAAGGTTACCGGCGAATATCAGGCAGCAGGCAGCGAAGCGGTCCGCACGTCGCCACATATCCTTCAGACCATTACTGTACTTATTTTGGCTGCACTGCCACTGTACACCATTTTTCAGTACAAGAAACGGAATGTGCAAATCAGGGTGATTTATGTGAATATCATTGTGCTGCTGCTTTTCGGAGTATGGTTGTATATTTCGGCCTCCGATACACTGGGAGAAGTGAACCATCAGTTATCTGCCAATAATATCGGTGTCGGGTTATTTCTGATTCCGATCGCTGTTATCCTGTTGCTGATGGCACGGCATGGTATCCGGAAAGACGAAAAACTCATCCGGTCCGCCGACCGGCTCCGCTGATGAAAACATTCCGCACCAACATATTACCCGCCCTTCTTATTTTCTGCTGCAGCTCATTGTTTGCCCAGCATACGGAAGAATCACCGGAATTTGTGGCCGATTCTGCTGAGCTTACCGCTGAACATATACGCTACCAATGGGTGTCGTTGAAAGCTGATACGTCTGAAAAAGCCGCTGTGGCTGAATTGATCATTACCAATCTGAAAGCCACCGACAGGGATTTCGCAATGAATGTATACGGTACGGTTCTGAAAACGACCGATAAAAAAGAATACCTGTTCAGTCAGCTGTCGATGGGTAGGATAACGGTTAAACTTACGGACCGGCAGAACTACCTGCGTTATCTGCTGCCCAGAGACCAGCCAACACGCCTGCAGGTTTCCTTTCCGTTTTCAGGAGACCTATCAGCCGTCAGCGGGATCAGCCTGGTAGTGGAATCCGGCACAGAAGCCGGTCGGTTTGATACGATCCGGTTACAGAAACCCGGCCGGAATAACAGCCCACGGAAATAGATCACTTACCGGTAACGGATCTGCTGTTTATCCAGCATCCCCATCTGGTCCTTCATCATTTTTATCTGCTCGGCAAGCAATTTGTTCTTATCTGCTTTTTTCGCTTCCTGTAAGAATTTGACGGCCTCACGCTTATTACGTTTTGCCATGGCAATACCCGCAAGGCTTAGTTTTGCGAGCGCTACGTTGTGATCCATGTGCAGGCCTAAAGAAAGGGCACGTTTAAAATATTTTTCCGACTGGAGCGGTGCATTACGGGATTCAATCAGTCCGATCAGCAGGTGGTAATATCCGTGCTGCGCACTGAAAAGCTGGCGCTCGTAGTTGGAGATCCGTTTAAGCCACCTGCCTGCCTTGTCCATATTTTCCTTCCGGAGGTAGAACTGCGCAATCAGCATATTCTCATTAAAAAAGAACGTAACCGCTACCAGTATCGTCAGCAGGATTCCTAAAATTCCCCATCCCCAATAACCGTATACGAAGGAAACAACCGTAGCGGCCAATAAAATAACTGCGAAAACCAACCTCAAAAAATTCGGCATATGCTGATATCTAACTATTATCTTTAATCTTTCTGCAAATATCCATTAATTTGTGCGTAAACACAACCCGTTTTTGGGGAATTTGACATCAAACAGATTTGATCATGAGCGTACAACTGGAAGAAGGATGGAAAACTGAACTGGCGAACGAATTTGAAAAGCCGTACATGCAGCAACTGAAGGCATTTTTAAAACAAGAACAGCAAACTTATCGCGTATTCCCACCCAACAAACTAATTTTCAACGCATTCAATCACACCCCCTTTAACCGGGTCAAGGTGGTCATACTCGGCCAGGATCCCTACCATAACATCGGGCAGGCGCACGGCCTGTCATTCTCCGTCCCTCCCGGTATTGAAATACCGCCGTCTCTCCGCAATATGTACAAAGAACTCAGCACGGATATTCCGGGTTTCAATATACCGGCTCACGGTGATCTTACGGCATGGGCCGACCAGGGCGTCCTCTTACTGAACGCTACACTAACCGTACGTGCCCATACGGCCGGCTCCCACCAGGGTAAAGGCTGGGAACTGTTTACAGACAGGGCGATATCAGCCCTTTCCCAACAACGGGAGGGTATTGTTTTCCTGTTATGGGGAAGGTATGCAAAAAACAAAGCGGCTATTATTGACCACAGGAAGCACCTTATACTGACAGCTGCGCACCCTTCGCCCCTGTCTGCTCACAATGGCTTTTTCGGCTGCCGGCATTTCTCAAAAGCCAACGACTATTTAATAAAAACAGGTAAGGAACCGATTAACTGGCAGGTTTGAGTTTAAAGCCTGTTGAGATGGATCTAATATTCAATCGGGACAATGGGTTCTTTCTTACTCGTTGACATAATGACCATCGTCTGAAAAGTCTTCACATACGGAATTTTACTGATCTTTTCCATAATCAGTGTCTCGTATGCCTTGATGTCCCTGACATATACTTTCAGGATAAAATCACACGGCCCGGTCACATGATGGCACTCCGTTACTTCCTTGATCTGTTTTACCATCTCAACAAACTCCGGAATCGCATTATGCGTATGAAAATCCAATTGTATCTGGATGAACGACTTGATCCCCAACCCCAGCATCTCTTCATCCACAAATGCATGGTAACTCTTAATGAATCCCGAATTTTCCAGCTTACGCACACGCTCCAGCGTGGGGGCCGGCGACAATCCGATACTTGATGCAAGCTGCAGGTTGGTTATTCTGCCATTTTCCTGCAAAAGCTTCAGTATCTTATAATCCAACTTATCGGGCTGATAAGGCATATATTAACACATTAAGAATACCAACAAAATTTTCTTTGGTAAAGATAACGATTTAAATAGCAATAATTGTACAGCCAGGCAGTTAAAATCTTATATATTTTTCAGGACAGTGGCATCAATGACTGGCTTTCAGCGCCAGCGCATACAGTTTCATCTGCTTTACCATAGCCAGTAAACCGTTGGCACGTGTGGGGGAAAGGTGCTCTTTAAGGCCAATCCGGTCAATAAAATACAGGTCGGCAGCTGCCACCGCTTCCGGCGTGTGCCCTGAAAGTACTTTCACCATCAGGCTGACCAGGCCTTTGGTAATGATCGCATCACTGTCTGCTGTGAAGATCACGTTACCCTCTTTATAGTCGGCATGGAGCCATACCTTTGACTGGCACCCCCTGATCAGGTACTCATCCTTTTTATATTGTTCGTCAATTAAAGGAAGTTCTTTTCCCAGCTGAATGATGTATTCATATTTTGCCATCCAGTCATCAAAAAAAGAAAAATCTTCGATCAGCTCGTTTTGTATCTCGTTTATACTCATTTACAGGCCTACTATCAATCCATGTATGAATGGTAATGCATCTGCTCTTTCAGAGAAGCATGGAAGCAGCTCTCTTTACCCCGGCTATCAGGGCATCCGCATCTTCGCGGTTATTGTACATGGCAAAAGAAGCCCTCACGGTACCAGGTATGTGGAATCTATCCATCAGCGGTTGTGTACAATGGTGGCCGGTGCGCACCGCGATGCCCAATTTATCCAGGATAACACCGACATCATAAGGGTGCGTGCCTTCTACAAGGAAAGAGATAACACCAGACTTCCGGGCAGCCGTACCTATGATCCGCAAACCGGGTATTTCCAGCAACCCCTGCGTTGCGTAAGACAGCAGGTCTGTTTCGTACGCAGCGATCTGCTCCAGCCCGATGCCGGTGATATAATCTATTGCAGCAGCCAGGCTGATGCCGGCTTCTATATTCGGTGTGCCAGCCTCAAACTTAAACGGCAATACATTATAAGTAGTTTTTTCAAAGGTTACCTGCTTAATCATGTCACCCCCACCCTGATAGGGCGGCATGGCCTCCAGCCACTTTTCCTTTCCATAAAGAACGCCCACGCCGGTTGATCCGTACATCTTATGACCAGAGAACACCAGGAAATCCACATCCAGCTCCTGCACATCAATCGGCGTATGCTGTATGGCCTGCGCGGCATCCAACAAGACCGGTATGTCGTATTGGTGAGCGGATGTAATGATCTCCTTCACCGGGTTAATGGTTCCCAGCGAATTGGAAATGTAGGTTACTGCTACCATTTTTACCCGCTCATTCAGCATCAGGCGGAAGGCATCCATGTCCAGCTCCCCGGCATCCGTCACCGGAACCACCAACAGCTCTGCTCCCCGCTCTTCGCAGAGCAGCTGCCAGGGCACAATATTGGAATGGTGTTCCATTCCGGTGATGATGATCTGGTCCCCCTGCGCTACAAAAGCCTTACCATAGGAAGAAGCTACCAGGTTAATCGCTCCTGTTGTACCGCTTGAAAAAATGATTTCCCGATCGGAAGGAGCGTTGATAAAGGTTTTAAGCTTCTGGCGCGTCACTTCATACTGATCCGTTGCCAACTGGCTTAAATGATGCACGCCCCGATGGATATTACTGTTGAAGGTCGTGTAATAATGCTGTATGGCATCCAGGACTACCCCGGGCTTTTGTGTGGTAGCACCGTTATCCAGATAAACCAATGGTTTGCCGTATACCCTGGTTTTCAGGATCGGAAAATCATCCCGGATCGTATGTATATCGTACTGTGCCAATATGCTAACCCTCTAAGCCTTCTTCCACCAAACGTTCTACGTGCATTCTGACCGCTTCATTGTTAAACCGGCTCGTTACATCAAAAGCAAAAGCATGCACCAGCAATACCCGGGCCTGCTCCTCACCTATCCCCCTCGACCGCAGGTAGAACAACGCATCCTCATTGAACTGACCGATCGTACACCCGTGACTGCACTTTACATCGTCGGCAAATATCTCCAGCTGAGGTTTTGTATAAACTGCCGATTTCTCACCGATCAGCATATTATTGTTCTGCTGAAAGGCATTGGTCTTCTGCGCGTCTTCACGAACAAAGATCTTTCCGTTAAAAACAGCTGTCGACCGATCCTGCGTGATATTTTTATACCATTCGTAACTTTCGCCATGTGGCTTCAGGTGATCGACAACCGTATGATTGTCTACCAGCTGGTCGCCGGCGGTGAGGACAATGCCATACAAATGGCTTTCTACAGCCGGATCAGCCATCCGGATATTGATATTATTGCGGACAAATGCGGCTCCCGGAAAAGTACAGTTATAGTTATTGTACAGGCTGTGCGCACGCTGACAGATCTCGGCATGATTGACATACCGGCTTTGAGCAGCAGCCTGCTGTAAATAATAATGCTGCAGCCGGGCCCCTTCCTGTAAAACAACTTCTGTTACCAGGTTATTCAAACTGGTCGCTGCGCCGTCTTCCGTGATAAATGATTCCACGACTTCAGCTGCCGCATTCGCTCCCAACAGGTACAGATTCCGGGTTTGTGAAAACAACGGATCAGCCCCGGCGGCAATGTGCACGATATGCAGGGCCTTATTCAACACGCCGTCCTTCTCAACCGCGATGTACAAACCGTGCTTAAACATAGCTGTGTTAAGCGCGACAAAAGGATTATCCGTCTTATCCGCATAGGCCGCAAAATGCCTGATAAATGGCAGTTGATCGGTCGCTTCCCCGATTGGCAGGATGGTGACAGGCTCGCCTGCATCCGGCTGATCAGACAAATCCGCACGGTACTGGCCATTCACCAATACAATCCGATAGGCATCCAGGTTATCCACAGATGCCGCAGCGGATGAAACAGACCTTCCCGGCAACGTATCCTCCAGCAAATAAGAGCCGCTAACAAGGGACTGCAGGTTGGTATATTTCCAATCTTCCGCCTTTACGGAGGGGAACCCGGTTTGTCTGAACCGGTCAAACGAACGTTTACGTATTTCTGTCAGTGCCCCATCTCCACCCAGGACGGATAGATCGTCCTGAAAGGCAGCTGCCACCTGATGATATAAGGATGTAGTAAGTTGTGTGATCATTATTTATACTGTGCTTTCTGCATCAACCGTTTCCTTGAGCCAGTCGTATCCTTTCTCTTCTAATTCCAAAGCCAGCTCTTTTGTTCCGGACCGCACGATCCTTCCTTTATATAATACGTGAACAAAATCCGGAACAATATATTCCAGCAAACGCTGATAATGCGTAATCACAATGAAGGCATTGTTTTCTGAACGCAACTGGTTGACGCCGTTTGCAACGATACGCAAGGCATCAATATCCAGTCCCGAATCGGTTTCATCCAGCACCGCCAGTTTAGGCTGCAGCATAGCCAGCTGGAAAATCTCATTCCGTTTCTTTTCACCACCGGAAAACCCCTCGTTAAGCGACCGGTTGGCAAGCTGGGCATCGAACTCAACCAATTGTTGCTTTTCCTTCACCATTTTTAAAAACTCCCTGGCCTCCACCGGAGGAAGTCCTTTATAAGCCCTGATCTCGTTGACTGCTGTTTTCAGGAAGTTGATATTGGAAACTCCCGGGATTTCAATCGGATACTGGAAGGCAAGGAATAAGCCCTCGCGGGCGCGGTCCTCGGGAGATAGTTCCAATAAATTTTTACCATCAAAAAGCACTTCCCCGACATTTACCTCATATGATTCCCTGCCGGCAAGTACATTTCCGAGTGTACTCTTTCCTGAGCCGTTCGGCCCCATGATGGCGTGTACCTCACCTGCTTTTACTTCCAGGTTTAACCCCTGTAATATTTGTTTACCTTCTATCGAAGCCTGTAAATTCCGTATACTTAACATGTTCTGTTTGCCGGATTCTCATCCGTAATAAGCTATCTTAAAAAAACTATTTGTTGCACTTACTCATAAATACTGCCTAACCGACACTGCCTTCCAACGAGATTGCCAGCAGCTTTTGCGCCTCTACAGCAAACTCCATAGGCAACTGGTTCAGCACTTCTTTCGCATAGCCGTTGATAATCAGTCCAACCGCCTTTTCCGAATCAATTCCCCGCTGATTGAGGTAAAACACCTGGTCTTCGCCAATCTTGGAGGTGGTTGCTTCGTGCTCCAGCATGGCGGTTTTATTTCTCGACTCAATGTATGGGAAGGTATGGGCCCCGCACCGATCACCAATCAGCAGCGAATCGCACTGTGTAAAGTTCCGTGCCTGATCGGCACCGGGGGCAATTTTCACCAAACCGCGGTAGCTATTGTGGCTGAATCCCGCTGATATTCCCTTTGAAATGATCCGGCTACGGGTGTTTTTGCCAAGATGTATCATTTTGGTACCGGTGTCTGCTAACTGATAGTTCCGCGTTAAAGCCACCGAATAAAATTCACCTACCGAGTTATCCCCTTTCAGAATAACGCTGGGATACTTCCAGGTAATTGCCGAGCCGGTTTCCACCTGCGTCCACGATATTTTACTATTATTTCCCCGGCAAATACCCCGCTTGGTCACAAAGTTATAAATCCCTCCCTTTCCTTCCTTATCCCCGGGATACCAATTCTGAACAGTGGAATATTTAATTTCTGCATTCTCCAGCGCGATTAATTCCACGACCGCTGCGTGCATCTGGTTCTCGTCACGCTTTGGCGCCGTGCAGCCTTCCAGGTAGCTCACATAGGCTCCTTCATCCGCGATGATCAGGGTACGTTCAAACTGCCCTGTATTTTCCGCATTGATCCGGAAATACGTGGATAGCTCCATGGGACAATGCACCCCTTTGGGTATGTAAACGAATGAACCATCCGAAAAAACGGCTGCATTCAGGGCTGCATACACATTGTCCGTCTGAGGGACCACTGACCCCAGGTACTGTTTTACCAACTCCGGATGTTCCTGCACCGCCTCACCAAAAGAACAAAAGATCACCCCATCCTCTTTCAGTTTTTCACGGAATGTTGTCTTCACGGATACACTGTCAAAAACAGCGTCAACCGCAACCACACCCGCCAGGATTTTTTGTTCATCCAGCGGGATTCCCAGTTTAGCAAATGTGTCCAACAGCTCCGGGTCCACCTCATCCAGGCTATTAACCTGCGGCTTTACTTTAGGAGCTGCATAGTATGAAATATCCTGAAAATCCACATCCGGGTGGCGGAAATTCTGCCAGGACGGCAGTTCCATGGCCTGGAACTGTTTCAGTGCCTTCAGGCGCCATTCCAATAACCATTCCGGCTCATTTTTCTTTGCAGAAATAAACCGCACCGTATCTTCAGACAAGCCTTTACGGGCAATGTCCATTTCTATATTCGTGGTAAAGCCGTACTTATATTCCTGCTCCGCCAGTTCCTGCAATAATAATTCGTCGTTTGTATTACTCATGATCTTTCTTCCCTTTACCGGGCAGCGACTCTGGTGTCCCGGTATAGTACCCTCTAACAGACGGATATCCGGTTATTTGATCTACAAAGATACACTTTGACGGGCAAAAACCATCATATGGACGGTTCTTTTACCCTAATCTGATATTCAATGTGCCAATGTCAGCTGATAACCCCTGCTTTGACCAATTCATATTCCATTTCTTTCTGCAATGACAATGCCTCCTCCCTCGCTTTCTCCGCAAAATCATACCCATCCGATGCATAAATAACCGATCGGGTAGCATTCACCAGCAAACCGCAATCCGGTGTCATACCATACCGGCACACCTCTGACAGGCTGCCTCCCTGGGCACCGACCCCCGGAACCAGCAGGAAATGATCAGGTGCATATTTCCTGACCTGTGCAAACGCTTCCCCCCGGGTGGCTCCCACTACATACATGGTATTTTCTATGGTACCCCATGTATTGACTTTGCTGATCACCTGCTCAAATAACCGCAGGCCACCGTCATTCTCTGTCAGCTGAAAATCGGCACTGCCACCATTGGATGTTAAAGCAAGAACAATCACCCATTTCCCTTCAAACTGCAGAAACGGTGTGACAGAATCTTCGCCCATATAAGGAGCCACGGTCAGGGCATCAAATCCCAGTCCGGACGAAGCTGTATCAAAAAATGTCCGGGCATACTGTTCTGACGTGTTTCCGATGTCCCCCCTCTTGGCATCAGCAATCCCCAGGCAATCAGCCGGCAGGAGCTCCCATGTTTTCTGAAGCTGCTGCCAACCCTTCGTGCCCCTGCTTTCATAAAAAGCCGTATTAGGCTTATAAGCAACGCACACATCAGCCGTTGCTTCAATGATACGCTTATTGAACTCGACAACCGGGTCCTCGTAGTCCAGTAAAAAAGAGGGAATCTTTGTGATATCGGTATCAAGACCAACACACAAAAAGGATCGCTTGGCCTTAATCTGCTTAATCAGTTCAGCTCGGGTCATACTTTTAAATTTCTGCAAACTTAGGTAATTTCTGTCTCCCGAAGCGACCGCAATCCAAAGAAAAGCCGGAATATTCCTGCCGCACCAGCGCACTTTTTTTTACAAAGTTTTTGAAATCTCATTTCTTATGCATAGAATTGCACCGTAATTCTATTAATTTATCCTGAACTATCAAGGAAAAATAAAGATTTCCGGATATCCAATACTGATAACTTCTGAAGGAATGGTGGCTTTGTTGGAGGGGTAAAGTTCTGTATAGATCAGCATATTACGATAAAATCCAAATTAATTTTTTTAGAACATTTGATGAATATTCATGAATTAAATGCAAAGCTCGTATCAGAGTTGCGTGAAATTGCCAAGTTAATCGGCATTCCTGATGCCGACAAATTGCGTAAACAAGAACTGATCAGCAAAATCGTAGAGACCGGTGAACAGGAAGAAAATAGTGACCGGGAAGAAAATGAGCCTGCCGTTACCGTGGCAGAGGCCCCTGCGACAAAGCGGACCCGTATAA
>CAZJKM010000036.1:13865-23758 GCA_964546645.1 uncultured Sphingobacteriaceae bacterium
GAAAAATATTTCCCGCTTGTCCGCGTGGAGTCTATTAACGGACAGGTTCCGGCCGAAGTCCGTGATCGTGTTCCTTTTGATTTCCTGACCCCTTTGTTCCCCTCGGAACGATTAAATCTGTATACGGGTCCGAATAATCACTCTACCCGGATCATGGACTTGTTCACTCCCATCGGCAAGGGCCAGCGGGGTCTGATCGTGGCACAACCAAAAACAGGCAAAACCATACTGTTAAAAGATGTGGCCAATGCGATCGCAAAAAATCACCCCGAAGTATACCTGATCATTCTGCTGATTGATGAACGCCCGGAAGAGGTAACTGATATGGCCCGGAGTGTCCGGGCAGAAGTCGTATCTTCCACCTTTGACGAACCAGCTGACCGGCACGTTAAAATTGCAAACATTGTTCTGGAAAAAGCAAAGCGCATGGTTGAATGCGGGCATGACGTTGTCATTCTCCTTGATTCCATCACCCGGCTGGCCCGGGCCTACAATACCGTAGCACCTGCTTCAGGAAAAATCCTGTCGGGTGGTGTAGATGCCAATGCACTGCACAAGCCGAAGCGTTTCTTCGGTGCCGCCCGGAACATAGAACACGGTGGTTCATTAACGATATTGGCTACTGCACTGATTGACACAGGGTCCAAAATGGATGAAGTTATCTTTGAAGAATTTAAAGGAACGGGCAACATGGAATTGCAGTTGGATCGCAAGCTATCTAACAAACGTGTATTCCCGGCTATTGACCTGACAGCTTCAAGTACCCGTCGTGATGACCTGCTGCATGATAAAGAGACACTGCAGCGGATATGGATTCTGCGGAACCACCTGGCCGACATGAATTCCAATGAATCAATGGAATTCCTTTTATCCCAGATGCGGGGAACCAAATCCAACGAAGAGTTTCTGATTAGCATGAATAAATAGTGAAAAAACACATTCCCAACGCAATTACCTGCTTAAACCTGTTTAGCGGCTGCGTTGGGATTATGTTTGCTTTCTACCAGGAGTTTGAAGCCGCGGCTGCCTGTGTACTGCTGTCCGGCATATTTGATTTTTTTGATGGCCTGGCCGCCCGCGCCCTTCGGGTAAAATCCGATATCGGCAAAGACCTGGATTCATTGGCAGATGTGATCAGTTTCGGTCTCTTGCCGGGGGTTATCCTCTTCCGCCTATTACAAACATCACTCCCTGACAACCATATCGTTCCCTATGCAGGCTTCATAGTGACGGTATTTTCTGCCCTGAGACTGGCCAAATTCAATAATGACCAACGCCAGACCACTGATTTCATTGGCCTTAACACCCCGATGAACACCCTGTTCATCACTTCACTCCCATTTATATCGCGTTTATATCCGGAATGGACAGGGCACCCCTTGCTGCTGCTCTGCGTGGTTGCGGGGTCAAGCTTCCTGCTCATCAGTGAGCTCCGGTTATTTTCCCTGAAGTTCAATAACCTGTCATGGCAGGACAACCGTTTTAAATTTATCTTTTTATTTTTAAGTGTTCTGCTCGCCGGCCTGCTGCAATTTGCTGCGGTACCCCTTATATTGGTTCTTTACATCGTGTTCTCGGTCCTGCACTTCCGGCTGGCACCCCGAAAGTGACCCGGCCTGGCAGATCACAATGTTTTTGAGATTTGCCCTAATACGGAAATCAGGGCATCAAAGCGGGGGCGCAGCCGGGCAAAATGAACTTTTATCTGATTCACCTCGTTTTCCTCCCGTGCATTTTTTTCCAGTTGCTGTAACTCCTCCCTCAGCGCATTGGCCCCCACATAGTTCAGTGTCGGCTTGATACGGTGCGCATGGTTGGCCGCTTGCTGCCAATCCCGTTGATCAATAAACGCTTCCAGCTGCTGTAAGTCACCCGGGGTTTGCATAACGAACATATCAATAATTTCACGCATAAAGTCGTGGTTGCCGCCGGATAAGTCTTCCAGATACGACAGATCCGCTTCTCCTAAATCGCTCCAGTTTTCCATTTTTCAGTAATTTATGTTATATCAGTAGTCTTTTCTTTCCATATCCGGACATCCAGCCCGTCGTTCAGCTCACTCAACAGCTGGTTAACCGGCTTCTCCAGAACCGGATGCACCCAGTCACCTGCGATTTCAGCCAGCGGCACCAATGTAAATTTCCGCACATGCAACCAGGGATGCGGTATGGTCAGGTGGCTTTCCGTAACAACCTCCCTGTCATAAAATAATATATCAATATCTATCTCCCTCGACTCCCATTTTTTATGACGCACCCTCCCCAACTGCTGCTCTATTTCATTCACTTCCCGTAGCAATTGTTCGGGAGACAAGCCGGTTTTAACCTCCACCACCCGGTTCAGAAAGGAAGGTTGCTGCTCCACTCCCCACGCTTCGGTTTCATATATGGATGACGCAAGCACCACTTCTCCGATACGGTTGGTTATGGCACGCTGCGCATGCAGTAACCAGGTAAGCCGATCACCCAGGTTCGTTCCGAGAAGCAGATATGCCGTATGCATTCACAAATGTACAGGAAGTTTTTCGGAAGCTATAAAAAAATGTCATTCACGGAGTTCGCCACAGCAACTGACAAAAGGGTAGTAACAAACAACTCCTGTTGCCGTCAAACACCTGCCGGATTGGAAACCCGGCTTTAATTAAGTAATATTGCACGAAAAGCTTCACCCGCAATGAAACAATTTATCAACTATGTATTGGCCACCATTACCGGCATTACCATCTCTTTTTTTATCATCCTGCTAATTGGTATCGCTGTCATTGCGGGGATGATCGGTTCGTTGGAGTCCGACAAATCCGTCGAAGTAAAAAACAATACTATTTTATATGTTGATTTCAACCAGATCATCAGGGAGCGTACCACTAAAAACCCGCTGGAAGACCTGAACATACCCGGTGCCTCAGGCAGCAAAAATTTAGGCCTCAATGACATTCTTGCCGGCATTGAAGGGGCAAAGACCGATGACAGAATCAAAGGGATTTACTTAGATATCAGCTCCGTATCCGCCAGTTACGCTACACTTCAGGAAATCAGGGATGCGCTGACAGATTTTAAATCGTCCGATAAATTCATTGTTGCATACAGTGAGTATTACACACAGAAAGCCTACTACCTGGCATCCACGGCCGACAAAGTCTATCTGAATCCGGAAGGCCTGATTGACTTTCGGGGCATGGCCTCCAACCATATGTTTCTGAAGGGTGCCCTTGATAAATTGGGCATAGAAGCGCAGGTCATCAAGGTTGGCACCTATAAAAGTGCCGTAGAACCATTGATCCAGGATAAAATGAGCGATGCGAACCGGGAACAGGTCACTTCGTTTATCGGCGATATTTACGACCATTACCTGAGCCAAATAGCTGCCAGCCGGCATATTGACAAAGACACCCTCTTTGCCATCGCCGATGGGTTGAAAGTGAAGGACGCTCAGTCGTCGGTGGATCACCAGCTGGCAGATGCACTGAAATATAAGGATGAGGTACTGGACGAACTCAAGACCTTGCTCGACATAGAAAAAGACAAGGACATCAACAGTGTACCGCTGACAAAATACGCACCAAACAAAAAGAAAAACGCGGCCACAGACCGCATCGCGGTGATTTACGCCGTTGGTGATATCGTTTCAGGAGAGGGCGATGACGGACAAATCGGCTCAGAGCGCATTTCACGGGCCATCCGCAAAGTCCGGAAAGATGACAAGGTCAAAGCCGTTGTGTTACGGGTTAATTCCCCCGGAGGAAGTGCGCTGGCTTCTGATGTCATCTGGCGGGAGGTTGCCCTCACCAGGGAGGAAAAACCCGTTATGGTATCCATGGGGGACGTCGCAGCTTCGGGCGGCTATTATATTGCCTGCGCCGCTGACTCCATTATCGCGCAACCCAACACGATTACCGGTTCCATTGGCGTGTTCGGTGTTATTCCGAACCTGAAAAAGTTTTACAATGACAAGCTTGGCATCACCTTCGATGAGGTGAAAACAACCAAATATGCCGACCTGGGAAACCTGAACAGACCACTTACTGCGGATGAGCGTGCTATTATCCAGCATGAGGTCAACAAAATATACCAGACGTTTATTGGTAAAGTTGCCGAAGGGCGGGGGCTGTCCGCAGAAAAAGTGGACAGCATTGGACAGGGGCGTGTATGGACTGGCAACCAGGCGCTGACAATCGGACTGGTGGACCGTCTGGGAAGTATTGATGACGCTATACAGGCCGCGGCCCGGAAAGCCGGCCTGGAAGATTACCGGATCGTCAGCTACCCGTCACTCAGGGATCCTATTCAGGAATTGCTTGGCAGGTCCACCGATCAGATCAGGTCCTGGCTGATGCCGCAGGAGTTTACGGAACCCTATGGTTATTACCAGCAGGCCCGTCAGTTGATTCAGTTGACAGGCATCCAGGCCCGGCTGCCATTTGTGATGGAAATAAATTAGCACAGGGCTTCTGATATTCGTTATCTTTGCACATGATCAGTGAACAAGCTAATCGTGTATTCGATCGTGCGATTGCCGATTACCACATACATAATTTAATCGATTTTCCGATAGACAATCCCTTTCCGGCAGAAGAGCTGGTTCATCTGTTATACCTGAAATGCTGGATTGATACGGTTCAGTGGCACATGGAAGACGAGGTACGGAATCCGGACATTTCCCCGGAAGACGGCCTGCGGTGGAAACGAAGGATTGATGCGTCCAACCAGGCCCGCACCGATACCGTTGAATACATCGACAGCTATTTTCTGGAGCAGTTCCGGGCCGCACAGCCACGGCCCGATGCCCGCGTCAATACGGAAAGCCCGGCATGGGCTATGGATCGCCTTTCCATTCTTGCCCTTAAACTATACCATATGCAGCAGGAAGTCAACCGGTCGGATGCGAGCGAGGAGCATCGCCTGCAATGCCGGGAGAAATTGCTGATATTACATGAACAACGCAACGATCTTTCCCGCAGTATTGACGAACTGCTGGAGGACATCCGTCATGGCAGGAAATACATGAAAGTGTACCGGCAAATGAAAATGTACAATGATCCCGCACTGAATCCCGTGTTGTATACCAAACTGTAATTATGCAGCCTGCGCGTCCCATCATTATACTTCGGTTTTCCGCCATGGGGGATGTCGTGATGGCTGCCTCGGTGTTGCGTGAGTTTACCAGCCAGTATCCTGAGGTTCCGATCATTATGGTCAGCCGGGAAACGTTCAAACCTTTTTTTGAGGGTATAGCCGGTATCCGGTTTCACTCCTTCTTACCGAAAAATACGCATAAGGGACTCTCCGGACTGCGGAAGCTCTACCGGGAATTACGTGCGTACCACCCGCTGGCTATTGCTGACCTGCATGGTAATCTCCGTACCAGGCTGTTATCCTTCTTCTTCCGTCTGAGTGGTATCCCTGTTGCAAAAATCGACAAAGGGAGGAAGGAGAAAGCAGCGCTCATCCGGGAGAAAAACAAGGTCCTGAAACCCCTGAAACGCACGACGGAACGATACGCAGATGTGCTCCGTTCATTGGGGTATCCCTTTACGCTCAGCTATAAGCTCACAAAACACCCGCTCCCGCTCCCGGAAACGGCCAAGCGCTATTTTGCGGACCGCCACTCCCTGAAGGTCGGCATCGCCCCGTTCGCACAGCATTCCTACAAAATATATCCGTATCCCAAAATGGAGGAGGTGATCGCCTGGTTGGTTAACACGGGGGCTACGGTGTTTGTTTTTGGAGGAGGTGCCGCTGAAAAAACCATAGCCGGACAATGGCAGGCACGATTTCCCGGAGTCCACAACCTGATCGGTAATTTCAGTCTCCGCCAGGAGTTGCAGATCCTGTCTAACCTCGATGTCATGCTCAGTATGGATTCCGCAGGCATGCACATGGCTTCGTTTACGGGTGTCCGCACCCTTTCCGTATGGGGTCCGACGCATCCATACGCTGGCTTCTTAGGGTACGGACAACAGGAAGAAGATTGCGTCCAGGTAGCACATCCGGCCCGGCCGAATTCTGTTTACGGCAATAAACCGTGCTATTGCGATGGAATACCCGCCATGGACCTGATTGATCCGGGCATGATTATTGCAAAATTCAGGGAAATGAAGGACCATGGCTAAGGATGTATGGATGATCAGGCATGCCAAATCGGACTGGGATTTTGATGTCAGTGACTTTGACCGGCCACTTAACAACCGTGGGTTCCGGGATGCACCGAACATGGCCGCCCGTTTAACACAGCAACCCGTATTACCGGAGCTGCTTGTAAGCAGTCCGGCCAAAAGAGCCATTACCACTGCGCAGATTTTTGCGGAAGCCTTACATATCCCCCCTTCACAAATACAGGAAGAGCCTGCCATTTACGAAGGCAGGTTACCGGCGTTGCTTCAGATAGTTGCCGGCCTTGACAACCGTTACCAGCGTATCGCCCTGTTTGGGCATAACCCCGGATTAGCCGAACTGGTTGAGTATCTGGGTGGGACTGAGGAAGTCATGCCCACCTGCGCCATTGTACATCTGCATTTCAGCGATGCGGATAGCTGGGAAGAAATCAGTGCCGGCACCGGCAGTTTGCGCTGGTATAGTTTTCCCAAGGAAAACAGTGCCTGATATCACTTACCCCAGGCAGTATACCTTACCGGGTAACGCTACCAGCAACCCCTTCATTTCCATCTCCAGCAGTATGATTGCGAGCTTACTTTGCGGCACTCCCGCTTTCAGCGATAACCTATCCACATCGATACGGCCATTTGCTTCCACCAGGCTGAAGATCTTCTGTTCAGGTGCACTTAGGTTAAGCGGCATCTGCATCTGCCTGCTTTCCGGCGCGGTCTTATCCGGCAGCCAGTCCATCAGGTAAGCCAGATCGTTGATACTGGTAATTAAATGCGCGCGATGTGTTTTGATCAGGTAATTGCATCCGCCTGAGCTTGCCTGCCGGATATTCCCCGGGAAAGCACATACATCCCTGTTATAACTATTGGCAATCTCCGCAGTAATCAGGGCACCTCCTTTCAGCGCTGCCTCTACAACCACCGTCACATCCGCTAACCCGGCGATAATACGGTTACGTTCGGGAAAGTGCTGCCGGTCAGGACTGGTATTGGAAGGATACTCTGTCAGCAGCCCCCCTCCTGCTGACAGCAGCGCACCGGCCAGCTCCCGGTTTACGGCGGGATAAATCCGGTCAAGTCCGTGTCCGAGTACACCAACCGTCGGTATGCCGCTTTTTACGGATGCAGCATGGGTAAAACTGTCAATGCCGTGTGCAAGCCCGCTGACCACTACCACATCATACGGGTTCAGCGCCTCAATCAGTTCCTCACATATCGCTTTTCCGTACCCGGTGGCATCCCGTGTGCCCACGATACTGATCACCCGCTTACCGTTTAATCCGGCCTTACCCTGGTAGTAGAGCAACACCGGTGCATCGGGACACTCCATCAGCCGCCGGGGGTACGCATCATCCCCCCATAGCAACGTGCTGATCCGGTGTTTTTCCACGAACGACCATTCCTTTTCTGCTCCACGCAGCACATTGGTGTCCCGTATTACGGCGGCAAGGTGCTCCCCGACACCGGCTACCGCCATCAGGGAGTTCCTGTCAGCTGAAAAAACAGCCTCAGCCGTACCAAAATGCGCCAACAGATGTTTAGCAAGGACAGGCCCCACTCCTTTCACCTGTGTCAAAGCAATACTATAAAACGGTTCCATCATTTGTTTAAGTTGATACTAACAAAGTTAGTTTAAATAGTTGTAAATACAAAGGAAAAAATACTATATTTGCCGGGCAGCAGCCTGAAACAACACATTCACAGCAGAAAAAACCATGTCCACTTACTTAAGTACGAATAATGAACGGCCTGAAACAGACCAGGTGATTACAGCTATTGCGGATTATGTACTGAACGATGAGATAAGCAGTCCACTCGCTTTCCAAACCGCGCATTACTGCCTCCTGGACACCCTCGGATGTGGGTTTGAAGCGCTAACCTACCCGGCATGCACCAAGTTGCTCGGGCCGGTTGTACCAGGCACCATCGTACCGAACGGCACAAAAGTTCCGGGAACTCCATATCAGCTGGATCCGGTACAAGGTGCCTTTAACATCGGCGTCCTGATCCGCTGGCTGGACTTCAATGATACCTGGCTGGCGGCCGAATGGGGACACCCGTCTGATAACCTCGGCGGTATCCTGGCGGTGGCCGACTGGCTAAGCCGTACGGCAGTGGCTGTCGGCAGGCCCCCCCTTACCATGCATCAGGTGCTGGACGCGATGATCCGTGCCCATGAAATACAGGGTGTCATGGCACTTGAAAACTCGTTCAACCGGGTCGGGCTGGACCATGTGGTATTGGTAAAACTGGCTTCAACGGCCGTCGTAGGTAAACTGCTGGGGCTGAGCCGGGATGAGCTTATCAATGCTGTTTCGCTAGCCTTTGTGGACGGACAGTCACTGCGCACGTACCGCCACGCTCCCAATACAGGGAGCCGGAAATCCTGGGCGGCAGGCGATGCCACTTCCCGTGGTGTGCGACTGGCGCTGATCGCAAAAACAGGCGAGATGGGCTACCCATCGGTACTTACCGCCAAAACATGGGGTTTTTATGATGTACTCTTTAAGGGGCAGGAATTCCGGTTCCAACGCGGCTATGCATCGTACGTGATGGAACACGTGCTGTTCAAAATTTCGTTCCCGGCCGAATTTCATTCCCAAACCGCTGTGGAAGCGGCCATGAAGCTGCACGGGATACTGAAAGCGGTGGGCAAAACAGCTGACGATATCCGGCATATCCGGATCCGCACCCATGAAGCGGCCATCCGGATCATTGATAAACGGGGCCCGTTGCATAACCCGGCTGACAGGGATCATTGCCTGCAATATATGATCGCGGTACCGCTGATCTTCGGCCGTCTGACCGCAGCCGATTACGAAGACCGGATTGCCGCTGACCCCCGTATTGATATCCTGCGCGGAAAAATGGAGACAGCGGAGGATAAGCAGTTTCCAGCAGATTACCTGGATCCGGAAAAACGCTCCATTGCCAATGCCCTTACCGTCACGCTGAATGACGGAACCATCCTGGAAGAAGTGGTCGTCGAATATCCTATCGGGCACAAACGGCGCCGCGAAGAAGGGATTCCGTTGCTGATCGAAAAATATAAAACAAACCTGGCGCGGGTATTCTCTTCCAAACAACAACAACTTATCCTTGACCGATCATTAGATTACGACAAACTGATACAGACGCCGGTACATGAATTTGTAGACACTCTGGTTTTCTGACAAAAAACAAAGGTTTTTTGCTTACCTCGTTATGCCATATAGGGCAGGACAGTGCAGGGAGGTGTTGATAAAGTTTGTTATAAATTTGTTATCTTCGTAGTGTATAACCCTATGCAGGCCTGTATTTATATGAGTTCGTACGCTATCCACTCAGATGTAGAGCTGTTGTCGTTACTTTCTGAAAGTGATGCGGCTGCTTTTACGGAGGTTTGTTTTACACAAGTTTTTTGTCGTGAGCGGGCGCCTTATGCGACAGACCATCTTGATTGGACCAAGCACCTTGGTTACTTAGAGTAGGGAGGCCCCGTCCGCCGACGATGACCTCCCCTCTCTCACACCTCCGCCGCTTTCGGGGAAGTTTAAGAAAGCCATTCGGCTGCTGAACCAAACCGTTCGTCTGCTAAGGGAAACCATTTAGCGGCTAAAGGGAACCGTTCAGTGGCTAAGGGAAACCATTCAGCGGCTAAAGGGAACCGTTCAGCGGTTAAAGGGAACCATTCAGCGGCTAAGGGAAACCATTCAGTGGCTAAAGAGAACCGTTCAGTAGCTAAAGGGAACCATTCAGCGGCTAAAGGGGACCGTTCAGTAGCTAAAGGGAACCATTCAGCGGCTAAGGG
>CAZJKM010000037.1:0-23064 GCA_964546645.1 uncultured Sphingobacteriaceae bacterium
TCACGAAAAAGCGCTATTCTGGCACTCGCCATTACCGGTGGTGGTGGTTTTCTGCTGATGTGCGGACTGATATTGATGGGTAGCCTGAGCGGTACCTATTCAGTTCATGAGATGCTGGGTAGCAGTGATGTTCTGAAAAACCACGAATGGTATGGCCTGATACTGATACTTGTTTTTGCCGGTGCTTTTACCAAATCTGCTCAGTTTCCGTTCCATTTCTGGTTGCCGGGCGCTATGAAAGCACCTACGCCTGTTTCTGCCTATCTGCATTCTGCAACGATGGTAAAAGCGGGTGTGTATTTGCTGGCACGGTTGTTCCCGGTATTGGGAGGGACGGATTACTGGACCTGGCCGCTGATGGCGGTAGGCGGATTAACCATGCTGTACGCTGCTGTCCACTCGGTTTTCAGGACAGATCTGAAAGGCATTCTGGCATACTCCACCATTGCGGCGTTGGGGATACTGGTATTTCTGATCGGAATGGGTACTACCGCATCCTTGTTAGCCGCTTCGGTATTTATTCTGGTACACGCCTTATATAAGGCCGCGTTATTCCTGATTACAGGAGTTATTGATCACGAAACAGGAACAAGGGATGTTACCCGGCTGGCCGGGTTGCGAAAGGTGCTGCCGCCGCTGGCGGTTGCCGGTGTGCTGGCGGCCCTGTCAAGCGCCGGTCTGCCTTTTACCTTCGGCTTCATCGGAAAGGATCTGATATACGAAGCGACCCTGCAAACGGCGGGCATCGCAGTCATACTGACCGCCTTGGCGCTCACTACCAATGTCTTTCTGGTGGTTGCCGGTTTCCTTGCCGGTATAAAGCCATTCACCGGTAAACTGGACGACACATTCAGACACGTGCATCTGCCTCATTGGCTGATGTGGACCCCGCCGTTATTATTGGGCGTTTGCGGATTGGTATTTGGTATGTTTCCGGTGATTGCGGATGATGCCATTATCAGGCCGGTGGTGCAGGTGCTGACCGGCGGGGCTGTCAGCGCTCCGCTCAAAATATGGCATGGCTTTAATATAGTACTATTGTTAAGCGGTGTTACCCTGTTAGCCGGCACCGTACTTTATATAGCACGTAAACCGACAGAAAAAGGGCTGCTGGTGCTGAGCAGGTTCGATACCCTGGCTCCGTCCCATTGGATGGCGGTGATTGCATCCGCGGTAAATCGTTTTGCTGTCAGTTATACCAACACCTGGCACAGTGGTTATCTCCGTAGGTATTTGCTGCTGGTGGTGGTTTTTGCCTGCCTGCTGGTCGCATTCCGGTTATTTACGGGAGTACAGCTCTATATCGATGCCTCTGCTATGTTGCCGGTCAGCATATACGAATTTGCGATTGCAGGTATCCTGATCGTGGCGGTGTTTCTTTCAGTGACTACCTCATCCAGGCTGACGGCCGTCATTGCTTTGGGGGTTGTCGGGTACTGTATTTGTCTGTTTTTTGTATTCTACAGTGCGCCGGATCTGGCTATGACGCAGTTCACGATTGATACGCTTACTGTGGTACTGTTTGTGCTGGTGTTATTCCGGCTGCCTCCCTTCCTTAATTTTGCCAACAATCGGGTCAAAGTGCGGGATGGGGTGGTTTCGGTTTTCTTCGGTGTGCTGATTGCAATAGCTGCTTTGCAGGTGCTGAACGAACCGGAGAACAGGGAGATCAGTGATTTTTATGGGCAGAATGCCTATACACTGGCTAAAGGCAAGAACGTGGTAAACGTTATCCTCGTTGATTTTCGCGGCTTTGATACCATGTTTGAAATTGTCGTGCTGAGTATCGCCGCCCTCGGGGTTTACAGCCTGCTGAAACTGCGGCTGAAACCATCTGAAAAAGAGTAACAGATCCGCATAAGAAATACGTATGTAAGATGAACAGTGCTATTTTAAGAACCGCATCCCGGTATTTGCTGCCGGTATTGCTGGTATTTTCCGTATTCATATTGTTGCGCGGGCATTATTCCCCCGGAGGGGGATTTGTGGGCGGACTGGTAGCCTCCATTGCCTTTGTGCTGCATGGATTTACGCAGGGAACGGAGAAAACGCTGACGCTGTTGTCGTATCACCCGGGTGTACTCATCCCGTTTGGCTTGGCCATCGCCGCTTTGAGCACTGTTCTTCCCTTGTTCTTCGGGCTGCCGGTGATGACAGGTCTTTGGGGAGAGGATCCGGTTCCGGTAATCGGACTGCTGGGCACGGCGTTATTTTTTGATATAGGCGTTTATTTCGTGGTTATCGGTATCACGCTGACTATTTTGTTCACGATTGCCCAGAATGCAGATTAATATATGGAGTTATTATTGGCGGTATTGATTGGTGTTCTCTATGCTTCGGGCGTATATATGATGCTGCGCCGGAGTATGGTAAAACTACTGATAGGTATTCTGTTACTGGGAAACGGGGCGAATATGCTCATTTTTCTGCTTGGCAGGATTACCAAAGGGAAACCTCCTGTTATTTCGCCTGATGCGAAAACGTTTACGGATATCTATGCAGATCCCGTCCCGCAGGCCCTGATCCTGACGGCTATTGTGATCAGTTTTGGTTTAACAGCCTTTGCTATCGTGTTACTGAAACGGGTATATGTTCTGGTAAACTCGGATGATCTGGACGATTTAAATACACCGGAAGAAGAAGATTTATGATAGACAATTATATCATTTTGCCTGTCCTTGTACATTTGTTTACGGCGATTGTATCGCTGTTCTTCTGGCGTAAAACCATTTCGCAGCGTTTCATCAGTATGGCAGGGAGCCTGGTATCTATGTTGTGCTCCGTGAAGTTGTTTGCAACGGTGTGGAACGAAGGGATACATACGATGCAGGCCGCCAATTGGGATGCCCCATTCGGTATTACCTTTGTGGCTGACGTGTTCAGCAGTACCTTGGTGATGCTTACGGGGATCGCCGGGTTTGCTGTTTCCGTTTTCTCCGGTACCGGTATCGGCCGTGCCCGGGTGCTGTATGGTTATTTCCCGATCCTTCATTTCCTCTTTATGGGACTGAATGGCGCTTTTCTCACCGGCGATATCTTCAACCTGTATGTCTGGTTTGAGGTGGTTATCATCGCATCCTTCGTACTGATGACACTGGGCGGGCGGAAAGCACAAATAGAGGGTGCCGTAAAGTATATGGCGCTGAACCTGCTGGCGTCAGCCATGTTTCTTACCGGTATCGGTATGCTGTATGGCATCACCGGCACACTGAATATGGCTGATCTTTCCGTCAAGGTGGCACAGCATGGGAACCAGGGTTTGCTGAATGTGACAGCCGTATTCTTTTTGCTCGGTTTCGGAATCAAAGCGGCGGTGTTCCCGTTATATTTCTGGTTGCCGTCATCTTATCATACCCCACCCTCGGCTATTTCTGCCGTTTTTGGTGGTTTTCTTACAAAATTGGGAGTATATGCGCTGTTCAGGGTTTTTACGCTGATCTTCATACCGGATGATTTTCTCCGTACGTTGCTGATTGTGATTGCCGTGCTGACGTTGCTTACCGGCGCATTCGGGGCGCTGATCAAGCGTAATCTGAGACGGATGTTCTCGTACCTGATTGTCTGCCATATCGGGTATATGGTAGCCGGGCTGGGTCTGTATACGGAATTAGCTGTAACCGGTGCGGTATTTTACCTTTTTCATGATATCATTGTCAAGACCAACCTGTTTCTGATGGCGGGATTGATACGGAATATCCGCGGTACCGTGGATATGAACCGGCTTGGAGGTCTGTATGCCGACTATCCCCGGCTGTCATTGCTGATGGCGCTGGTGTTGTTTTCGCTGGTAGGTATTCCGCCTCTCTCAGGGTTCTGGCCGAAGATTTTTTTGTTTGACGCTGCCTTTCAAAGTCGTGATTATGTGCTGATCGGCGCGATTGTGGCGGGCAGTTTTTTCACTTTATACATTATTGCCCGGATGTGGGCTGATGTGTTTTGGAGAAACCGCCCGGAGGGGGAACACGAACGGGAGGGAGATGCATTCAGCCAGCTTAGCATGCTCAGGCGCTCTTTGCTTGTTGTACCGATAACCCTGCTTGCCGCGGTGTCGCTGTATATTGGCTTTGGTGCTGAAAATATTACCGTACTGGCAAAACATATTGCGGCGGAGCTGATGGATACCCGCCCATATGTGGAAGCGGTTTTAGGCAGATAAAAAATACATTAGACGTTTAAATCAAGATACGATGGTTAAACAGTTTTTGATGAATTTGTCGCTCACCTTTGTATGGGTAGCATTAACCGGGAATTTTTATTGGTCCAATTTCCTGTTCGGGTTTATGCTGGGCTTTTTTATCCTCTGGCTGATGAGCCGGAACGAAGAGGACAAGCGGTATTTTGTACGGGTTCCGAAGATCATCGGGTTTGTATTTTATTTCATATACGAAATGCTGAAGGCAAATCTACAGGTGGCATATGATGTCATCACTCCCAATTATTTTATGAAGCCGGGTATTGTGAAATACCCGTTGCATGCCAACAGCGACTTTGAGATTAACCTCCTGTCGACGGTTATATCCCTTACACCCGGTACCCTGATCATTGACGTGAGTAACGACCGGCAGGTGTTGTTTATACATGTCATGTACCTGCGGGATAAAGATGCTTTTATCCGGCAGATAAAAAACGGATTTGAACGCAGACTGTTAGAAATTATACGATGAGCCTGAGTACTTTTCTGCAATATGTAATTATACCCATGCTGTCACTGGCCCTGGTGCTGGTGTTTGTCCGCCTATATAAGGGACCACACGTAGTTGACCGGGTGATTGCCCTTGATCTGGTCATCACCATTGGTATTGGCTTGATTACAGCATACAGTATTTCTACGGAAGAATATATTTTTCTGGATGTGGCCATGATACTGGCGCTGATTGCCTTTCTGGGAACCATTGCATTTTCGTACTATCTGGAGAAAAAAGGAAAAAGATGAGTGATATATTGATTATGGTTTTATCCTTTATGGGATCGCTGGCCATTCTGATCGCGGCCATCGGCATTTTGCGGATGCCTGATTTTTATCTCAGATTATCGGTAACGGTAAAAGCTGCCACATTGGGAATCGGTCTTTTATTAATGGGCGCCGCTATTTATTTTTCGGAACTGTCCGTTACTACCAAAACATTGGCCATCCTGTTCTTCCTGGTGCTTACCGCGCCGGTAGCTGCACATATGATTGGTAGGACCGCTTATTTTATCGGTATACCCTTATGGAAGAACTCTGTTATTGACGAGTTGAAAGGGCAGTATCTGAAGGATACCCATGAACTGATGAGTGGAGAAGTAGATTCGAAGGACGCTTATGTGAATGGAAACAATGGCAGATAAACTGATTACGCATGACCCGTATGCACTGTCATTATTTATGACCGAAACCATCTTTGCGGTCGGAGAGGCCCCTGGTCCGGCACCGTCTGCTGAAGAAGCGGGAGTGGCCCCTCCACTGCCTGCCCTTGGGAGTAACGCCAGGCATTTTGTTTTTGTCGTGAACGAACCGGCTTTCCCTTTTATGGTACCGGCAGAACTGGAATCACTGAAAAAGATGCTGGCAGCCAGTAGCATGTCGATGGATGATGTGGCTGTGGTCAATATCGCGGGTGCCGACCTGTCGGATGGGCAGTTGCAACGGTTGTTTCAACCGGCTTATCTCGTGCTGCTGGGTGTACAGCCTCAGCAGGCCGGACTTCCGGAAGTACCGGTTAATGAGCCCACAGGCTGGCAGGGAATACAGCTGCTTTATACCTACAGCTTTGGTGAGATAATGGAGAGGACGGAAAAGAAGAGACTTTTCTGGGAGTGTTTCAAAACACTGATGAATAATGCGTCACGATGACTATGATAAAGACACTGGTATTTGCCACGAATAACGCACACAAACTGGAGGAGGTACAGGCAATCGTGGGCGATCGTTTTGCTATTAAAAGCCTTTCCGATATAAACTGTACGGATGATATTCCCGAGACCGGAAATACGTTTACGGAGAATGCATCTCAGAAGAGCCGGTTTTTGCTGGAGAAATATGGATATGATTGTTTTGCAGATGATTCAGGGTTGGAAGTGACTGTATTGGGTGGCGAGCCGGGCGTTCTGTCCGCCCGCTATTCCGGAACGAGGGATATGGAACACAACATGGACCTGCTATTGGAACGGCTGGGTGACAACCCGGGCCGTAAGGCCTGTTTTCGTACGGTTATCTCGTTGCAGCTAAACGGGCGTGAGTATTTTTTCGAGGGTGTGATCTGGGGGACGATCGGATACGGGCGTCGCGGTATAAAGGGGTTCGGATATGATCCGTTGTTTACGCCGGACGGTTATGACCGGACGTTTGCGGAAATGGCTGCCAGCGAAAAAAACGCGATCAGCCATCGTGCGATGGCCGTAGGGAAACTCACGGACTTTCTCCTTCAGCGCGGCTCCTGAGTCTTCCGTCACAGGCTCCGGTGTTATTTTTCTCCCGTTGTCCGGCACCGAATCCGTGCTGCTTGAGTCCCGTGCGACGGGTTCTTCTTTCACCCGCCTGGGTTTGGTCCGGTTGATGATTTCGTCTTTGGATTGCGGACGGTCTCTTGGTTTCCACGTAAAACCTTCCAGGAATTCCATATCCGAGGGTATCAGTGCTAATGGATAGTAATTGCTTTCCACCTTTTTGGTAGGTATAATATCGGTGACCGCGTTGTCTTCCAGTTTCATTTTAATCCGGCTGCTCAGGGTGCGGCCCATCCCGGTAAATTTGCCTTCCTCCGCCGGATAGTAGATCGCTTCGGCATTGCCATCAACATACATGAGTTCCAGTTTATTGTCGGTAAAGAAGCCTGAGATCTTTCGTCCTTTTGTTTGATTGAATTTGCTGGAATCCAGTTCTGTACTGACAATAAATGCTTTCGATCGCATCAGCATGTTATCCAATTGCTGGTTTTTGAGCTGCATATAAATAGTATCGGCTGAAAGCTGGGATCCCTGCGACCATATCATCGGGGAACCGAAGAGACGCATCACCGAATCAGGATAACCATAATAGGCAGAATCGGCTACGGCCTGGAGGTCTGATTTAAAGACCTTCACCTCATGATAGGCCAGTATGATACGGGTACGGGTCGTGTCAGAAGCCGTGCTGTCCGCAGCCGGGACTTTTGACAAGGCTTCCGTTGCTTTGGTGAGTAAACTGTCCGCCATTCCGGCTATCGGCACCATACTGGTATCCCTGAGCAGGCTGTCGCGCAGTAACTCAGCTCCGATACTGTCTTTCATCGAGCGGCTGAGGGAATCCGGCAAAGCCGGTCTGGTTTCATCTGTTTTCAGACTGTCAGGATCTCCCGTGGAAGGGAGGGGGTACTGAAGGGAGTCAGGAAGCACATTGTCTGCCCGGAGGCTGTCTGGCGGCGCAACAATGTTTCTGACGGAGTCTGCGGTCAGGCTGTCTGGGATGAGCTCCGGGGCCTCTGTTATGGCACTGTCTGGTGGTGCGGGTTCTTCCTCGCCATAGTCCTCGTCTTCCAATGCATCCAGGTCACCGCCGTCTCTGCGGAGATTCAGGTTGGCCAGCTGATAATCTTTCAGCAGGATAACCTTAGATATTAACGTATCGGCACTCATATATACCGAATCGGTCCTGGCTGTAGCAGGTCGCGGCGGCAGGGAATCCGTGACCGCTTCCTGCTCGTCAACAGGCAACCCGATACTGTCCGGAAAAGTCTGTGTGGTATCACGACGGGAGGAATCAGATTTGGTGACAAGAACAAGGTAGGGGTTGTCTGTCATAATAGTGGTCTCCGTGTCCTTTTCGTAAATTCCCAGATGGCCACGCATGATGATCTGCTCAGCGGTGTCTATAAAAAAGACATTTTTTACTGCCCGGCCGCTCCCTGCTTGTCCGTCATAGTACAGACTGTCGCCCTGCAGCATTTTGCTGCCTTCCGTGTACAGGTTGTTCTTGCCGAACCGCGCATTTTTGGTTTCGGTACTGTAGTCCCCGTTTTCCGTATACAGATTACCATTGCCGCTTTTGATGTTGGTAGGCCCGTAAAAGTAGTTCATTTTAGAAGCCGAATTATAGCGCATGGTATCTGTGAAAATCTGTGCATCGGGTGTTCTCACAATGACGTTGTAACGAAAGTAAGCATCCTGCGTTTTGTCGAAATAATACCCGTTTTTGCTGGTAATGGTATCGGACTCGTTAACGATCCGCCCGCCTCCCGTATAGGTGCCGATGCCGGAACGCATATTGTACGTAAGGTAATTGGTCGTCAGGACGGACCCTTTATCGACCATCCGGACATTGTTGGTAAGCGTTGCCAGCCGGGTACTTTCCACATAATGCAGTTTATCGGCATAGATGACGGCCCCGTTCGGCTGGGTGATGATGACGTTGCCGAACGCATCGAAATAGGTGTCTTCCTCACCCGGGTTATACAGGTATGCACTATCTGCGGATAAGGTGGAACCTTCATGCCCGAATACCGGTCGGTAGAAGGTGACCCATTCTTTATTCATATTGGAGACAGAGCTTTTGCTGGATAACAGGTCAATGCGTTGCTGTGCAGAACACAACAGAACCATTAACATAAACAGGCAGGAAAGACTGCTTTTCTTCACGGGGCAAAATTACTTAAATAACTTTGTTGTCCTCTGTATTTAAGAATTTTTAACGCTTTCAGTACCTTTGGACATGGATTTAAGTAGCCGCCTGCAGCAATTTGTGATGGAGAACAACTTGTTTATGCCGTCAGACCGGTTGTTGCTGGCTGTGAGCGGTGGCCGGGATTCCGTGCTGATGTGCCGGCTGTTTGCCGATGCCGGTTATCCGTTTGGTATCGCTCACTGCAATTTTAAACTGCGTGGAGGTGATTCAGATGCAGATGAGGCTTTTGTAAGTAACCTGGCCCGTACCTATCAGGTTCCTTTTTTCAGTACTTCATTTGATACGATCCGCTATGCGGCAGACCGCAGAGTCTCTGTACAGATGGCAGCCCGGGAACTACGTTACCAATGGTTCGAAACGGTCAGGGCAGAAAATGGTTTCCGGGGTATCGCATTGGCACATCACCAGAATGATGTGGTGGAGACGATGCTGCTGAATATGGTGCGGGGTACCGGCATTGCCGGGCTACACGGTATTCTGCCGAAACGGGACCGGCTGATCCGGCCGCTCCTTTTTTTGAAGGGCAGCGAGGTGGAAGAGGCGGTCTGTGCGCTTGGACTGCCGTACCGGGATGACCTGTCTAATTTCTCGACCAAATATGCCCGTAATAAGCTTCGCCTGGAAGTGATTCCGCTGCTGAAGGAGCTGAACCCGGTCCTGGAAGATACGTTCATGACAAACAGCATCCGTTTTGCGGAGGTGGAACTGGTGCTGCAGCAATATGTCACAGATCTGCGTAAAAAACTATTTCAGGATACCGGATCTGGCGGATACCGGATTCCGCTTCGTGACCTGCGCCGGTTGCAGCCTGTACATACGTTGTTGTTTGAATTATTCAGGCCTTTCGGTTTTTCAGCAGCTGTGCTGAACGACCTGGCTGCTGCATTTTCGGGAGTCCCCGGAAAACGGTTTTTATCGGGGTCTCACCAGCTGGTGATTGACCGGGAGATGCTGTTGCTCAGTCCTCTGACGGCTCACAGACCGGACAGCGTGTGGATCGAAGTGCCGGATAGCTGTGTAACGTGGGGGGAGAATACCTTCTGTATACGGGAAGCACCGGATCAGGAGATAGCCCCTGGCCCGGGCGTATATGCTGTAAAGCTGGATGCAGCCAACATCCGGTATCCTCTTTGCATACGTTCCTGGAAACAGGGGGATGTGTTCCGGCCGCTGGGTATGCAGGGGAAGAAAAAACTGAGTGATTTTTTTGTGAACCTGAAGATCCCGGTCCCGGAGAAGCCCAGGGTGCCGGTCGTCGAGAACGGGAATGGCGATATTATATGGGTGGTTCCCTACCGGATAGACGACCGGTATAAAATAACAGGGGAAACAAAAAAAGT
This sequence comes from uncultured Sphingobacteriaceae bacterium, assembly GCA_964546645.1. Lineage (GTDB taxonomy): Bacteria > Bacteroidota > Bacteroidia > Sphingobacteriales > Sphingobacteriaceae > A37T11. The sequence goes on from CAZJKM010000037.1 coordinate 9,979, forward strand.
GCTTATCTTAGAGCGATTAAAATAACATGGAGCAAGAACCAATCTACGTTGAAAATCAGTACCTCGGAAGAGATAAAGGATGGCTGAGTGTTCGCCTGCTGATGGCATTGTTCTGTTTCTCGGCATATTACATCAACCTTGAACGGGAACATGACAGCCGGTTGTTCCTGGTTGTGGGTTGTGCGATTCTCTTCGTATCGCTGGTGATGATGTATATGTTGCATTACCGGATCACGATAGAAAAAAGAAGTATCAAACTGAGTGGCCTGTGGACGGCCCGGATGATTAAGATCGACCTGAACAGTATTGTGAAAGTGGAAAAAGCACCTTATAGCAAGTTTCTGGTAAACAATCCGGTCTACAATCTTCATCAGCGCGGCAAGGTCAGGTTCTATGCGGGGGGGAAGGATGCGGTATGGCTGACAGATCGTGACGGGCTGATCTATATTATCGGAACCCAGCGGCAGGCCGAACTGGAACAGGCTATCCTTACGGCAAAAGAATCGTAATGCGGATGTAATTTCCCTATTTGTCCGGCCTTTCGCTTTTTATTATTAATTAACTTTTATATGTTTGTAGTTTTTAACCACATACACATATTCTCTGTATTATAAATGGGCGGTTTGTTGAAATTCTTGTTGATTGCAATCCTGATTCTTTGGCTGGTGCGCATGGTTGCCAGGCTTGTTTTCCCATGGGCTTTCCGGAAGGTAGCCAGCAGGATGCAGGCGGAGGCGCAGCGTCAGTATAACCAGGCGGCAGGGGGACAGCAGGAACGCCGTGCTGCGCCCGAAGGGGAAATCAGGATCGACTATGTGCCGCCGCAGACCAAAACCCCTGGCCGGGGGAAACAAGCCGGGGATTTTGTGGATTTTGAAGAAATTAAATGACCTTTTGACATGAATCCCTATCTTTGGCGGGAAGAAAATTTTCGCAAATGAAGAATTGGTTCAGTCGCAACGCTATCCACTTTGCCATTACCGGCATTTTTATACTGATTTGTTTCGTCTATTTTGTTCCGGCCTGGCAGGGTAAGGTACTGGTGCAGGGCGATGTCCTGAGGGCAGAAGCCGGACAGAAGGAGATCATGGAATTCAGGGAAAAGGATGGCAAGGCGCCGTTGTGGACGAACTCCATGTTCAGTGGAATGCCTTCATACCAGATATGGGTCGCTTTTCCTAACAATATAGGTACCCATGTCCTCGCTGCCGTAAAAAGTGTTCTCCCGCTGCCAATGGACGTGATCCTGCTTTTTCTGATCGGAGGATATATCCTTTTTTGCTCCCTGCGGCTGAATCCCTGGCTGGCAGCATTGGGAGCGATTGCGCTGACGTTCTCGTCGTATAATTTTATTTATATTGAAGCCGGGCACAGCAGTAAAACCTATGCACTGGCTTTTTTTGCACCGGTATTGGCCGGTATACTGCTGGCTTTCAGAGGGAGGTATCTGCCAGGAGCTGTGCTGCTGGCAATTGCACTTGCCATGGAGATCCGGGTTAACCACATCCAGGTAACGTATTATCTTTTTATAGCTGTATTGCTGTTGCTGGGATTTGAACTGTACCATGCCTGGAAGTCGAAGACGTTTCCGGCCTACTTGAAGGCGATCGGCAGTTTGGCCGTTGCGGCAGTGCTGGCGGTAGCGGTGAATGCCACATTGCTATGGACAACCTATGAATACGGCCAGGAAACAATACGGGGGAAATCCAATCTGACAGATAGCCTGGCGGTGGGCAGCAGTAAGGGGGTGGACCGCGATTATGCTTATCAATGGAGCCAGGGCGTAGGAGAAAATCTTACATTTTTAATTCCGAATGCGTACGGTGGTGGAGCATCGGGTGCATTGGATGCTGATTCAGAAGTTGCGAAAACGTTAGCAGGCAGGGGAGTGCCGGCTGATCAGGCGGCTGCTGTAGCGAAGGATATGCCGACGTATTGGGGGGACAAGCCATTTACGCACGGTCCCTGGTATTTTGGTGCCGGGGTTATATTACTGTTTATTTTCGGACTGCTTGTCGTTAAAAACCGCCTGAAATGGTGGATACTTTCCGCCGTATTACTCAGTATATTCCTTGCATTCGGTCGTCATCTTCCTCTCATATCCGATCTGTTCTTTAATTATTTCCCGCTTTATAACAAATTCAGAGCGGTTGAGTCCATGCTGGTGATCGCGGCGTTCCTGATCCCTGTCCTGGCTATTCTCGCTGTTCATGAAGTGTTGGAAAACAGGAAGAATGTGGCGGAACTTTCAAAGAAATTGCTGTATTCACTGTATATCACCGGCGGCATCACCCTGGTGGTAGCACTATTACCTGACCTGTTCCTTGGATTCAGAAGTTCCAACGATGCAGCGCTCCAGCAACAATTCACCCAGATGGCCGGCGGGGATAACGCATTCGGGCAAAGTATCATCAGTGCGCTGATAAAAGACCGCACAGGTTTAGCCCGCACGGACGCTTTCCGCTCGTTATTATTTCTTCTGTTGACGTTTGCCGGGATGTGGTTTCTGATAAAAGGGAAATTGAAACCGCATACCACGGTGTTGTTGCTGTCGGCCGTGGTGCTAATTGATATGTGGGGGGTGAACCGCCGTTACCTGAATACGGATAATTTTGTTGAAAAGAGCCGTCTGAGAGAGATAGCGAACGCGAATCCGAGGGAAGTCGACAATCTGATCCTGATGGATAAGGATCCCAACTACCGTGTGCTTGATCTCACTTCCAATCCGTTTACGAACGCGTCCACTTCCTATTTCCATAAATCCATCGGCGGCTACCATGCGGCAAAGCTGATGCGCTACCAGGAAGTGATAGAAAAGCAGTTTTCATCCGCATTCAATGAAGATGTCCTGGATATGCTGAATACCAGGTATCTGATTACCAATGATAAAAAAGATTCGCAGCATATTCAGAAACGTAATACGGCTGCCGGTAATGCGTGGTTTGTCGACAGGGTTACCTTTGTTAAGGATAACGATGAAGAGATGCGGGCGATCAACAGTTTTGATCCGCGGAAGGAGGCGTTTGTTCACGAAGAGTTCAGGCAGGTGATCGATGCTAAGCGACTCGGAGCTTCAGGCAGCTCTTCTTCAATCAACCTGGTCAGCTACCGTCCTGATTACCTGGTATATGAATACTCCGCTCCGAATGATGTCATGGCTGTGTTTTCTGAAGTATGGTATGACAAAGGCTGGAACGCATATGTTGACGGGGATAAGATTCCGCATGTCCGTGCCAATTATCTGTTACGGGCAGCCCAGTTGCCGGGAGGTAATCATCGTGTGGAATTCAGGTTTGAACCCCGCTCTTATTACCATGGTGAGCTGATTTCGCTGATCGCTTCGCTGTTGCTGGTTTTGGGACTGGCAGCCGCCATATGGCTGGAAAATAAAAAAACGCAACCCAGGTAATCAATCATTGGTCCGTTTATGCCTGAGATAATAGAAGGTCAGGTTCCATATGATAACCACATGGTTTAACAGGTTTGGCACCAGGCCATAATATTTCGTAAATATCCTGAACCGCTCTTTCAGGCTTTGCCAGTGCCGTTTTTTTGACATCCCGCCCACGAGGTATTTCGCTACATATTGCCGGGTATTCACGATCTTCTTCGCTTTTTTTGCTGCACGGATGATCCAATCAATATCAGCGCTGAGTTCGTACGTCAGGTTATACGGAGCCGTGATGGATCGGCGGATATAAATGGCCTGATGGCTGATACACATCCCATATCTGAAGCTGCGCCAGGTAAACGCGTCCGGAGCGGCATGCCGTCGCTGGCCCAGACTGGTACCGTTCTCATCGATCATTTCTGTTTCCCCGTAATACATATCTGCATCCGGGGCCGAGGCAAAAACGTTTGCCACCGTCTTGGGATCGTACAGCTCGTCTCCTGAATTCATAAACAGGATATAGTCGCCGGTCGCCAACGCCAGTCCCTTATTCATGGCATCGTATATACCACGATCCTTTTCATTGACAAGGTGGGTTATCCGGTCAGTGTATTTTCTGATGAGATCCATTGTGCCGTCCGTGGAGCCGCCGTCTATGACGATGTACTCAATGTGGGGGTAGGTTTGACGGATCACCGATTCCAGTGTGCGCTCAATATGCAACACATTGTTGAATACAATGGTGACGATACTTAGTCGTGGGTGAAACATTACAAAAGTCTATTATCAAATGAGAAAGGCATCACACTGTTTACCCTGATTTTTGTACTGTCGGGATGTCTTGGATTGATCAGGTAATTATACTCGTTCCGGATGATAGCACTCGGCACTTTCAGAACTGCAGACGTGTTATTCCGGAGCCAGCGGTCTCCGATCTCCTGGGTCACCGGATACTGTTTGATATGAAACCATTCGGAGTGGAGTTGTTCCAGGTCATTATCTGAATAGCTCTCCATATGCATCCTGTCTGGGATATGCAAAACGGTGACGGCATAAGAAACTGCCGAGATGTTTACGCCGGAACGGTGTGCCAGGTTTTCCAGGCAGGCTAACGCAACAGAACCGGCCGTATAGACCATGAATGTACCTTTTCCGTTCCAGCGGGCAGGCCTTCCGGATGCCTGTAATGAACCGGCATAGGGGCTCAATGTGATGCGGTAAACATCCATTGGTTACGCCAATGCTCCGTATTCGATGCGGGATAGCTCATCCATCACGCATTCAATGCCAATCAGGGAATCAAGCAGGTTGACCGGTTTTTCGCCCAATCCGACGTTTGCCAGATTCAGCCACGTGCGGAACTCACCGGGATTACCAAAAATAGTGATCCCTTTGTCAAAGAGTTCGAACAGCTGAATCAGGTGTTCACTGATACCAATATTGAGGTTTTTGCTATCCCGGATATAGGAGCGTAGCGTTTTGTCTGAAATGTTCAGCAGCCTGGCCACGTCTTCCTGTGTCCCGTTAAACATCTCCATAAAAGCGGCTAAAGCGTCGGGTTCAAGCCCCGCCCGGATGACCTGTAATTTCACTTCAGGGCGGCCATAGCTTTCCTGATAGCGTGTGCGTACCTGGTAAGCCACCGCGGGTTCGGCAACCTGTGCGCTTTTGCCGGCTGATGAATATTTTTTTGCTGCCATATTGACCTCCTTATTATACAAAGGTAAAACATTCCGTTTTATTTCGGAAATTTTTCTTCATTTCATTTAAGAAATATGTTGCTCCCAGAACTCCGGCTGGTATTTTTCCCATCCGTGGCAGCCGAAGGGCAGTTGCCGGTTGTTTAACAGGAACGATTGAGCAGGTTCCAGCTCAAAAGCAAACTGCAGGGCTTCCCGTGCGACAGGTTTCCTGAAGGGTGCAAATAACGTCCATAACAGGTCTTCATTCTTGGGAAGCAGCCGGAAAATGAGTTGTATCACCGGGCTCCAGCGTAGATGGGCCCGAACCTTTCTGAGGGAAAACCCTCCATTGCCGACTTTTCCTGCAAGCCGGTCAGAAATATTGAAAAGACCCCTTTTGGAAGGGAGAGGGGGTGCGACGATCCACGGTGCACCAATATAATCATATTCCTTATCCATCCAGTACTCCAATTCATCACGAAATACCCATGCGTCCAGCTGATACAATAATAGGTAGTTGTAATCAGCAAACCGGCGGTAAAAACCGCTGCTGACGAGGAGGCGGCTGTACGCACGTACGGATACAAAACAGGAATCAGCAAACCGGACTACCGGAAGCTGCTTCCCCGCAACCTGATGGTACGCATCCGGGTCAAGGTGTTCCGGTGCAACAAGCATAACGGGGTAATGTCCTAACACGTGCAGGCATTGTCTGAATGAACGGATTTCATTGGCGGTAAGCTGATCTTTATAAACAGGTATAACAACGGCACAATTCATATCATTCATTTTTTCACAAGACGGTGCCATTGGTTGATCAGGAACTTACGTCCGCGGCGCCACAGGCTTCCCTTTCTGTGTTTGAAGAAGTGTTTAATCGCATCCAATGCAGCACGATCTTCAGTAATATGATCCGGGAAACAGGTCACCGGTTTTCTGGATAACGTGACATCATAGGTGTCTTCGATGATGGAGTGGACGCCGGTGCCATCATGGCCGATATTTTCGATCAGTGATTTTGCCGGATGCAGTACCAGACCGTTTCTGAGAAATACGGAGGCATACCAGCGTACTGCCCACGATTGGTTGCGCCCTTGCCTGAAATCAAGCAGTTGCTTCCAGTAATTCATACGGCCCTCAATGGAAAACCCGTGGATTTTCTGCCGGTTGAACTGGGCGTACAATACATGGATGTCCGGTTCAAAGTATTGCCAGGCCCGTTTCCACGTTGCCCATCCCCAGCTGCTGGTGGCCCGGAAAAAGAAAGTTTCGGGCAGAGGTACGGATGATTCCTTCAGCGGGAACATGTAAGCGCTGATCTGCATCACACGGTCCTCTGTTTCATACCGCTGTAGTGCGTTATTAAAATATTGCAGGGCATAGGGTGAAGTCAGCAGGTCGTCTTCCAGTACAATGATTCGGCCGTATTCATTCACAAGTTGTGTAACGCCACTGATGATCGATGCAGCAAGGCCCTGGTGCACGGTGTGTTCGGTCAGTTTAACCAACCTGAAGCCGGTGATGTTCCGGGCAATTTCACGGGTTTTATTCACCCGTTCTTCATCTGCGGTACCCGCCGGGGCATCGGAAAAAATAAACAGACGACTTTCTTCAGCCAGCAGGTTCTGCTGCAGAAAACGGAGGGTACGGCGGGTATGTTCCGGTCTGTTATAAATAAATAAAGCAATGGGAGCCGGATGCTGCATCGTGGTTGCTGTTGATTTTGTTTGCCGGATTGGCACCGGGAATATATGCGTCGTTCATGGCTGCAAAATACGAAAAAGCACCGGCATTGCCGGGTACTTTTACTCTTTCCTGAGGAAATCCCTTAATACATATTGCAGGATGCCCCCATGACGGTAATAGTCAATCTCAATGGCTGAATCAAAGCGGACGCTGGCATCAAACCGAATCACCTCTCCGGTTACTTTGGTAGCTGTTACCTGAAGCAGCTTGTGTGGCTTCAGATCGGTTGCCAGCCCTTCAATGAGAAATGTTTCGGTACCCTCCAGTCCTAATGAAGCTGCTGTTTCCCCGGGGGGGAATTCGAGGGGGGCCACACCCATACCAACGAGATTACTGCGGTGAATACGCTCAAAACTTTCGGCGATAACCGCTTTCACTCCCAGCAGGTTCGTGCCTTTGGCTGCCCAGTCGCGTGATGATCCGCTGCCATATTCTTTTCCCGCAAGGATAACGAGCGGCGTATGGTCAGCTGCATAACGCATGGCGGCATCATAGACCGTCATGGTTTCACCGGTACCGAAATAAGTGGTATAACCGCCTTCTTTTTCAGTGATCCTGTTGCGTATACGTACGTTGGCAAACGTGCCCCGCATCATTACTTCATGGTTTCCGCGGCGGGAGCCATACGAGTTAAAATCCTTCGGGGATACACCCAGTGAGATAAGGTATTGCCCCGCGGCGCTGTCGGCTTTAAAGGAGCCGGCCGGGGAAATATGGTCAGTGGTCACCGAGTCACCCAGATAGAGGAGCACCCGGGCACCCTGAATATCTTTCAGCGGCTCCGGCTCTTCCGTGATATCACGGAAGAAGGGCGCTTCGCGTACGTAGGTGGATTCTTCTTTCCAGGCAAAATCCTGACCAGACGGAGCTTCCAGATCCTGCCAGTCTTTATCTCCGTCAAAAATGACCCCGTAGACGTCTTCAAAATCCCGGGTACGCATCGCCTGATCAATGGTTGTATTGATTTCTTCCTGACTTGGCCATATGTCACGGAGATAGACCGGGTTCCCGTTGGGATCATAGTCCAGCGGATCGTTCAGTAAGTCCACATCGATGCGCCCGGCAATGGCGTAAGCTACTACCAGCATGGGTGACATCAGGAAGTTCATTTTTACCTGGGGGTGTACACGCGCTTCAAAGTTCCGGTTGCCGGAGAGCACGGAGGCCACAACCAGGTCCCCTTTATCCACTGCTTCGGCAATAGGTGCGGGCAGCGGACCGCTGTTTCCGATACAGGAGGTACATCCGTAACCAACCGTATGGAACCGGAGCGCCTCCAGGTCCTCCAGCAGATTGGAACGTTTCAGGTACGCTGTAACTACTTTCGATCCCGGTGCCAGGCTGGTTTTTACCCATGATTTGGTGCGTAGTCCGCGCTCGATGGCTTTCCGTGCCACTAACCCGGCACCGATCATTACCGCCGGATTGGATGTATTGGTGCAGCTGGTAATAGCGGCAATGACAATACTGCCATCTCCCAGCAGATATTCTTTATTTTTTACCTTGATCCGTACGGAATGGATGTCGTTGGTTTCCACCGCAACTCCTTCCACGTGCGGGGCTGGCTGATAGGCAAACTCCGTCCCAGATCCGCCTTCCGACAGCCAGGCCTGTTCCTGGCGTTGCTTGACAGGGATGTAATTGCGGCTGTACTCTTTTTCCAGCAGATATGAGAACTGATCGTGAAGCTCTTTGACCAGGATCTTGTCTTGGGGGCGTTTGGGTCCGGACACGGTTGGCTCCAGTGTGTTCAGATCCAGCTCCAGTACATCAGAGTAAATGATCTCCTCTTTTCCGGTTCGCCAGAGCAGATTTTCTTTGCAGTAGGTTTCCACCAGGTTGATTTGTTCCTCAGACCGGTTCGTACGCCGCATATAACCGAGGGTTTGTTCGTCAACCGGGAAATACGTGACGGTGCAGCCGAATTCAGGCGACATATTGGAGATGGTCGCCCGGTCGGTAACGGTCAGGTGATCCAGGCCTTCTCCGAAAACCTCCACGAACTTGCCCACTACGCCATAATCGCGCAGTAATTTTGTAATCGCCAACACCATATCAGTTGCCGTGGAGCCTTCCGGAATTCTTCCGTACAGCTTCAGCCCGACCACCTGGGGGCAGGTAAAATAGATCGGCTGCCCCAGCATGGCAGCTTCCGCTTCAATACCCCCGACACCCCACCCGATCACGCCGATTCCGTTTACCATAGGCGTATGTGAGTCGGTGCCGACCAGGGTGTCCGGAAATGCCCAGCCATCTCTTTCAATAACACCTTTTGCCAGGTATTCCAGATTTACCTGGTGGCAGATTCCCATACCCGGAGGCACTACGGTGAAATTATCCAGTCCCTGCTGCCCCCATTTCAGCAGCTCATACCGCTCGGCATTCCGCTCGTACTCCAGTTCCACATTGCGTCTGTATGAATAATCCGTTCCGAAAAAATCGACCTGAACGGAATGGTCTATCACCAGGTCAACCGGAATAGCGGGATTAATTTTGCTGCCATCCTTGCCTTTTCGGATCACTTCCGCACGCAGTGATGCCATGTCAACCACTCCCGGAACGCCGGTAAAGTCTTGCATCAGTACCCGGGCAGGTTTAAAAGGAATTTCTTTGTCGGTGCCTCCCGGATTCCAGTTGGTGAGGGTATCCAGATGTTCATCCGTAATAGCGAATCCGTCATGGTTCCGCAGTACATTCTCCAGCAAAATACGTATGGAGAAAGGGAGTTTAGCCACAGGCTTTCCTTCATCCTGTAGTTTTTTCAGTGAGGCTATTCGGTGGTCCATTGTCTGTTTAGTTTTTGTTTCAGACAATAATAACCAATATTTACGCCAATTGTGTCCTTTCGGGGTCAGTTTTTTCTGTCAGGGGGTATGGATAAGCTTATCAAGGTATGCTGTTATGCCGGTGTAGTCATCGGCATTAAACCACTCCCTGTCCTGATCCTTTTTAAACCAGGTGATCTGGCGTTTGGCATAACGGCGGGTATTTTGTTTAATCAGACTGACGGCTGTTTCCAGTGATAGCTCACCGTCCATATACCGGAATAACTCCGAATACCCCACGGTACGTAAAGCAGGCAGCTGTTTCAGGGGATACAGCGCTCTGGCTTCCGATAGCAGTCCCTGGTCCATCATCCGGTCCACCCGTTGGTTGATCCGGTTATACAGGATGGAGCGTTCAGTATGTAAGCCGATATTGATAATGCGGAAAGGTCTTAGGGATTGCCCTTGTTTCCTGAAGCCGGAAAATGGTTTTCCGGAGCTTTCGAATACTTCCAGCGCGCGGATCACCCGTTGCGGATTACTCAGGTCGGCTTCCTGGTAATAAACCGGATCGACCTCTTTCAGCTGTTGCTGTAACGGACCGATCCCGTGATCCCGGAAACGCTGGTTCAGTTTTTCACGGACTCCCGGTTCCGGTTTGGGTAGTTCGTCAAGCCCCCGGCAAACGGCGTCGATATAGAGGCCGGACCCGCCGGCGAGAATGATGGTCTGATGGGTTTTAAAGAGGTCCGACAGCAACGCAAGGGCCTCCCGCTCGTAATCTCCCGCCGTAAACATATCATGAATGCTGTGGGAATCAATAAAAAAATGGGGTATGGCAGCGAGCTCGTCCGGGGATGGTTTCGCGGTACCGATGCTGGCCTCCCGGTATATCTGCCGGGAATCAGCGGAGACGATGACCGTATGGTATTTTTCTGCCAGCCTGATTGCCAGTGCGGTTTTTCCGACAGCCGTCGGGCCTGCCACGGTTATCAGCGTTGACATCCGTTAATAATCTTCGTCGTATGGCTGGCTGTCAGAAAATTCATCTTTACTTTCCGTTCCGCCTTCCGCGTTATCTTCTTCCTCATCCAGCAGGTCGAAATCCTCGGCTTCGTCAATACCATATTGTGTTTCATGGAGGAAATCATACTCATTGACGCCTTCCTTCTTGTCCTCGGCCTCATCCGATGGCAGAACGACGGTGCCATACGGTTTGGGTGCCTGGCCAACACTCCTGGATACGATCGGGTATTGGGCGTTTTCGTCTTCTTTAAAGATCCGGATCAGCTGGACATGGAAGTCGAACGGATGCTCGAAGTGATAGGTGTAATAGAATTTCTGGTGCGGATCGTCGATGTATTTATTCAGCTTTGCGTCTTCCATGCGGATCACGCCCCGTTCTTCTTTTGATTGAGAAGGAAGGTAAGCAATTTCGGCACCTTTTATCCAGTGGTCATTACTCACAAAAAAAGAAGAAGGTTTTTCCGGGTTATAGCCAACAGATTGCTGAATAGCCTGATGCAGATCCAGAAAAGTATGCTTAGAGAGCATATCCACTTCCCTGATAATTTCATCGTAATCTTCGAAAGATATCCTAAATCTGTAAACAGCCATGATTGTTCAATCGTCTTATTTAGAGTTGTTTTGTTGTATATAGCCTGCTAATATCCTTAAAAAAGTAAAAAGTAAAAAGTCAAAAGTGAAAAATCAGGAGACCAGGCCTGTTTCCCGGCCCTTTTCCAGCATAAAAGCCAGCGCCTCTTCCCGGTTATTGGCAATATCACCTTCCAGTATGGCCTCCCGGATGGCATTTTTAATCAGGCCTACTTCACGGCCGGGACCGATGCCGAAGGTACCCATGATGTCCTCCCCGGATACAGGCGGCTGCCAGTTCCGTATCTGGTCCCGTTCTTCCACATCTTTCAGTTTTTGTTTTACTACCTCAAAGTTTTGCCGGTATTTCTTTTTCTTGTATTCATTTTTAGTGGTTACGTCTGCGTGGCATAACAGCATCAGGCTATCTGTGTCGTCTCCGGCCTCAAAAAGAAGCCTCCGCACGGCGGAGTCCGTGACGATGTCCTGTGCCAGCACGATAGGGCGCAGGTGCAGTGCTACCAGCTTTTGCACAAATTTCATTTTCTCATTCAGCGGAAGCTTCAGCTCCGCAAATATTTTGGGTACCATGCGTGCGCCGCGGTCTTCATGCCCGTGGAAGGTCCATCCCTGTTTCCTGTCAAACCGTTTGGTAGCCGGTTTCGCAATGTCGTGCAGAATGGCCGCCCAGCGCAGCCAAAGGTCATCGCTCAGCTGGCAGATATTATCCAGCACCTCCAGTGTGTGGTAAAAGTTGTCTTTGTGGCCTTTCCCGTCCATGATATCAACGCCCTGCAGGTTTGCCATAGCGGGAAATATCAGGTGCAGCAGGCCCGAGTCAAACAGGTACTTAAAGCCGATAGAGGGTTTGGGCGAGGCAATGATCTTGTTCAGCTCATCGGTTATGCGCTCCCTGGATACGATCCTGATCCGTTCAGTGTTGGCGACAATTGCCTGAAAAACACGTATATCGATTTTGAAATTCAGCTGTGTGGCAAAACGGATAGCCCGCATCATGCGCAAAGGATCATCCGAAAACGTTTCCACCGGATCAAGGGGTGTTCTGATTACCCGGTTCCGGAGGTCATCCATGCCGTTAAAAGGATCCAGCAGTACGCCGTAATTGTGTTTATTCAGGCCAAACGCCATGGCATTGATGGTAAAATCCCGCCGTCGCTGGTCATCCTCCAGTGTGCCGTTCTCCACAATCGGTTTCCGTGAACCAGACCGGTACGATTCTTTGCGTGCTCCCACAAATTCCACCTGCAGGTTCCGGTACATCAGCATGGCTGTTCCGAAGTTTTTATAGACGGTTACCTTTGATCCGAGCAGCTCTCCGGCCTTTTCAGCAAACGTGACACCGTTTCCAATGACAAGGATGTCCACATCATCGTTAAAAGGCCTGTTCATGAGCGTATCACGGACGTAACCTCCGATGACATACATATCCGTTTGATGTTGGTCAGCCAGGTCGCCCAGCAGTCTGAATACAGGATGTTGTAACTGTTCGCTCATGTGTAAGGGGCAAAAATAAGAAATCGCTTCCTTATTTCCGCAGGAAAGCGAAACGCCCGCCGGGTTCCAGTTTCAGAATGGTTGACGGTTGGTTTTCGCTATCGTCGTCCTGTCCGTAACGTACCACATAATCCACGCCGTTTTTGATCGCTTCATCAATTTCACCGAACCATCGCGGGGCAGGCATACCCGAAAGATTGGCGGAGGTGGATACAATGGGTTTCCGGAACCGTCTCAGCAGCTGCTGGCAGAACGGATGTCGGACAATACGTATACCTATGGAGCCGTCGTCGGCCAGCAGGTCAGGTGCCAGGTTTTTGGCCTGGCTGTAAATAATGGTCAGGGGCTTCTCCGTAAACTCGATCAGTTGATAGGCTACCTCCGGTACTTC
>CAZJKM010000038.1:0-3478 GCA_964546645.1 uncultured Sphingobacteriaceae bacterium
AAGGTATTGTGGGGCTGTATATACCGCTATTACATTTATTTGGATTTATGGTATTATTTTTCGTTTCCCTAAACGGGTGATCGCAGGCCGGCAATGAAAAGTATCCCACCTGAATAACTCAAAAACGGCCACTATAAACGGACTTGTAATTTAATTTTAAATTATTACAATCAATGCAACAGATTTTTGCAAAAAAATCCAGTATTTTGTAAACAATAGAGACAAAACCACGACAGCCGTGAGTATAAAGGCGAATGATCTGGTATGGATTGGCAAAAAGCCACACAGAAAACTGGCTATTGTAGTCGGCAGACGACAACATGCTGCGATTGTCCGCCTGTACAACAGCCAGCAAAATATCTTCTCCAATTACCTGGAAACAGTCGCTTTATCCACCATTGCCAAAGCAAAACTACTGCCCGAACAGTATAACACGATCGCATGCGGGAAAAAGATACTCAGTAAAACCACTGCCTTCCGGCTGGTAGCTGTAAATTATGTATTTACGGATATCCCGTTCCGGCGGGAAAGAAGGGTATATTATTGTACCCGGTGCCGTGGCTATCATACTACTTCGCAACGATGGATACCTCCCGAAATACTGGCACGGCTGAAAAAAAACCCCTTCCCGCAGTATATCATCAAAAAAAACATCAAAGTCATTCACAATTACCGTGATATGCACCGCTGGCTGCGCGATGACATCGGTCTCCGGATCGACCAGCGGACATTTATCAAAACCCTGAAACAGTTTGAACCCGATCCGTCAACAGCCGTAAAGAAACTGCTGGATACACCAGCCGACTACCTGGAATTCATGTTTTATGAAATCTTCCGTTTCAGGGACCGGACGGATGTCCGAAATCTGAAAAGTGACAACAACCCGGTTATCTGACGATCAGTGTGTCCCTGAAATCAGCAATCGTTTCACAGGCGAGTTGCTCCATTACCTGCTTCAGCTGTACCTTGAGTAAAGCAGCCGTGTGGTCTCCTCCTCTTTTTCCTAACGCTGCCACACCGTACATAAACGGCCGGCCCATAAACGTAAAATCAGCCCCGCACGCCAATGCTCGGCCAATATCCGGTCCCGACCGAAGGCCACTGTCAACCATTACTTTAAATTTATCGCCGAACTTATCGGCCAGATTCTTCAGCGGTTTAATCGTCGACTCTCCTGCATCAATCTGTCGGCCACCGTGGTTGGAAACGATGATTCCGTCAACGCCCAGCGCTGCCGACCGTTCCGCATCTTCCTCACTCACCACCCCTTTCAGCACCAGCGGCCCCTTCCAGATGTCGCGGATGGCAGCTACCTTGTCCACGTCCACCCGGCCGGTAAACGTTGCATTCATGAATTTGCCCAACTGGCTCATGTTCATTCCTGTTTCCATGTACGGCTTCAGCGTGGCAAATTCGGGGATTCCCACACGCAATGTCTCAATGCCCCAGTAAGGACGTGTCAGCGCCGGCCAGATATTCCGCAGGTTCATCTTCGGTGGCATGGACAAACCTGCCTTGATCTCCCGGTAACGGAACCCAAAAGAAGGTACGTCGATCAGCACCACCAGCACCGGGTAACCGGCCGCTTCCAGACGACGGAGGATATCGTCACGCAGCCTGTTTTCTGTCGGATGATACAGCTGGAACCACGCCCGGCCCTCACTTACCTCGGCAATACGCTCAATACTACTGGTAGATACCGTACTCAGCATATAGGGAATATTATGCCTCAGCGCCGCTTTTGCCAGGATCTCCGGGGCATTGGGCCACATCAGCCCCTGCAGTCCGATGGGCGAAATGCCTACTGGTGCATCATACCGATGCCCGAACAGCTCCACGCTCATATCGCTGCCGCGATGCTTTTTAAGGTATTGCGGCATCAGTTGTATGTCCCTGAAATCAGCCTCATTGCGCAACAGGTTGATCTCGTCGTTACATCCGCCCTCCAGGTAGTCGAAGGCGAACTTCGGAATCCGTTTCTTTGCCTTCGCCTTCAGGTCAGTGACAGACGGATAACGGGGATCATAACCGGGGATTAATTTGCTCATATTTTATGAAGAATCAAGAAGTTAGACATTAGACACTAGACAACAGACTTACCGACTATCAACTTACTAACTTACCGACTATAAAACTTCAATTCTATCAGATCATGTGGCAATGGCAGTGTGTTCCAATGCGGATGTATCGCGAGGGCTGCTCCCATTGCCGTTGCCTGCGCCATGGAAGCAGCAAAAACTTCCATTTCCGGAAAAGCGGTAGCCAATAAGTTCATGTAGACGGTATTCTTACTGAATCCGCCATCCACAAAAATACGTTTTACCCCTGAATCCTGCACCACCATCCGGGTTGATTGTTTTTGCAAATCAACCAAATCCATCATCAGCCGGTGGTAGGCACTGACATCATCCTCAAACCCGTCCAGGTCCCTTTTTGCGAACACGGACTCTTTGGCCCCGGCTTCCGGCTGCTGTCCATCATTTTCCTGCTTCCGCAGTTCATCCACCACCGCCGGATGGTAAGCCATCGTACGGTACCGGGCTACGGTAGTGTGAAAATGTTCCGATATCCGTTTCACCTGCTGCTCATACTCATGGCCGGCAAACAGGCGTGACGCCTTTACCGGCTTTCCCCTGAAGTGCAGGTAGCACAGGCAATCCGCTACCAACTCCGCAGCAGTAAGCGGGTGGTCGTTAAACGGATTAAGGCTGATGCACCAGGTGCCGGTGGAAAGCAGCACAAATGGTTCATGGAAATTAACGAGGTATGGGATGAGCGCGGCGGAGCTGTCATGCAAACCCGGACCTACTACGTACGTATTACCGGGAAACGAAGCCTGAAAAACACCATCTGCCGGCACAACAGGTGCCAGTTTAGCGATCACACCTTCACGGTGCACCCATTCATGATAAGCTTGTTCCGTAAAATCCCACAGGTTGGTATGGCAGCCGATGCTGGTGAGATCAGAATAAAACCGGCCGGACACCAGGAAGCTGAGATACTGGGGCAGGTGCAGCGCATAAGCCACCCGTGCGTAGACCTCCGGCTGTTCGTATTTCAGCCGATAGAGCTGCATGCCTGAGTTGAGACTGCCAAGAACAGGAGAAGCTGTCCGGAAAGCAAAGGCTTCTTCCCCTCCGTAGGTATCATAAAACTGTTTCTTAAGATGCTCAGGATAAGACTTCAGGTAATTATAAAGCGGAGTAAGCGGCTTGCCGCTTTCATCGACATTTACCAGACTGGCGCCGTAAGCAGAGAAGTTAATCGCTTTGATCTCAAATTCGGGGCGGCGAAACACTTCGTGCAATGAATCAAATACCGACAGGCGCAGGCTTTCCAGGTTCTCACAGGGAAAATCATCCTCATCCTTCGTCTCCGTAAACCTCGCGGACCGCTCAAAAACGATCTTATACTGTTCATTGAATAGAAACAGTTTCTTGTTCGTCTTCCCTACGTCAAATACAGCTATTACTTTCAT
>CAZJKM010000038.1:3578-22756 GCA_964546645.1 uncultured Sphingobacteriaceae bacterium
TCCCTGAACAGCTGCAGCGGGTTGAGCGCTGCTCCCGCCCGTCTGCGTGCCTCGGCCACCAGCGGCCGCACATCGGTACGGAAAGCCTGCTGCAGGATTTCCTGGGCACGTACCACGTCGTTTCCTGTCTGGGCTTCTTCCAGGGCCTTCCGGTCAACGAGCAATGCCTGGGCATAGGCGATCAGGATGGCTTCCACGGATTGCAGCAGGTCCTCCAGCGGATCTTTCACATTATGGGAAGCATCAATCATCCAACCCAAACCGGTTGCATGATCCATTCCGCTGGCATCCAGCCCCTCTACCAGTTCACTGAAAATCAGGAACAGTTGGTAAGGCTTCATGCTGCCGGTGGTAAGGTCATCATCACCATACTTGGAGTCATTAAAATGGAATCCGCCCAATTTGCCTTCCATCAGCAGCAGTGATACGATCTGCTCAATGTTCGCATTAGGAAGATGGTGTCCCAGATCCACCAGCGTATAAGCCTTTGGGCCCAGTTTGGAAGCATACAACAGGGATTGTCCCCAGTCGCCCACCGTAGTCGAGTAAAAATTAGGCTCAAAGGCCTTATATTCCACAAACATCTTCCAATCAGCCGGCAATGCCGCATATACTTCCCTCAGACTTTCCAACGTATGCTGAAAAGCCTTCCGGAAATTCAGCTGTCCCGGAAAACAGGACCCGTCGGCCAGCCATACGGTCAGTGATTTGGAGCCCAGTTCCACACCATGTCGGATCACCTCAATATTGTGCTCAACGGCCTGCCTGCGGACGGTCTTATCCACATGCTGCATGGATCCGAACTTATAACTATGTGCCTGCCCGGGCTGATCCTGAAAGGTATTGGAGTTCATCGCGTCAAAAGCCAGTCCGTGCCGGGCAGCCAGCGAACGGATATGCGCATAATCTTCGGGGATATCCCAGGGAATATGTAGGGATATCGCACCGCTAGAGCGGTTCAAAGCATGCAATAAACCGATATCTTCCATCTTTTCCTCCAGGTTACGGGGTTCCCCGCCACCGGAGAAACGTCCGAAACGGGTGCCGCCGGTACCCAGTGCCCAGCTGGGTATGGCAATCTGGAAATCAACCAGCTGTCCGATTAGCCGTTCAGCCCCATCTATATCCGATTGAAGAGCCTCCAGCCTGACCTGATGCTTTTCAGAGAGCTGCTCATTATGCGCTTCAATCTGCTTCTTATCTATAATCATTATCTAATTGGGTTAAAGATACATTCTGTAACTGTGATTTACCTCTCTGCTCATTTCAGGGTTATCAGCGCACGAAGGCGGCAGCCACTCCCCCGTCTACATTCAGCACATTACCGGTAGATTTACGCAACAGTCCGCCCGCAAAGGCGAAACAGGCGTTCGCAATATCATCCGGCAGGATCACCTCATTCAGCAGGGTCCGTTTGGCATAATAGGCCGGTAGTTCTTCTACGGTGATGCCGTATGCTTTTGCCCTTCCTTCGGCCCAGCCACCGGCCCATATGTTGCTATCACTGATCACCGCATCCGGATTCACGACATTCACCCGTATTTTATCCGCACCCAACTCGGCCGCATTCAGTCTGCTCAGATGCAACTGGGCCGCCTTGGCACTCCCATAACCGGCATTATTAGGTCCGCTTACCAACGCGTTCTTACTGACAATATTGACAATATCCCCTCCCATACCCTGCTTCTTCAGGACATTTACCGCTGCTTGTGTCACAAAGAACTGGCCTTTTACCAGCACATCGTATAACAGGTTCCAGTCTTTCTGAGTATGCTCTCCGATGGTTCTGGAAATGGAAAGACCTGCGTTATTGACCACGATATCTACCCCTCCAAAAGCCAGCGCCGCCTCGTCAAACGCAGCCTGTATCTGGTATTCACTGGTTACATCAAGTACGGCCGCCGCGTAAGCATCTTTTCCGAATTGCTTCCTGAACTCCTCACCGGCATCTGTAAGGCGTTCCGCATTCATATCGTTCAGGATGACCACCGCGCCCTCCTCTGCAAATTTCTTTGCAATGGCCTTGCCGATGCCACCTGCACTGCCTGTTACCAGTGCTATTTTGCCGGAGAGAACCTTTGGCTTCGGCATACGCTGCAGCTTTGCCTCCTCCAGCAACCAGTATTCGATATCAAATGCTTCCTGCCTGGGCAATGAGGTATATGCAGAGATAGCTTCCGCTCCCTTCATCACATTAATGGCATTGATATAAAATTCCGCGGCCACACGTGCCGTTTGTTTGTCTTTGGAAAAAGAGAACAAGCCTATGCCGGGATACAGGATAATCACCGGATTCGCATCACGGATGGCCGGACTACCGGGCCGTTTGCACGATTCATAATATTCCCGGTACATCGCCCGGTATTCCTCAAAAGCAGGGGTCAGTCTTGTTTTTAACCCATCGCTGTCGCTCAGGTCCTCATCCGGCCGGAGGTCAAGAACGAGCGGACTGATCTTTGTGCGGAGAAAATGGTCCGGGCAGCTGGTACCAAGCGGGGCCAGCCGGTCCAGGTCATTTGAATTAATAAATTCAAGTACGCGCTCGTCATCGGTGAAGTGGCCGATCATATGCCGTTCCGATGAAGTGAAGCCCCGCAGGATGGGGGCAATTGCCGCTGCCTGTTTCCGGCGCTCATCCGGCGATACACCGGTTATCCGCTGACCACCAAAAACCGGACGCGTTTTTCCGTTATGCTGTTCAAGGTACGCAGCACAGCGCTCAATCACTTCCAGTGTATTGATATAACTTTCATAGGCCGTATCTCCCCACGTAAACAGTCCGTGCGAACCGAGCATGATCCCCCGGATACCCGGATTTTCCTGTAAACACTGCCGCAGCTTCAGTCCCAGGTCAAAACCCGGCCGCTGCCAGTCAACCCAGCCGACTGTTCCGTTGAACAGTTCCTGTGTGATACGTTTGCCGTCCTTTGCTGCCGCAATGGCAATCGCCGCATCGGGATGCAGGTGGTCAATATGCTTAAACGGCAGGAAACCATGTAACGGGGTATCAATGGACGGTGCTTTGGACGCCAGGTCAAAAATACAATGGTTAAAGAGTTCCACCATTTCATCCTCCTGCTCAATACCCCGGTAGACATTCTCCAGACTGCGCAGGCGATCCACATACAACGCCGCTAATCCGCTGCGTGTAAGCGTACCAATATCGCCGCCTGAGCCCTTTATCCACATCACCTCCGTTTCCCTGCCTGTTAGCGGATCCTTCGCGATTGCCTTACATGATGTGTTCCCGCCTCCATAGTTCGTTAAGCGCAGGTCAGCCCCCAGCAGGTTCGACCGGTAAAGCAGTAAGGCTACCTCATCTCCTTCCAATTCAGCTGCTTTTGCCTCATCCCATAGATAGCTTACGTGTTTAAATGTTTTGTTTTTAATTGTATCAGACATTTTATTTACTATTCATTTTTATATTAATAGACGTGAGGTACAAGACCTTCGATCACTCATCATTCACAATTCATCACTCCCCTCAAATATCCCTCGCAAATCCCACAATAATCACCGACAGGATAATAATGCCGATACCGGCCAGAACGGTTCGGTATGCTTTCCTGCTTACGCCTTTCCATTCTTTAAGCAGCACACCCCATAAATTAGCCAGCAGGATAATGAATGCCATATGCAATATCCACGAACTCGCGCCGTTACCAAGTTTGCTTTCGCCCATCCCATAAAAGAAAAACTGCAGGTACCAGGTAGTGCCTGCTAAGGCACAAAGCAAATAGTTGGCCGTTAATGGCGTATTTTTATCCGTATAGTTGCCGAATGTACGGTTGCGGGCATTGAGCAACAAACACCACACCAGGTTGGTCGTTAAGCCTCCCCAGAGAATCACGACATAACTGACGTTATTCTGGAACAGAAATTCACCCTGACCGGGATGAGCGGCTTTCCATATATCATTGGCAACAGCAGCCATCGGTTTTCCGGCCTCAATGCCAAAGTTAAAGCAGGCACTCAATACGCCTGAAACAATTCCTACGGTTAATCCAAGTCCAAATTTATACTCTTTATTACCGCTGGCATCGCCCTGCCCCCCGAGCTCCCGTTCTTTCATGGTCCCGGCTTTGCCACACAGGAAAATCCCCAGTACACAAACCAGCAGGCCGAACAGCGTGATCTGCCCCCACCGTGTGGTAAGCAGCACGCCGATGGTATCCTTGCCCTCAGCGGAGAAAAACTGGTAGTAAACCGAAGGAAGTAACGAACCGATAACCATCGTCAACCCGAGAATAATGCTGCTTCCGAGCGAAACCCCGAGATAACGAACACCCAGGCCGTAGGTCAGTCCGCCAATCCCCCACAGCAGTCCGTACAGGTAGGTATAGCCTAACGTAGAAGTGCCCGCCTCACGGATGATTTCGCCAAACCCCGGAATAGTGATCCATGCTGCCAGCGGCGGCACAATCAGCCAGGAAAACAATCCGCCAACAATCCAGAAACTCTCCCAGGCCCAGCCCTTGACCTTTTTATAGGGAACATAAAAACTACCGGATGCGGCCCCTCCGATAAAATGAAAAATAACTCCTGCCAGTGCGTTCATAATGAATATTGCTTACAATTAAGTTGGTGGAATAAATCAGTATTTTGAATACCGTTACAAATAACGTTCATATAACCATGAAAACTGTTATGGGCTATCCTGTTGGGATTTGAGGATTTGAAAATTTGAAGATGCCGGTGTGACGCTTTACAGGATCATTTTCAAATTTTCAAATCTTCAAATCATATAAACCACTATCTTCGCTGCCATGTACAGTATCCCTCAATTACAGTCACTCATCACACAGGCCATCAGCGAAGATAACTTCCATCTTCAGGCGCAGGGTATTGAGGAGCCGATCCGGTATTTCCTGCAGATGGGAGGCAAGCGCCTGCGTCCGGCACTGGTACTAATGGCTACGGATCTGTTCAGCGGAGATGTAAAAATGGCGCTTCCGGCTGCACTGGCTATTGAATATTACCACAATTTCACACTGATCCATGATGACATGATGGACAAGGCCCCGCTTCGCCGGGGACACCAAACGGTCCACACCAAATGGGATACGAACACCGCTATCCTGGCTGGCGACACCTTGCTGGTATTGGCCTACCGCTCCCTTGCTGCGTGCAATCCGGCACACCTGCCACAGCTTTTACAGATTTTCAGCAAAAGTTCATTGGAAGTATGCGAAGGACAGCAGTTTGACCTGGAATTTGAGAAGCGGAAGATGGTTACCGAAACCGAGTACCTGCATATGATCCGCCTGAAGACGGCCGTATTGCTCGGAGCTGCACTCCGGATAGGGGCTATCCTTGCAGATGCTCCGGCTCAGGGCGCGGAAAAGCTTTATACATTCGGCGTTCAAATGGGAATTGCCTTTCAATTACAGGACGACATCCTGGACGTGTATGGCGATACGACCACCTTCGGCAAACAAGTGGGGGGAGACATCCTTGCCGGCAAAAAAACGCTGCTCCTTATAAAAGCACTGGAATCAGCAGACCCGCAGCAACAGCACCTGCTTGAACGGTGGCTGAATACCCCTTCTGCGGATCCCGCTGAAAAAGTAGCTGCTGTAACCGACATTTACAATCAGCTTCATATCCGTGAGCTGGCGGAAGCGGCCGTTCAGCGGCACGCCGCCAGGGCCATGCAATGTCTCGAAGCCATCCGGGTCCCCGGGGCACGTAAACAAATCATAGAATCCTTTGCCAACCAGCTGCTTTCGCGACAATTCTGACACGTTATACTGCCTTCATCATTCCTTGTAAGCGCTCATACCTCTAAATTATTACCTCACGCTAACAGTAGCTTAGCGATAAAAACGTACTTTTGCATTTCTAAAACAGGAAAGTGAAGAATGAGTAAGCACGGCAGGATTCTGGTAGCGATGAGCGGCGGCGTGGACAGTTCGGTGGCAGCAGTTATGTTGCACGAACAGGGATATGAGGTTATTGGCCTGACGATGAAAACATGGGATTATACCTCTTCCGGCAGCTCTTCCAAAGAAACCGGTTGTTGCAGCTTAGACAGCATCAATGATGCCCGCGCACTAGCCGTTGGCTACGGTTTCCCCCATTACATTCTGGACATCCGCAACGAATTCGGCGATTTTGTGATCGACAATTTTGTGGATGAATACCTGGCCGGACGTACACCTAATCCCTGTGTGCTCTGCAACACCCATATCAAATGGGAAGCCTTATTAAAGCGGGCGGACGCACTCGACTGTGAGTTTATCGCAACAGGCCATTATGCCAACATCCGCCTGCATGAAAATGGCCGTTATGTGATCAGTAAAGGTAAAGATGAGCATAAAGACCAGTCGTACGTACTATGGGGTGTCTCACAGGAGAACCTGTCGCGTACCAAATTCCCGCTCGGCAGTTTTACCAAACCGGAAATCCGGCAGATGGCGCTGGAAATGGGACAATTGGAACTGGCTAACAAATCCGAAAGCTATGAGATCTGTTTTGTTCCGGACAACGATTACCGGGCGTTCCTCCGCCACCGGGTAGAAGATATCGACGAGCGGATCGGCAAGGGCAATTTTATCTGGACAGACGGAACGGTGGTCGGCCAGCACCAGGGGTATCCGTATTATACCATCGGCCAGCGCAAAGGCCTGGGCATCGCTTTGGGCAAACCGGTATTTGTCACGCGCATCCTTCCTGAAAGCAACACGGTGGTGTTGGGTGACGAAGCCGATCTGCAGCGCAACACGGCTTACGTACGGCAGGTTAACCTGGTGAAATATCCATCTATACCCGAACCAATAGAAGCCGTAACCAAGATACGCTACAAGGATGCAGGCATGCAAAGCCGTATCGTAGAGGAAAACGGCCTGATAAAAGTTGATTTTTACCACGACGTCAAAGGCATTGCCCCCGGCCAGTCAGCCGTATTTTACGAAGGAAGTGATTTACTGGGCGGAGGATTCTTAAGTAATGTTGAATGATGAATTATAAATGATGAATGTTGAATGATGATCACTGATTAAATACTTTTTACCATTCACAACTCATCATTTATAATTCATCATTCATAACTCACAACTCCTCATTCATAACTCATCATTCATAAATATATTTTGCCATTCCCTGAATAAATCCCTTTATTTGCACAAAACCGTTAAAATTAATGGCCAAAAATTTACTCATAGTAGAGTCGCCGGCAAAGGCAAAGACCATAGAGGGATATTTAGGAAAAGATTTTTTAGTCAAATCCAGTTACGGGCATATCCGTGACCTGGTGAAAACAGATGATGCAATTGATACGCAGAATAACTTTGAGCAAAAATACGAAGTACCTTCCGATAAAAAGTCAATAGTCAGCGAATTAAAGAAGTTATCTAAAGAAGCGGAAATGGTCTGGCTGGCGTCCGACGAGGACCGCGAGGGAGAAGCCATCTCCTGGCACCTGTATGAAACACTGGGTCTGGATGACCGGAAGACCAAACGTATCGTATTCCACGAAATCACCAAACCGGCCATACTCAAAGCCATAGAAACGCCACGAAACATCGATTACAACCTTGTTAACGCACAGCAGGCACGCCGCGTGCTGGACCGGCTGGTGGGATTTGAGCTATCCCCGGTATTATGGCGCAAGGTAAAGCCATCTCTGTCGGCCGGCCGGGTGCAGTCCGTAGCGGTCCGCCTTATCGTGGATCGGGAGCGGGAAATCAACCGCTTCACAGCGGAGGCCGCCTTTAAAATCGTCGCTTTATTTTATACGGATAAAAAGGAACTGTTCAAAGCCGAACTGCCCCAACGGTTTGCACAGGAGAACGAAGCCCAACGGTTTCTGGAACAGTGTACCCATGCGGCCTTTTCCGTGGCATCCCTTGAAACTAAACCGGCAAAAAGAAATCCGGCAGCTCCGTTTACCACGTCTACTCTGCAACAGGAAGCCAGCCGTAAATTAGGCTATTCCGTTTCGCGGACCATGACGGTGGCCCAACGGCTGTATGAGTCGGGAAAAATCACCTATATGCGAACCGACTCGGTCAACCTGAGTGATACGGCTTTACAGGCGGCTGAACAGGAAATACGTACTGCCTACGGCGAAAAATACCACAAGCGCCGTAACTATAAAACCAAATCAGCCGGTGCCCAGGAAGCACACGAGGCGATCCGACCGACTTATTTCAACGTGCATTCCATTGAAGGCGAACCGGCGGAACGCCGTCTGTATGAGCTGATCTGGAAACGGGCCATTGCCTCGCAGATGAGCGAAGCGGAATTTGAAAAAACAACCGCCCGTATCCATATATCCACCCGTAGCGAAGCGCTCACCGCCACCGGCGAGGTCATGAAATTTGACGGGTTCCTGAAGGTATACATGGAATCAAATGACGAAGAACAGGAACAGCAGCAGGATACGGACAGCGAAAACGCCTTATTGCCGCCCCTTTACCAGGGCCAGCCGCTGACGCTGAAAGAAATGACGGCCACGGAGCGCTACTCCCGCCCCCCGGCCAGGTATACCGAAGCCAGTCTGGTTAAGAAGCTGGAAGAACTGGGTATCGGCCGGCCTTCCACCTACGCACCTACCATTTCCACCATACAGAACCGCGGATACGTGGTCAAAGAAGACCGGGATGGAAAACAGCGGGACTACTGCGTGATCCGACTGAAAAGCGGCAGCATCACCCAACTGAAACAAACGGAAACCACGGGAGCGGAAAAAGCCAAACTATTCCCTACCGATATCGGTGCAGTGGTCAATGATTTTCTGGTAGAGCATTTTAAGGGTATCGTCGACTTCAATTTCACAGCTACCGTTGAAAAAGAGTTCGATGAAATAGCGCAAGGCATGAAGGAATGGACCACTATGCTGCATAATTTCTACGGCCCGTTCCATCAGGAGGTACAGACCACCATCGAAACAGCCGACCGCGCTACCAACGAGCGGGAACTGGGTACCGATCCTGAAAGCGGCAAAAAGGTATCGGTACGTATCGGCCGCTTCGGACCGCTGGTACAGATCGGCTCAAATGATGATGACGAAAAGCCGCGTTTCGCCAGCCTGCGACCCGGACAAATGATCGAAACAATCTCTTTTGACGAGGCGCTGGAATTGTTTAAACTGCCTAAGAAGATCGGTGCCTTCGAAGAGAAGGATATGACGGTCGCAGTTGGCCGGTTTGGTCCGTATATCCGTCATAATAATGCTTTCTATTCACTGCCGAAAGGCCTGGACCCGCTGGACGTCACAGAAGATGCCGCGATAGAGATCATTACAACCAAACGACAGAAAGACATAGAGAAGGTCATCAGGACGTTCGATGAAAATCCCGACTGCCGGATTGAGAACGGCCGTTGGGGGCCTTTTATCCGTTTCGGCAAACAAAACATCAAAATTCCCAAAGGGAAAGACCCGCAGGACCTGACTTATGATGAGATCCTGAAGCTGGCGGAAGCCGAAGGCGGAAAGAAAGGGAAATCCAATCCTGTGAAAGGCGGAAGAAAGCGGTAAACGAATGAAAAAGGATCTTCCGGAAAATATGGTGAAGGATATTTCCATTGCCGTTGTGTTGGAGAATGAGAGCCCGGGCACCAAGGAATGGAAAGTATATATCGTTAACCAGAAAAAAGTCCCTATCGATAACGTACTCGTCAGCTCAAAAGGTTATGGGCTCAAAGATCAAAAGGAGGTAAAAACCTCTACCCTGCGCCATTTTCTCGGCAATGTCCCGGCTGGCAGCTATGCGCCTATAGAAGCCATCGATCAGCAGGTGTTCGGTCTTACCAATGAATACTGGCTCAGTTATTACGTTGACGGAACGATCTACGATAAAAAATTCATTTTCCTGCCGGAAAGTATCGTGGATGATAACCTGATCCGGGTACCTATCCTTAATAAACCAGGTGTGGTAATCAGGTAAGCATCAGCAAACCTGTTTTACAGGAATGCCCAATAATTTCCCTAACTTATCAATTTTGCCTGCGATATGGCCGACTCCTGCGGCGCAGTGGTGTACGGATATCCCATAACATATATTTATTTACCGGTTGGAGACGACGCAAATTACCATCACATTTCTGCACCAAGCATCACCGGTCAGATTCCCAAAGTATCTGTTTGTGTGCTGACCGCTGATATACGTTTTGATATTTCGTTTGTACTTTTTGCACCATGGAGTACGTCCGACTGACGATCATTTAGCCGCATCTGGTGGATTGGCCGATCCCCAGTTTATATTGGGTTCGGCGCCCATCTGAAGCACCAATTTTCCCCCTTTAAGCAATTCGCTTGCGGGAAACCAGAACGACTCCAGCTCTTTGCCATTTAATATTGCACGCTGCACGTACTTATTATCCCGGGATACATTAACGGCTTCAATATCAAAAGATTTTCCCCTGCCGTACCGCTCGCCCAGGTTTATCGACACGTTAGAAAAAATCGGGCTTGCTATTTCATAAATAGGATCTATCCGGCAGCCGCCATCGGTTTGAAATAACCCTAATGATGCCATAATAAACCAGGCACTCATCTGGCCCTGATCTTCATCTCCGGGGTAGGCGGTAGTTCCATAACCATAGTAACGATCTATAATGGTGCGACTCCACTGTTGAGTGAGCCATGGGCGTTTCATCCAATTAAATAAAAATGCGAAATGCATGGATTGCTGATTACCCTGAATGACGGGATAATTCCAATAGGCTTCGTTCGGAGCATTGAACCGCCATTTATAACTCTCTTGGAATCCCCATTCCAGTCTTTCCAAAAGACGCTTCTCGCCCGCTGCTTTTAACAATCCGGGAATATCCTGCGGCACGAAAAAGGTAAGCTGCCAGGCATTACCTTCCACATAATGCCTGGTTCCTCCCGATTGAAAAGGGTCAAAATCAGGAAACCAGCTTCCGTCCGATTTACGGAGACGTGCATAGCCTGTTTCAGGATCCATTACATTTTTCCACCAGCCTGACCGTTCTGTCAATTCCTGGTACTCTTTTGTTTTACCGAGTGATTTCGCAAACTGAGACAAGGTCCAGTCATCATAAGCGAATTCCATTGTATTTGAAAAGCGCCCCTTATCATATGGCACGTACTTATACTTAATATAATGCTCAAAATCAGCATTGCCAGCCAAATTCCCTCCTATCATTTCCGCAGGCGTATTCAGGGTTTTATAGGCTGCTTCAAACGCTTTCTGAACGTCATAGTCCCTGATGCCCATTTGGTACGCTCCTGTAATAAGCGGAACTTCATGCTCAGCCACCATAACAGGTATATATTCCATACCGGCAGGTCCTTTGGCGAGCCAGCCATTGGCATCATACATCGCCAGTTGCGACTTTACCCATCTGGAAGACCATTCCGGCGTTACAAGGTTCCAGAATTGGTTTAGGTTCCAGAAAGTGTTCCAGAAAGCATCACAACCCAAAGCAACAGCATCGGGGTCTTTTAACTGCTGAACCTTTTCAGTAGCGTCAACCCATTTTCCGTCGATATCACTGAATGTATTCCTGCTGCATAATGCCCGGTACATATTACTATAAAAACGCATCTTCTCACGACGATCATTACTGCTGATATGTACCCGCTGAAACAGATCATCCCATACCTTGCGCTGATGATCACGCACCCCGTCAAAGCTCCACCCGAATGGTTTGCTTATTTCAGCTTCAAGATTTTCTGATGCACCAGCTATACTTACAAACGAAAGTCCGGTACGAACCTGCACCACCTGGTTCTTACGCGTATCAAATTCAACATAGGCACCGGCATTTGCCACATCTTTTACATACAGCATAATATCCTCACTAACAGCATCATTTGACCAAACACCCATCTTTCTTATAGGTCTGTCAAACTCTATTACAAAATGAACAATATAATCCTGCTGGCTGGGATACCATCGCCAGGTATTGAGTGACTGCTGCTTACTGAACCCTTCTATACGATAGTCGTTCACTTTTCTAAAACTCACTTCCTGCAACTGATACTCATATTCAGAAGGTATCTGCAGATCAATCATAATCCGCGAATCCGTTGCTTCAGGATACGTATAGCGCTGAAAGCTTGCCCTTGTGGTAGCGGTGAGTTCAGCTTTAATATGGTAATCCAGCAGATCAGCTTTATAATATCCCAGCGGGGCCTCTTCTGTTGATTTATCAATCCGGGAACGGTACCCTGTCCCCTGAAGTTCATTCTGATCGCCTATTTTGATCTTTAACGGACCGTTGACAGGCAGCATACCTAACCCGGCCATCGTCCATTCATGTATATGGCTAAATGTACCAACGCTTTCGTACATCGGGTCATATCCGGACCACCAGCCATGATTCTGATTATCGGGGCTGATCTTAACCATACTAAAAGGCATCCATGGTCCCGGAGCGATCATCCAGCGTGAATGTGACGCACCTACCTGCGTGTCCACATAATCAGCGGGTGTAGCTAATTTTTGAGACGCACGTTTAATGCTACCTCGTGCTACCACCTTCTTATCAACCAAAATTTCATAATTACTGTGCTGTGCTTTTGTGACTGCAGGCATGGGAGCTTCGAACTGATATCTCCCTTTTTCAATTCTTTCTTCCAGTATACTTTGCCCGTCTAAAAGCACCTTTAAAAGAGGCTTTCCGCTAAGATGTTCCAGGTCTATCAGCAGT
Source organism: uncultured Sphingobacteriaceae bacterium (assembly GCA_964546645.1). GTDB lineage: Bacteria > Bacteroidota > Bacteroidia > Sphingobacteriales > Sphingobacteriaceae > A37T11. Next base: position 16,203 of record CAZJKM010000038.1, read on the forward strand.
GGTTGAAATTTTCCGGCAAGGTGCTCCGTTTCATATCCTGCAGGTTTTACTTCTCTTATAAAGGCATTTTCGGGTATCTTCAAGCAGGCTTGTGCCGGGCCTTCCAACCGTACCTGATCGAATACCAGGTATGATCCGTCCAATGATATCAATTGTATCTCATTATTGGCACTAATTAAACCCTGTTGAATTGGGATTTTTATGATATGTTCTCTATTTGTTACCGGAACATCCTGTTTGTCGCTGCTTTCGATTTTCGGGAAACGGTATATCCATGATTTTCCATTGATCACCACTTTCAATATTGGCGGACTTTCCAGGTTATATCCTGCCACATCAATAATAAATTTCCAGTTTCCTTCTGAAGAAAAATTTTCCATGCTAAAAAGCGCATGGATAGCATGAGACCGGGTACCGGCCCAAACATCTTTTGCGCCAGGCAGTATATACGGCCAATCCACTTCCGCTTTTGAAATGCCAACCATAAAAAACCGGTCCGTACTTCCAAAATCATTGGCAAGAAATTGCTTGTAATCCGATGGCGCCATAGCCATACCGGTACTTTGGTCGTCAGCAACACCTATCTCCCAAATAGTTTTCGTCTGACTGTATGACGATGTTGTCGCAAAGCAGTATAAAAGCATCAATACTGTATACCTGGATGTTTTTTTCATAAATTTTAATTCCTGAAAAGTAAAAATTCCTTCAAACATCAAGAGATTATTTAAATGTTATAATGTACGTACATATATACTACTTTTATTTTAAAAATAAAATTTTGTTGTTTTGCAGCTCCATGAAGTATATTGCAGCATGTGCCGAAATATAAAAATGAGCATCATCAGGCACAGATCAGTACGATGTATAACGTTATCATAAAATATAATTTATTTTATTTTTGTCACCCAAACAGGGTTTTATCCATGTAACTCATGAAGTTTAGCATAGACCATAAAAGTCCTGTCCCACTTCACATTCAGGCAGAAGAGCTGCTACGTAAAATTATTGCAGATCCAGCTTATGTGGATGGCAGGTTTTTACCAAATGAAGTAGACCTGGCTAAGCAACTGGCCATATCACGAACAACTTTACGACAAGCACTAAACAAGCTGGTATATGAGGGGCTGCTGATCAGGAAAAAAGGTATTGGAACAAAGGTTGCTGATATACCTGTCAGCTCAAAATCAAGCAATTGGCTAAGCTTTTCTCAGGAAATGCATGCCCGGGGCATTCCTGTGAAAAACTTTGAATTGAATATCAGCTGGGTAAAGCCGGAAAGTCCCATCACAAATTTTTTTGAAATAGCTCATGGGAGACCTGTTATTAAGATGGAACGGTTAAGAGGAACACCAGACGGGCCATTTGTGTACTTTGTATCTTATTTTCACCCCAGAATAGGCTTAACAGGAAAGGAGGATTTTAAACGTCCGCTGTACGAGATCCTTGAAAAAGATTATTCAGTTATTGCGATACTATCCAAAGAAGAAGTCAGCGCAAAAGAAGCTGACAAATTTATAGCAGAAAAACTCGAAGTTAAACCAGGAAGTCCTATCCTTTTCAGAAAAAGATATGTTTTTGACCAGGGCGACCGGCCTATAGAGTATAACCTTGGTTATTACAAAGCAGACAGTTTTGTGTACACAACAGAAAGCCGCAGAGAATAGCTGCCGGCCGGTACTGACCGCTGCGTAAAAACAGGTAACTTCGGAACAGGTAATCGATAGGAGCTACTGAAAAAGTACCTGGCAGCTGGTAGGAAAGTAAAACATAACAACCGGGAGCGCTTTGGTCGTCCCGGTTGTTATGTCGGATAAAAAGCTATTTCTTATTCAGGAATGCGCGCAGCATCCAGTTCTGCTTTTCATTGAACTGCATAAATGCATTGACCATATCATTGGATCCTTCATCATTCGCTTCGTCGGTAATTTCCAGCAAGTCACGCTGAAGGGCGATCAGTACCTCCAAATCCTCCACTACCGCTTTCACCAACTCTTCGTCCGATTGAGCGATCGTATCGATCTCTTTGATCTCAGCGGTTTCCAGATAATCCTGGTAACGGCTCAATGGCGACTTACCAAGGGTCAGGATACGTTCTGCCAATTCGTCAATGGTCGTGATGGCATTGGTGTACAGCTCCTCAAATTTTGCGTGTAAGGTAAAGAAATGTGATCCGCGCACATTCCAATGTGCGCCTCTTAATTTCTGATAATGGATGTGATAATTAGCCAGCAGATCGTTCAGGTGATCCACAACAGGCCTTAGTTTTTTTTCTTCCAGACTGATTGATTTTGCATTCATATCGATTCACTTTATGTTTCAGTATACGCTAAGGTATCCGCTTTATAACCATCATTAATCGTTCCAATTCAGCAACCGGACGATCATATGTAACTCATAATTTAAGCATCACCACCGCTGTACTCCCTTTTCTGACGGACAAACAGGTTGTAATTCTCATGCTTTTCCACATAAATCCGGACACCGCTTTCAATAAAGCCGTCAAGGGCCACTGCATCATACCATTTACCGTCAATTTCAATTTTACCGGAAGGCCGGAGGGTTGTTTTGGCAATCCCTTCTTTCCCGATCAGGTCGGCCTGCTGCACAGATGACACGTAGCCCTGGGCCGCCTGTTGCTCATCCGCCAGGACAAGCCGCCTGAAAGCACCCGACCGCAGGATACTTTTTCCGAATAATACAGACAGTACAATAGATGCCACCATAGCACCTATCACTACCAGAAAGGCATTAAACAACTTCCCGGACCCGAACCCTGACGGCCGGAAGTCGAAATAATCATTCGTGACCATACTGAAAGCGAGGCCACATACCAGAAAGATAATCCCTACTATGCCCGGCACCCCGAAACCCGGTATGACGAATATCTCCAGGGCAATCAGGATGATCCCCAGTACAAAAAGCGCGATTTCCCAGTGTGCTGCCAACCCTTCTATATACAACGGGGCAAAGAACAGCAAGGCTGCGATAACAGCCACCACCAGGGCAAAACCAACACCAGGCGTCTGCATCTCAAAATAAATACCACCGAGGATCAGGATGATCAGCAATCCGCTCACCGCCGGGTTGATCAGGAACGATATCACCTTATCGATCCAGGTAATCCGCATCGAAGTGACAGCGGGGTTAATGAGGTGCTCCTGCTCGAACACAGCCTGTATGCTATTGGCCTCCCCGTCGGCAATGCCTGTCTTAACAGCTTCACTACCCGTAAGCGTCAGCAACTTGCCTTTCGGCTTCAGACCGGGCAGGTCCACATCCGAATCGACAAAGGCTTCGGCAATGCGCGGATCACGCCCTTTTGCCTCTGCGGTAGCCCGCATCAGCCCGCGCATATACGACTGGTATTTCTCCGGCATCACCTCCCCCTCCTGATTGACCACACTGGCGGCACCGATACTCGATCCCCGCCCCATATAGATACGATCACATGCCAGTGCTATCAGTGCGCCTGCCGACGCCGCGTTATGGTTGATGTATACGATGGTTTTCAGCTTCGAATCCAGTATCCTGCTGCGGATAGAGTCTGCAAAGTTCACCTGGCCGCCATAGGTATTCATTTCAATCAGCATGATAGCCACACCGGCCTGTTCGGCTTCATCAAAAGCCTTTTTGGTGAAGCGCCAGGCAGACGGACCAATATCTTCCTTCAACTGGAAGGTGTACACCTCCGGCTGTTTTTCCTGTGCCTTTACCATTCCGGGCAGGCATAGTAACCACAGAACAACCATCGCTGGCAGGAGCGTAAACGCCGCTTTAACGTTTTTTAGCATATTTATATCACTTAAATAAAATGAAACTTCGTATTTTGGGCACCCCTGAAAACAGGTATGGACAAAAACGCGTTGGTTTCACCTGCTAAATATAGGCTTAATTCCGCATTTTCGAAAGTTTTTTCGGGAAGGATATGGCGTATCAAAACGGATGAATCCGCGCAACTGCTGGCTATTGAAACGAGAGACCGGAATAACGGACAACCCTTTTTTTCTGTGATCCACTACCCTTCGGGGCAGGTACTGCTGAATGAACAGACCTATGGCGACCGCTGGTGGACCCTCGCAGCTATTGCCGGAGAGCGTTTATTGCTTCAGACAATGAGTACGGACGGACCGCAAACACATGGACTGACCGCCTTACACAGCAGAACAGGTGAAACGGCCTGGGAAGGGTTTCAGTATCGTTTTCTCGCGGTGACAGCAAAAGGCATTGCCGTGCAGCACCGGAATGTTTCGGGGGGGCCGCCTTCCCTTCTTAATATATTATCCGGTGCACGTATCGACACCACGGTTACCGATGAGACGCTCTACCCCGTCCCTGTCCACGTTACGCTGCCCCGCGCCTGTACGGAACCGCCGCCTGCCTGGCTGTCCGCCTACCCCGCCGAAGGGCCCCTGTTCCACACCAGCAACCATGACAGGGATATTTTTGTGTTCCATGAACGACAACAGGATGCATTCGCTTTACGGATCCTCATCTTTTCAGGGGAGACCGTTCTATACAACCAGGTGATCGCTGATTCATTTGAGAAAATACTGTATGAACCCTTTTTTATACTGGACAACCAGCTGTTCGCGGTATCACATCAGGACGACACCATCATTTCGTATTTTGTATAAAGTTACAACAACCATGAATTTAAATCGACTTTATATCGTATCGGCCGGACTTATTTGCATGGCAGCTTGTCTGTTTATGCCATCCGGAACGTCGGCTTCACCGGCAGACTCGATCGGAATTGAAAATGTAAACGGGAAAAAAGTGATCCTGCATCGGATTGAGCCCAAAGAAACCTATTTTTCTCTGGGCAGACGGTATCATATCAGTACCAGGGACATCATGGAACTGAACAAACAGCAACCACTAAAAGTGGGTGGCACAATCCGGATTCCCACCGGCCTGCCGTATGCGTCAACCGTACACCCGTCCGCACCATCCTCCGTTGTGATTGAACAGCAAAACACCGCTACCTCTTCCTTCATTGAGTATAAAGTCGGCCGCGGGGAAACACTTTATACCATCGCCAAACGGTTTGAGACGACAGTGGAAGAAATCCGGAAAGAGAACAACCTCTCTTCAAACAACCTGAGAGAAGGACAGCTACTGAATATTCCGCAAGGAAGGAAAGCTCTTCCACCACCACCTCCTCCCACTCCTCCGGTAACGGCACAACAGGTGGTGGACACCAGTGCCAGCCAGGAAACAGACACCTCCCCGGTACCGACTGACCGGTACGGGCTCCGGCAAATCAATGAACAGGGTGTCGGCGTATGGATTGACGACCTGAACCTGCCGGACGGAACGATGCTGGCCCTGCACAAAACGGCACCGGTAGGCACGGTTATTAAAATCACCAATCCGATGACAGACCGAACCACTTTTGCCAAAGTGGTGGGCAAGTATACCGAAACCCAGGAAACGAAGGATGCCATCATCGTTATTTCCAAAGCGGCGGCTTCCCTGATCGGGGTAATCGACCGCAGGTTCCGGGTAACTATCAGTTATGGGGTGCCACATGAATAAAGCACCTTATCTCATCGGTGTGGCCGGAACAAGCGGATCGGGCAAAACGCTGTTTCTCCAATACCTGCTCAGGCAGTTCGCCCCGGGAAGTATCACGCTGATCTCCCTGGATGACTACTACCGGCCGGTGGATTGCAAAACCGGGGAAGAAAACATGCTTCACAATTTTGATGTCCCGGAAGCATTCGACCTGGAAACCTTTCATGCTCATATTCTCCGGCTCACCGAAGGCAAAACTGTTGTTAAGCAGGAATACACTTTCAATAATCCCGCCCTTAAGCCACGCATGCTTACGCTGAAACCGGCCCCGGTACTGGTTATAGAAGGCTTATTCATCTTCCACGACCCGGTGGTGAGCAAACAGCTGCAGCTTCGCATCTTCATCCACGCTGATGATAAGGTCGCTCTGCAGCGCCGGATCCGGCGTGATGCCGCGGAACGGGGTTACGACGAACAGGAAGTACGCTATAAATGGAACAACCATGTACAACCTGCTTACCGGAAATACCTGCTGCCGTACAAAAACCAAAGTAACATCATCATTGAAAACAGCACGGATGAACCGGAGAAACTGAAAGCCATCGCCGGAGAGATTGCAGCCAGCTTACCGGTTCAATTACTTCCTGGCAGATAAATCAAATGATATTCCTGTAAACTATCCGTTCGGTTTTGGGTTGATAGACCAGATACGGTATTTTTTCCCGACTTTGCCTTCCCCTCCTTTTTTAGAAGCGATCAGAACAACACCGTTGTTAATACCTTTCGGGCCAAAAGGTGCAGCCTCTGCAGCACCTTTCTTGAATATACTGATAGATTTAATTTGTTCCTTATCCAATAACCCGAGAACATGGCTGTTTATTTCTTCGCCGTCCAAAAAAATGAGCGGATTGTCGTCTAATATGCTTTTTTGGTCAGCAAGGGAGCCCAAAGGATCAGTTGACGCCGGTGTTTTGTTCAGGCTCGTATCAGCTTCAATCCTTATCAGCATTTCCTTTGAATCCTGTTTCAACGAATCC
>CAZJKM010000039.1:0-1776 GCA_964546645.1 uncultured Sphingobacteriaceae bacterium
GTTCGCCGTCGTGGATATGCACCACATGGGCCATGATCGTCCGCTCATTTAAAAAACCCAGCCGCGCCAGATGCTCCACGGGTCGTGCACCATAGCGGCCTGAGATATCTTTTACCTCCGCATCCGTCTCACTCACGTGGATCACGACCGGTGCTCCGGTACGGTCGGACAACTCCAACACTTTGGCCAGGTTCTCCGGCGACACGGTGTACGGAGCATGCGGCCCGATAGCGGGAACGATCAGTGGATGCCCCTGCCACCGTTTTATAAAACGATCGGCCGCTGCCAGGGCGTCTTCTGTTTTTTTATAATCCGGTGCCGGAAAATCAATCACCGTCTGTGCCAGCACACCCCTTACACCCGCCTGCGCTGTTTCCTCCGCAATGGCATCCTCGTGATAATACATATCGCAGAACGTAGTGGTCCCGCCACGGACCATCTCAGCCAGTGCCAGCCGGGTTCCGGCCCGCACAAACGCTTCATTCACGTGCTTTGACTCTGCCGGGAAAATATGCTCATGCAGCCAGCGGTGCAATTCCAGGTCGTCGGCCATCCCCCTGAAAAGGGTCATCGGCACATGCGTATGCCCATTGATCAACCCCGGTATCACCAGCTTACCCGTGGCGTCGATCGTCTCTCCGGAGGTATACTTCCCATCCAGTGCTGACCGCTCTCCCACGGCGATGATCTCTCCCTGACGAATGGCTATGAAACCATCTTCAATTAATTTCCGTTCCGCGTCCATGGTCACGACCGTACCGCCCGTAATCACGATATCTGCTGTTTCCCGCTTCTGATTATCCGTCAAACCCATTCCTATTAGTATAAACACCAGGATGCCCTGCTTCATACATCAGTTTATTTTTGCTGCCTAATTTACTGTTATTATGGAAAAAAATCGCTGTCCTGCTGTTTTCCCCGGATTAAACCCTAATTTCGCCGAACCAATGTATCTGATAATCTGAAAAATGGCTTTTAAAACTTTTTGGTATTTACTGCTATGCTGTTGTGTCGTTGCCTGCGCAGGCGGCACAGGCCGGTCTGACCACGATCATAACCGGCTTTACCAGTATGCTACTATTGACGCCCTGCTGGACGGTGTTTTTGAAGGGGAACGTGACTTTTCCGAACTGAAGACAAAGGGTAATTTCGGGATCGGGACCTTCAATGCCCTGGACGGGGAGCTATTTATCAATGAAGGGAAGATATACCGCATACGGCATGATGGGAAAGCGTATCCTGTACCAGACACAGCGAAATCCCCACTGGCGGTACTGACGTTTTTCCGGCCGGACACGGTTTTTGAAATAAAGCCGGCCAGCGCATTCACCTACGGAGAGCTGCAGGAGCGGCTTGCCCGGCAACTGAACAAAAACAGCGCGTACGCCATCCGTATAAGCGGTGATTTCATCAGCATGCATACCCGGGCACCTGCGCCGGCAGCAAAGCCTTACTCATCCCTCCTGGAACACCTGAAGCACCATCAGCACACGTTTTCATTTGACAATATACAGGGAACATTGGTCGGATTCTATATTCCGGCATTCCTGAAGACGGTCAACGTCTCAGGACCTCATTTCCACTTCCTGACCAGCGACAACACGGCGGGCGGCCATTTGTTTGACTTTACTGCCGGATCACTGACCGTCGAGATCAGCCGGATGCGCAGTATTACCGTGGACATGCCGGCAACAACGGAATTTATGGATGCCAATCTGGACATAAACCGTGATGCGGAAGTGCATGTGGTGGAAAAGGGGGAGCTGGTGGATTAGT
>CAZJKM010000039.1:1876-22730 GCA_964546645.1 uncultured Sphingobacteriaceae bacterium
TATCATACGAATACAGCAGCCAAAAAAAACTTGTTTATAAAATGTAAAAGTGTATTTTTGCAGTCCGAATTTAAGAACAGAAATGTCAACAGCTCAAAAAGATAGAATTAAAGCTGCCCCGCAGGTGAAAACCGGAACAGGAAGTTTCATTGAGGAAAACCAGAAAAGCCTGATTTTCATCGCAGGTGGCATCATTGTATTGATCTTACTTTATTTCGGTTACCAGCGTTTTTACCTGGCTCCGCGCGCCGTACAGGCTGCCAACGAAATGTATAAGGCGGAGGAATATGCCCTGATTGATTCGTTGCGCCAGCGCGCGATCGACGGCGATGGCTCGTATCCCGGCTTCAGGCAGATTGCAGATGAATACACCAATACCAAGTCGGCCAATATTGCCAATGCCTACCTGGGTGGGCTCTACCTGCAAAGCGGACAGTACCAGGAGGCAGTTGCTGTACTGGAAAAATACAGCGATACCGGAAGCCCGGTGATAGACCCATTGATCACCGGACTGTTAGGTGATGCTTATTCTGAACTGAAAGATTACGGAAAAGCGATACAGCAGTATAGAAAAGCTGCCGACAAAAGCAGCAATTCTTTTACGACACCCCTTTTCCTCAAAAAACTGGGTCTGGTATATGAGGCGCAAAAGGACTTCAAGGCCGCCGCCAGTACCTACAAAAAAATTAAAAGCGATTACCCTGAAAGTGCGGAGGCCTCACTGGTGGAAGCCTATATCGCACGTGCCGAGGCACAGCTGTAAGCATACAGAAGAATTATTTCCGGCTGCTGTCACAACAGCAGCTTTTTTTATGTCGTTATATGGCTACTCAGTTTAAAAGTTTATCCGATTTTTCCCACCTGCAGGTTGGTTCTGCAGCTCCGTATGTTTTTGGCATTGTCGTCGCACAGTGGAACGCTGAAGTTACCGGCGCCCTGTATGAAGGGGCCTATCAGTTGCTGCTGGAAAAAGGAGCCCTGCCGGAAAACATATTCCTTGCTGAAGTACCGGGCAGCTACGAACTGACGAGCGGGGCTGACCTGTTGCTGGGAAATACGAAAGTGGATGCAGTCATCTGCCTGGGTTGCGTGATCCGGGGAGAAACCCCCCATTTTGATTATATATGTCAGGCAGTGGCTAACGGGATCACCAATGTATCTCTCAAACACAATAAACCGGCGGTCTTCGGCGTTTTAACAACTGACAACCTGGAGCAGGCCAAAGACCGGGCAGGCGGCAGGCATGGGAACAAAGGCGAGGAGGCAGCCATCACAGCCATACAGATGGCAGCGCTGCGGCAGTCTTTACGAAAATAATCAAACCTGTCCCACGGGAGGGACAGTCATACGTTACACCAACACACATACAGGTGTGTTTATGATCACGATATGAATAAACTTATCCATATGCTTTTATGGATCGCCCCGGCAATAACCGGCGTGGTACAGGCGCAGGAAGCTGCTGCTGATCTGCTGTGGCAGGGATTCGGCGGGAAGGAAGCATGGAAAGATACCCGGTATCTCCTCTTTACCTGCAACACCACTGCCACTACCGCTGACCCGTCAGAACAACGGTATTTGTGGGACCGCAGTAACGGAGCCTGCAGGTTGGAAAGCCTGACTCCGGAGGCGCAACCCCTTACCGTATTGTTTAATACAAGATCACACATTGCGCGCGTATTCGTAGACGGCGAACCGGTCCGGGATCAGATGGTTACTGACAGTGTCCGGAAGCAATCCGTTACCCATTTCCGTAAAGACGCTTACTGGCTGTTCATCCCATCCGTACTGGAGACCAGCAAACAACTCCGCCACCGGGGAAGTGAGCTGATCGGTAACCGCCGGTACGAGGTTTTTGAAACAACCTGCCAGATTCCGGAAGCGGGAACGACGGTTAGCAGGTTCTTCGCAGATAACCGTACCGGCCGCATCGAGCGGTGGACCGTACTGGATGACGACGGTGATATCCGGTACGATTTCCGTCTTTCTGCGTTCAAGGATATCGGCGGTGGACTGGTGCTCGCTACCCGGTTTGATGACCGGGCACGACGTATACATATCCACTATCCCGTCACGGCTGCCCTGATGGACGTTGAACCTGATAAATTTTCAAAGCCTTAGTGTATGACCCGGTGGATTCCACTTACTTCTGAAGAACAATTGGCGGACATTGCCGCGCAGGACCGGCACAGCCTGATTTTTAAACACAGCACCCGCTGCTCCGTCAGCAGCATGGCCAAAAAGATAATTACCCTTGAAGAGCCCCTGATACCGGATGGTGTCTCCTGCTATTTCCTCGATCTGATCCGGTATCGACCTATCTCTGACCGGATCGCTGATATCTGGCAGGTGAGACATGAATCCCCTCAACTACTGTTGGTGAAGGGATCTCAATGCGTGCATCATGCCAGCCATAATGCTATTCATGTGGCTGATTTCGTCACCCGCGTTGACACGATGTAAAAATTTTCTCCGGATCACGGTAACGGCATCTGCGAGGTATCCTTTCACCGGGGAATTACATTTTTATTGTTTAAGTTTGCATGATGATTGAATTACCTGTCATTCCGGCCAACCAACTGCAGCGGAAACCCGACTGGCTCCGTGTGAAATTACCCGTCGGCAAGGAGTACCGTCATGTGCGCGGACTGGTAGACGAACATAAATTGCATACCATCTGTGAAAGCGGCAACTGCCCGAATATGGGCGAATGCTGGGGTGCCGGGACGGCTACTTTCATGATCCTTGGAAACATCTGTACACGCTCCTGCTCCTTCTGCGCCGTAGCAACCGGACGACCGAAAGCCGTTGACCTGGACGAGCCGAACCGCGTAGCCGCCTCCGTAAAGCTGATGCAGGTAAAACATTGCGTCATTACGTCGGTTGATCGGGATGACCTGAAAGACGGCGGCTCCGCCATCTGGGCCGAAACGGTGAATACCATCCGACGTGAAAGCCCGGGAACGACCCTGGAAACACTGATACCGGATTTTAAAGGTATCTGGGAAAACCTTGAACGCGTGCTGGCAGTGCGCCCGGAAGTGGTTTCCCATAACCTGGAGACCGTGCGGCGCCTTACCCGTGAGGTTCGCATCCAGGCCAAATACGATCGCAGTCTGGAATGTCTGCGCCGTATCTCTGCCGCCGGCCTGCGCACCAAATCAGGCATTATGCTGGGTTTCGGCGAAACAGAGGCCGATATACTGGAGGCAATGAACGACCTTTACCAGGCAGGTGTACATATCCTTACCCTGGGCCAATACCTGCAACCCACCAAAAACCACCACCCGGTAGTGGAATGGATCACGCCCGACCAGTTTAAGTACTATCAGGAAGTGGGCCTGAAAATGGGTTTTAAATATGTAGAGAGCGGCCCGCTGGTACGATCATCCTACCATGCTGAAAAGCACCTGTTTGATATGCAGTAAAGTCAAATTACCGTAAATCGTGCTGCCGTCAGTCGACAGATCCGGATATAATTCGTATTATCGCTGAAAAAAGAAACATGACGATACAAGTTAATTCTGACAAAAACATCCAGCTCAGCGAGAATTTCATCGCTAAAATCACAGAAAGTCTGAACAGTTCACTTGCGCGCTTTGACGAATCCGTCACACGCCTGGAAGTTTTCCTGGCTGACGAGAACAGCGGCAAGCAGGGCAGCAACGACAAGCGCTGCACCATTGAGGTACGTATCAAAAGCCTGAATCCGGAAGCGGTGACGGCAACCGCCGACGATATTGGTCTTGCTTTCAAGCAAGCGTCCGATAAAGTATTCCAGCTGTTGACGACCCGCACGGATAAACTGAAAAACCATTCATAAGGATTCATGTGTTGTATCAGACCGGACCTGTGTCTGCCTCTCTGCCGTATTTCCGCTGAATCAGGTAGACCCCCAGCAGAATCAGCCCGCCGCCGGTAACGTGCGTCCATCCCAGCTGTTCACCATCCAGCACCCCCCACATCACCGCAACGGCAGGCATGAGATACGTAACGGTGGATGTAAAGACCGGCGAGGTCAGCTGGAGCAGCCGGTAAAACAGGATCATGGCCAGCGCCGTACCCACCAGTCCCAGGACGGCAATATATGCCAATCCTTTCCATTGCGCAGGAGTTCCTTCAAAGGAATGGAAAAACCCGGTGAAGTACAGGATAAGCAATGCCGGGCCAAACCAGATGGTAAAGACCACGGACGATAGCTTCAGGGACGGGATGGAGGAGAGATAATTACTGACAATCAACCCATTCATGGCATAAAGCGTAGTGGCTGATACAATGATCAGCAGGGATCCGGGGTCATTTTCCCCGCCGTTACCATTGTCACCCATGAGAATAACCGCCCCTGCAAAACCGATGAAGGCACCGGCAACCTGCGTCCACCGGCTTTTGGTAGCAAAAAACAGGTATCCGAACACCAGAACAAACAATGGGGTCAGCGAGTTCAGGATACCTGCCAGGGAACTGCTGACGTTCTCCTGGGCAAGCGGGAACAGGAACATAGGGATGAAATTGCCCATTGCCCCCGCAGTCACAACCCAGGGCATGGATTTTTTCGGGATATACCGGAAACTGGAAATACCGTAAAACACCAGTGCCAGTCCGGCTACACACAACCTCAGGGCACCGACCTGCATCGGTGTATAAGCAGCTATGCCTTGTTTAATAAGGATAAAAGAACTGCCCCAGGTAACGGTAAGAAACGCCAGCAGGAGCCATTTCAGTTGCGATGGTTTCAATAGAAAAAGTTTGCCGCAAAGTTCGTTATTTTTTGCGATTTTAACTGCCCTTCAGCTCACCGAGCACGTAAGGAAGTTTTTCAATGATAGCTGACGCCGGCACGACCGCCATGCCCTTCGCAGCCAGCAGGTCGCCGGCACGTCCATGCAGGTAACATCCCAGTATGGCAGCGTCACCGGCAGTATATCCCTGCGCACGGAGGGCGACGACGATCCCGGTCAGCACATCTCCCATGCCGCCGCCGGCCATGGCCGGGTTGCCGGTGGTATTGATGCAAAGGCGTCCGTCAGGTAACGCAATAAATGTATATTGATTCTTCAGTATAATGACCAGGTGCCGCGATACCGCTTCTGAACGGGCCGTCTGTACCCGATCCCACCAACTGGCATGTTCCCCGAACAAGCGGTCAAACTCCTTTACATGCGGACTTAAAATAGTCTCCCTGGGGAGCCGTTCCAGGAGATCCCTGTGTCTGCTGAGGGCGTTCAGCGCATCCGCATCCAGCACCAGGGGCTTATTGCCTTCAGGCTCATTTTGTACGACCACTTCCAGGATGGCTGCATCACCGAGCCCCGGACCGATTCCTACTGCCGTCCACCGTTCCCATTTTTCCGGTACCTCTTCATGTCCGACTGTCATTACCTCCGGAAGGCGCGTATTCATGGCTCCATAACCCGATTGAGGGATACAGGCAGTCGTCATCCCGGCACCGGCATACAGACAGGCACCGGCACAGAGTATGGCAGCTCCCATCGTGTGCGTTGCACCGGCGATAACCAGTGCATGTCCATAGGTTCCTTTGTGGGTGAATGCCCGGCGTTGCCGGTACATCATCCGCATATCCTCGGGCTCCGTTATAAAAAAATCACTTTCCTGTGATTCCAGAAAAACTTCGTCCAATCCAATCGGGGCGACATGGAAACTCCGGACGTATGGTGCTGATTCCGGAAAGAAAAAACTCAGCTTCGGGCGCTGAAAACTGATCACTTCGTCTGCTTCGATGGCAGCGTCCTCCGCCGGCATATAACCGTCGGATCTCAATCCGCCCGGCACGTCCACGGATATCACCCGTCTTTTTGCCTCATTGATCCGGTTTACCAATGCCAGCCAGTCGCCCGACAAGCATCTGTTAAGGCCGGAACCGAATAAAGCGTCGACAACGACTTTCGCCACAATCGGGGGACATTCATCCGCCCTCCGGATAACGGTTACAGGAACCGGCGTCCGGTTCAGTCGCCTAAGATTCTCGGTAAAGTCTTCACTGCAGGTTTCTGAGAACGCAGCCACGAGCACCCGGACCCCGTCATAACACCGCTCCTGCAGCAGGCGCGCAATGGCCAGCCCATCGCCCCCGTTGTTGCCGGTACCACAGCAAACCAGGATGGATGTATGGCGATCCGGAACCAGTCCGCAGAAAATACCAACAAAGGCGATGGCCGCCTTTTCCATCAGGTCAACCGATGCGATCGGCTGATGGGTGATCGTATGCCGGTCAACCTGCTGCATCTGGCTGGCGGTAATGACTTTCTTCATGCCTAAAATTACGACTTCGTCCGTTGCCAAACAATAGCCCTATAAAAAAAGGCTACCGGTTCACGAAATGACGTGAACCGGTAGCCTTTTATAGTACGTATTCCTGCGCGAAACAGGATCCGTTCACCTACGCTGTAACACCACGGAGAATCTTTGCAGCTTCTACCATGGATTCCAGTGCGGCCTTTGTTTCCGGCCATGCACGGGTTTTCAGTCCGCAGTCCGGATTTACCCACAATTGCTCAGCAGGAACTACTGCCTTGGCTTTATTCAGCAGCTCGACCATTTCTTCCGTACTCGGAACACGCGGTGAGTGGATATCATAGACGCCCGGCCCGATATCATTCGGATACTTGAAATCACCTGCAAACGCATCCAGGAGTTCCATCTGCGACCGTGAGGTTTCAATGGTGATCACATCGGCATCCATGGCAGCGATATCTTCAATGATATCGTTGAACTCAGAATAGCACATGTGGGTATGGATCTGTGTATCGTCTTCCACGTTGGACGAAGAAACACGGAATGCGCGCACGGCCCAGTTCAGGTACTCCTGCTGGTCTGCCTTACGCAGCGGCAATCCCTCACGGATAGCAGGCTCGTCGATCTGGATGATCTTGATACTGGCTTTTTCCAGTGCCTGCACCTCGTCCAGAATTGCTAACGCAATCTGGTAGGTAGTGGTTGACCGCGGTTGGTCATTGCGGACAAACGACCACTGTAAAATGGTAACCGGTCCGGTGAGCATGCCTTTTACCGGACGATCTGTCAGTGTCTGGGCATAAGAAGACCAGCGTACCGTCATATCTTCGGGGCGGTATACATCCCCGTAAATAACCGGCGGCTTCACACAACGTGAACCATAGGATTGTACCCATCCGTTCTTGGTGAAGGCATACCCGGCCAATTGCTCTCCAAAGTATTCCACCATGTCATTCCGCTCAAACTCACCGTGTACCAGTACGTCAATATCAAGCTGCTCCTGTAACCGGATGGTATTTTCAGTTTCCTCCGCAATCAGTTTATCATATGCTTCCTGCGTGATCGTCCCTTTCTTCAGGTCCGCCCGCCATTTACGAACGTCCTTCGTTTGCGGGAACGAACCAATGGTCGTGGTAGGGAACGACGGCAGGTTAAATTTAGCCTGCTGCGCCTCCTTACGTACGGGAAACGGAGAGGTCCGGGTAGCATCCGCATCGGTAATGCTGCTTACCCGCTCCTTCACTTCCGGACGGTGGATCAGGGTGGAAGTACGACGGCTTTCCTGGGCTTCCTTATTGGCTTCAAAACGGGCCCAGGTCGCTTCATCGGCATTTCCGCCGGCCAGGATCGAGAGATCTTTCACCTCAGCCAGTTTTTGCTTGGCAAAAGCAAGCCAGTTTTTTACTTCTGCGGGCAGTGATTCCTCCTTATCCTCCAGGTCCAGATCAAACGGAACATGGAGCAGTGAGCTGGATGGTGCTACCCATACGCGGCTGTCACCCAAGGCGTCAACAGCTTTTTTAATCAGCCCTAACGCCTTTTCATAGTCGTTCTTCCAAATATTCCGGCCATCAACCACACCCAGTGAAAGGGTTAAGGCAGCGGGTACATTTGGCAATATATCATCGAGTTGGTTCTCTCCTCTTACTAAATCGACATGCAGAGCCTGAACCGGCAGGTTCAATGCGATGTCTGCGTTTTCACGCAATGCTTCAAAATACGTGGCAACCACGATACCGGCACCATTGGCAGCTGCAGCGAGTTTCGCATATACGGTCTGATACAGCGCACGGGTGGTATCATCTATATCCAGTGCCAGGAACGGCTCATCGATCTGTATCCAGCGGGCACCGGCCTTTGACAGCTTGCCCAGGATCTCTTCATATACCGGCACGAGCCTGTCGATCAGATCGATCCGATTAAAACCGGATTCTTTTTCTTTACCCAGTAACAGGTATGTTATCGGGCCGATCAGCACCGGCTTGGTTTCGATACCGAGGCTTTTCGCTTCGTTGTATTCATTGATCACCTTTTCAGAAGTTAAGCTGAATTGCTGATCCTTTACAAATTCGGGAACGATATAATGGTAATTCGTATCGAACCATTTCGTCATCTCCATAGCCGTCACATCAAGACCTTCTTTCTGGAAGCCTCTGGCCATGGCAAAGTAAAGATCAAGGTTGTAACCCGATTGCGCATCACGGGCAAAACCATCGTAACGGGGGGGCACGGCACCTACCAGCAGTGAGGTATCCAGTACCTGGTCATAAAAAGAAAAATCGTTGGAAGGGATCAGGTCAATTCCTGCCTCTTGTTGCGTTTTCCAGTTACCTTCACGGATTTTCAGTCCGGCCTGTAACAATTCTTCCTGGCTGATTTTGCCGGCCCAGTAGGCCTCGTTGGCTTTTTTCAGCTCACGCAGGGCACCGACACGCGGATAACCCAGATTATTTGTTTTCAACATTAGTGTTGTATTGAATGAATAAATTACTATAAATTCGCTGTGTTTAATTCACATATAAAGCAAGGCGCGAAAGTACAATATTCACGGCAGATTTGCAACAGCACCGATAAATAACGTATCTTTACGGCTTGAATAGTTTAAAGACATATTCATTCAGCATAAGCTTTTTACATAAAAAAGAGGGGATTATTAAACATGTCAGTCGTAAGAGAATCAGACCTCATTGGTATTGGTAAAAAATACCAGATTGAAACCAATGCAGGAGACAACATGGTCGTTGTTATCCATGATGACGGAAGAAGGGAACTGTACCGTTATGATGAAGAAGAAAGCGAATCCAAATGTGTGATGACATTGAGTGACGAAGAATCCCGGCAGGTGGCCGGTATTATAGGCGGCCTGTCATACAAACCCAAGGCGCTTGAAACCATTGAGGTAGCATTGGATGACCTGATCATTGAATGGTACAAAATAGAAGAGAACTCTCCGGCTATCCATAAGACCATCGGAGAACTGGAGGTCCGCAAACGTACCGGGGCATCCATTATCGCTGCTATTAAGGGTGGGGACAGTGTGATCAATCCGGGGCCCGACTACGCACTCACCGCAGGAGCGACGCTGGTGGTCGCCGGAAAACGTAATCATATCAAATTACTTAAAGAGATTCTGAAAGCAGGAACATAACAAGAAACTTATAACAGATAAACTATAATAGATGTCGATGTCGCACACCCTCATTTTTGAAATTGGTATTGCAGTAGGTTTGGTTGCGCTTGTTGGGCTGATATCGGGCAAGCTTCGTTTTTCTGTTATTCCTTTTTTCATCCTGATCGGTATGGTGCTGGGCCAGCACGCGCCACAGATCGGCATGATTGACCTGACGTTCACTGACAGCAAGCCTTTTATTGATTTCATGGGCCGTCTAGGGGTACTGTTCCTCCTGTTCTACCTCGGCCTTGAATTTTCCGTTGGCCGGCTCATTAAATCCGGTAAAGCCATCGTATCCGGAGGCACCGTTTATGTCGCCCTCAATTTTGTTTCCGGCCTGCTGATGGGTTGGATGATGGGACTTCCATTTAAGGAAATGATGGTACTCTGCGGCATCATGACCAGTTCCTCAACCGCCATTGTGGCGAAAGTGCTGACCGACCTGAAACGGACGGCCAACCCGGAAACAGAAGTGATCATGGGTATGATCATGTTTGATGATCTCTTCATTGCCATGCATATCTCCTTCCTGTCGGGTTTACTGCTGGCAGGCGGAGGGTCTTTCTGGGCCGTGGCGGGAACCTCTCTCCTCGCACTCGTATTTATACTGGTCTTTCTCATCCTGGGACGGAAGGTAGTGCCGGCTATTGACAAGTTACTCCAGGACAAAACTTCTGAACTATTTATCCTGATCATCTTTTCCCTCCTGTTCATTGTAGCCGGGTTCTCAGAAACGATCCATGTTGCGGAAGCTATCGGCGCACTGATGGCCGGCCTTGTCCTGGCCGACTCCCAATACATCAAACGGATCGAACAGATTGTATTGCCTTATAAGGACTTTTTCGGGGCCATGTTCTTCTTCAGTTTCGGCCTTTCCATCGATCCATACACGCTCGGGGGCGCTGTGATGTGGGCAAGCATTGCTGCTGTGGTTACGATAGCGGGCAATGTGGCATCCGGTTATTTTGCTTCCCGCTTCTCCGGCCTGAAACGAAAAACATCTTTTGATATCGGCTTTACACTGGCAGCACGCGGTGAGTTTTCCATCATTATGGCCAATCTCGGAAAGGCAGGCGGGCTGAATCCCGTGATCCAGTCGTTTGTTGTGGTATATGTGCTGATTCTGTCTATTGTTGCTCCGATACTCACCAAAGAATCCCGGAATATCTGGCACGGTATCTTTGGTGGTGGCAAATACGAAAAGAAACCGATCATCAAAACCCTGTCAGACCTGGAAGCACGCAGTACGGGTGAAAAGAACAGGCCCGGCGGGCCGGATCAGGCTGACCCTACCCCCGGATCATAGGATAACGATACACCGGTTTACATGAACCCCAGTTCCAAGCGGGCTTCGTCACTCATCATGCTTTTATCCCATTGGGGATCGAACGTCAGTTCCACCAATGCATTGTTTACCCCGTCCACGGCCGCTACTTTCTGCTGCACCTCGTCCATAATAGCACCCGCTACCGGACATGCCGGCGCAGTCAGCGTCATAATAACCTTGGCAGTGCCGTCCTCTTTCGTAATCAGTTCGTAAATCAGCCCCAGTTCCACAATATTGACAGGGATCTCCGGATCGAAAATGGTTTCCAGCTGTTCCCTGATCTTATCTCCTAACCCAAGTGTGTCTGATACAATCATACACAAAGGTACTATATTAATCTGATACTACCGATCGCCCCCCGGCTGGTCAGGAACAGAAATTTGACGAATGAGTGTCGGTTTATTCCCTCCATAACCCTAACTTTGCGGCACCATGGATCTACAAATCATCCTCGTCGGTATTATTTTCGCTGTAGCAGCGTTCTACCTGGGTCGTATGGTGTACAGGAATATACGGCCGGGTGACAAAAAAGGTTCCTGCGGCGGCTGCGGCAATTGTGGTGCAGATTTCACGGAAGCGGATAAACGTTAAGCTTTCTTTTCAATAAGGCATACCGCATAAGCTACCAGGCCTTCCTGCCGGCCGATAAAGCCCATCGTCTCATTCGTAGTGGCCTTAATGGATATATCTTCTGCAGCAATACCGGCTGCAGCGGCGATATGTGATTTCATGGCAGGAATATACGGCTTGATCTTCGGTGCTTCCAGACACAGCATGGCATCGATATTGCCAAGCTGCCAGCCGGCGTTGTCCAGTAAACGAACGCACTCACGCAGCAATAACAGGCTGCTGACCCCCTTCCAACGTTCATCTGTATTGGGAAAGTGATACCCGATATCCTCCAGGTTAGCGGCACCCAGAATCGCATCACAGATAGCATGAACCAGCACATCCGCATCAGAATGCCCGACAGCACCGGCATGGTGGTCGACCCTAACACCACCCAATACAAACGGATGCCCTTCCTCCAACTGGTGCACGTCAAACCCAAAACCTACCTTCAGCTTCATATGGAATAATTATTGCGGAGCCAAACCTACTTAAAATATTTTTGATTTTGGCGCAATTACTGAAATGTGTTACCTTTACGGGGTATTGCACACATTAGGCAACGCATCATTTGCAAGAAGGAGAGCATGAGGAAACAACAGCTGTTTTTAAGTATAGGAATTTTGTTGATGGTGGTCGTACTGACCAGCCAGCGTTCACCTAAGACCGGGGCAGAATATGACGACCAGCTGAAAAACTGGGTAAAAGCGAAGAAGGAAGGAGCCAAAGCAACCCGCTACGGCATGATTGAAATAGAAGGCGGTTCATTTGTCATGGGTGGCAGCCAGACCGAAGACCTGGCCTACACACACGACAACCTGCGGCGACGGGTAACCGTAGCTACTTTTTACATGGATGAAACCGAGGTGACGAATATTGACTGGATGGAATACCTCAATTGGATCGCCACTAAATTTCCGGAAGACCGGGAGTTGTATTATAATGCGATCCCAGACACCCTGGTATGGCGCAATGCGCTATCTTATAACGAGCCCTATGTCGATAACTACCTGCGGCACCCGTCTTATCAGGATTACCCGGTCGTCGGCGTCACCTGGGAACAGGCGAATGACTATTGCCTGTGGCGTACCGACCGCATCAATGAAGAAATCCTGCGCCAGAACGGAATCACATTTGAAAGCGACGCCTTTAATACGGATATTTATAAAAACGGCCAATACGGAACACAGAGTGACGGTGCCATACGCGGGCTGGGGCTGGTACCACCCTTACGGTTACCCACCGAAGCGGAATGGGAATATGCTGCCCTGGCACTGGGAGGCAATGCGGAGGACGGGCTGATCATGAATAACAAGGTGTATCCCTGGAACGGATTGGGCGTACGGTCAGACCACCGCCGCTCGCGTGGCCTGATGATGGCCAACTTCAAGATCAACGAGGGGGACAACATGGGCATTTCGGGCTATCCGATTGATGGTGGCAGTATTACAACCAAAGTGGCCAGCTACCCGCCCAACGACTTCGGCCTGTATGATATGGCAGGGAATGTGAATGAATGGGTAGGTGATGTGTACCGCCAGCTTTCTTTCGAGGACTTCGACGACTTTAACCCTTTCCGGGGAAATGTGTTTACCGACAAGCGGCTGGAAAATGCGCAGCAGGGTACGTATGCGAAAGATAAATACGGACGCCCGATCCGGGATCCGGCCAAGGCACCCCGTAAACAAACGTGGGAAGAGCTACAGCGGGGAGCAGTTGCGTCAGACAGTACCGGTATTGCCGGCAGGCCCTATAATCATGATTTCCGGGGCCATCTGGATAGCGTCAACCAGGACTTGTATGGGGTCACCACGCTGGTGAATAATGAATCCCGCGTTTATAAAGGGGGATCCTGGAATGACCGTGCCTACTGGCTTAATCCGGCGGCCCGCCGCTTCATGCAACAGGACCAGTCGTCCGCGATGGTCGGTTTCCGTTGTGCCATGACGTTAGTCGGTGGCGGCGTGCAAAAGAGTAATGATATGCGTTCTTTCCGCACACGTAAAGGGAAAGCGAAGTAAAACAAAAAAGCGGCTAACTGCCGCTTTTTTGTTTTACTTCGCTCCCATTATACTATTCCACCGTCACTGATTTCGCCAGGTTCCTCGGCTGATCTACATTACATCCACGTAGTAACGCGGTGTGATAAGACAGCAGCTGGAGCGGGATCGTAGCCAGTAACGGCAGAAAAGCATCGTCAGCAACCGGTATTTCCAACACAAAGTCAGCCAGCTTACGCACTTCGGTATCCCCTTCCGTAACAATGGCTATTACCCGTCCTTTACGGGCTTTCACCTCCTGGATATTACTGATGACCTTCTCATAAGACGCATTTTGCGTCGCGATAACAACCACAGGCATTTCCTCATCAATCAATGCAATGGGCCCGTGTTTCATCTCTGCTGCAGGATAGCCCTCCGCATGGATATACGATATTTCTTTTAGTTTCAGTGCTCCTTCGAGCGCAACCGGAAACCCGGTACCACGGCCCAGGAAGATGCAATTGCGGAAATCCTTGATCTCCCCGGCGATATACCGGGTCGCTTCATCTGTTTTCAGTGTCTTCTCAATCAGCCCGGGTATCTCTTCCAGCTCACTGAGCAGGCGGACCAACGTACTTTGCGCCATCGTACCCCTGATCTGGGCCATATACAATGCAACCAGTGTCAGTACGCTCACCTGTGCGGTAAATGCCTTCGTGGAGGCCACCCCTATTTCCGGGCCAGCATGGGTATAGGCCCCCGCATGGGTAAGCCGCGGGATAGAAGATCCAACCACATTACAAATACCGAAAATAGTTGCCCCCTTTTCCTTCGCCAGCTCAATAGCCGCCATGGTATCAGCCGTTTCTCCCGACTGGGAAATAGCGATCACGATATCCTTTTCCGAAATAATGGGATTCCTATACCGGAATTCAGAAGCATATTCCACTTCAACGGGAACGCGGGCATATTCTTCAATGAGGTATTCTGCCACCAGTCCGGCATGCCAGGAAGTTCCGCAGGCCACAATGATGATGCGGTCGGCATGACGCAGCTGGTCACTGTACTCCTTAAATCCGCCTAACTGAATCTTCCCCTCCCGGGGATAGATCCGTCCCCGCATACAGTCGCGTACCGAACGTGGCTGCTCATAGATTTCCTTGAGCATGAAGTGATCGTATCCGGCCTTTTCCAGCATTTCCAGCCGCATTTCCAGCTTTTGTATGTAGGGGGTCTGTATTTCGTTCTCAATGGTTTTCACCAACAGCTGCTCCCTGGTGATCACAGCAATCTCGCGGTCTTTCAGGTAAATCACATTCTGTGTGTACTCAATGATGGGAGATGCGTCAGAACCGATAAAATACTCCTGTTCACCTACTCCGATGACCAGCGGGCTTCCTTTCCGCGCAGCGATCAGCTGCCTGGGATGGTCCTGATCGGCAATCACAATGGCGTAAGCGCCGACGACCTGCGTCAGCGCCAGCCGCACGGCTTCCGGCAGGTCAACTGCTTCCTCCTGCCGTATATCTTCAATCAGGTGGATCAGTACTTCTGTATCCGTATCGCTGTTAAATACATGGCCCCGGCCCAGCAACTCCTCCTTAAGGGAAGCATAGTTTTCGATAATGCCGTTATGTACCATCGCCAGCCGCCCGTCTCCTGAAGGATGGGGGTGTGCATTCCGGTCGGTCGGCTCGCCATGCGTTGCCCAGCGCGTATGCCCGATGCCGGTGTGTCCACTGACATCCATCCCTTCTGCCACGCGTTCCAGTTCCGTGACCTTTCCGGCCGTTTTACAAATTTTTATACCCTGATGCACAAGCGCAATCCCCGCACTGTCATACCCACGGTATTCCAGGCGCTTCAATCCCTTCACGATGACAGGCCAGGCTTCCCGGTGTCCGATGTAACCAACTATTCCGCACATGGTAGATTAAATTTAATGTATTAAAACAGATAAATGAAAAAGCCTATAAATGCAACAGAGCCGGTTTAATCCAGCTCTGTAAAATAAATAACAAGTTCCATTTTATTTGTCTCATGCCCCGGTCCGGCCAGTATCGCCCTTGATCCGGTACTCACCGTGGGCGCATAGGAAACATTAGCCGTTTCCTGCGGGAGAATGGGTGAGATATACATATCGCCATAAGGTATCTTATTTAAAATCAAATCCTGTATAAAGGAGGTGAGATTAAAGATGTACCGTCGCTGGTTGCTGTCATAGAACCCGCCGAACCCGCCGGTGAAACCCGACCGGTACTCCAGGCTCCGCGGGTCGCCGATGGGCTGCGCACTGCTCATACGGGTATCCCCATCCGGCACCGGCTGCCGTTGTCCGGCGATATCCTGCCGGTACAATGTCAACCGCGGTGCCTGCTGCGTAAAGTCATTTCCGGTCACTGCCGTATTGGTATAGATAACCAGCTGGGCTTTATTGATGGCCAGTTTCCGGTTCCTGAGTTCATCGAGGGCGGGAATGGAAATCCTGGTGCGCAGGCCGCCGAATCCTTTCACAAAAACAGCGGAAGGTGTGGGCGACGGATCAGCAAGGGCATCCAGCACCACCTGGCTGAAGTTCTGTTTCACAGCGACGGACGTGTACGACCGGTTCATCGGGAAACGCCTTGCTACCGTATCTGCGGTTGCTTCCTCGTCCTCCTCATCGGCCGGAACCTTATAAAAAAGCTCCACGCCGGTAACTCCGTCGTCAATACTGAAATGCACCAAACTGCCCATCCCTGTCGATGCCTCTTCCTTTACGGAAAGATGGAATCCCCGCACATACGTCATAAATGTGCCTGCGTCCGCCATCGTTGCCGAATCCGTCTCATGGCTCAGCAGTTCGCGGACAAAGTCATCATTAAGCCGAAGGCGGAACTGTGGGGGAACGCGTATCGTGGAATCTTTGCCGTCAATACGGTCCACAATGCTGATACTGTCTTTCACAGCAAACCGCGACAGCGTAGCGGTGGCGATTACCTCCGGTTCGACCGACCAGTTTTTGGCAACAAACGTTCCGGGACTGAACACCTCAGCTAACCGGCGCAGCTCCAACACGTAATTGGAGTTGACCGAATCCCCGAACACCCCGGCCCGGCCATAAGGCAGTATCAGCACGGCAGAATCCAGGATGGCGTTATCCGGTATACGCGGATCCGTCTCGGGGTGGCCGATATTGAATACCAGATCAGACCGGGTGGTACCCATCACCGGATCATTGAGATAACCAAAAGCTATTTGCAGGGCATTGGCATTGTTGCGGGCACTGTCATCCCGAAGGGTCACAGCCTGTACATCGTACGTTTCTTTCTGCCCGTATATAGCACTTCCGGGATCGACATCCAAACCGACGCCGGACGGATTTTTACAGTTGCTTAAAAAGAAAAGACTCATTAACGACAGGGTCAATAAGCCTTTTGAAGAATATCTCATATACCGTATGTAGAACAAGAATTATGCCTTATGCGATCGTTTCCAGCTCCTCGCTTGAAAATTGCTCGTAAAGGTGGCAATAATTTTCGAATTCCGCATCGTTCTGTGCCTCGAACACCGGGATATCTGAGTTTTTAACAATATTTAACAGATCATTGCTGATGTCTTCGTCAGCCAGCACAACAGCATCCGAGTAATTCAGCGCACCTGCATACAGATTGATATAGTCACCGCCGCCATAGGAAACCAGATCGGCAGCATTCATATTCCCGGTCAGCGCCATACCGGCAAAATTGTCGCCGAGGTTTTCATATTGTTTTTCATTATACAACGAATAGATCACCTTTGCATCCTTAAACGTAGGATCATCTTTATACGCCGTTTTGATATAAGCGGGTACCAGCGCACTCATCCATCCGTGGCAATGGACTACGTCAGGCGCCCATCCTAATTTTTTAACCGTTTCGAGCGCCCCCTTGCAGAAAAAGACCGTCCGCTCGTTATTATCTTCAAAAAACTTTCCGCAGTCATCACAGAAAACGTGCTTGCGCTGGAAGTACTCTTCGTTGTCCAGAAAATATACCTGCATGCGTGCAGCGGGAATGGATGCTACTTTAATAATAAGGGGGTTGTCATTATTGTCGACTACAATGTTCATCCCCGAGAGCCGGATCACCTCGTGCAGGCGGTTACGGCGCTCATTGATATTGCCAAACCGCGGCATCAGTATGCGTATTTCATACCCCTTCTCCTGCATGGCCTGCGGAAGCTGACGGGTGATTTCAGAAATTTTAGTTAGTTCGAGGAAAGGCGACATCTCGTGGGTAATAAACAATATCTTCGTTTTTGCCATCTCCGGTTAAATTATTTTTTTAAGTATTGTTAAAGAAAAGAAGAAATTCGGATTGCAAATATACAGATAATAAGCGAATAATTCAACTATTTACAAAATACCCTTGCTGGTGAAAAGATAATTACACATTTTTGCCCGTATTTTCCGGGGATGCTTTCATGAATATTTTTACTACAAAAACAGCGCTTTCAGCAGGTCTGCGGCAGATGCGGAAAAACGGGCAGACGGTGGCATTGGTACCTACTATGGGGGCCTTGCATGCCGGACACCTGTCGTTGATCACCCGTGCCCGGCAACTGGCCGGAACCGTGGTTTGCAGTATTTTCGTCAATCCCACCCAATTCAATGACCCGGCCGACCTGGCAGCCTATCCGCGTCCGGTAGAACAGGATATAGCCCTGCTCAGGGAAACCGGGTGTGACATCCTGTTTCTTCCGGAAGTGACCGAGATGTACGGAGCAAGCGAACAGTGGCACCTGGAACTGGATGGGCTGGATACGGTATTGGAAGGGGCGCAGCGACCGGGCCATTACCAGGGTGTTACACAGATCGTCAGAAAATTAATTGATGCCGTGCAGCCCGATGTGGCCCTTTTCGGACAAAAAGACTACCAGCAATACCTTATTATCCGCCATATGGTCAACACCTTACATCTTCCGGTCCGGCTGGAGCTGTGTCCCACGATGCGCGAAGCCGGCGGCCTGGCCATGAGCTCGCGGAATGTTCGCTTATCCGATAAAGGGCGCCGGCAGGCACTTGCCATACACCGGGCGCTGAGAACGGTGGTATCACAAGCCTGGCAGCAGCCATTGTCCCGCGTTGTTCAGGAAGCCCGGGAAGGGTTACAGTCGGCCGACGGCGTGACACCGGAGTACCTGGTGGTCTGTGACGCCGACACACTGGCTGAGGTTGAGGAATGGCCTGCAGCAAAGCAGCCCCTCGTCGCCCTGGCCGCGGCCCGTGTGGAAGGGGTCCGGCTGATCGACAATCTGCTCATTGATAATTGATATCAGCTGAATATCACTTCTTCCGGTCACGCTATCTGACCCGGACAACTCGACCGTCCTGCAGCTCATATAATGCTTTCCAGCGCATCACAGACAAACTAATAGACTACGGTCGGCTCGATTATACCATCATCGCGTTCAATAAAACAGCCCCTTCGTCCGTGACGGCGGAAGGCATTCGCTTCTAAGTGTTGAAATATTCTATGTGAAAGCAGATTTTTTTCGTTGATCATAGTCATTTCAGATAAAAACTTTTACTTCCCTTTGTATTGTCGAGATGGATTATGAAGTCAAAATCTTCAAATACATTGCCCCTGATAAATTGTTTTTCGATGTAGCCCGCCGGTAGTAAACGATACTGAACAGGTGCCGGATTGTATGAAGCCTTTTTGATATGCCTTGTGTCCAGGAAAAAAACAGGATACTGAACTTTAGAAAAATAGTATTCAAAAGCAGAACTGTCAGGTAGTATGATTGGATTTGTTGATGTGATTCGTTGTTTTTGGTTATTATATGCTGTAACGAACCCCGTGGAAGTGGTCATTGCAACGCATTTGTAGTCATCACCAATTTTGGCCAATAAAAACTGTCCCATAGATTTTGAATACGGGTTACGCGTTTTTTGAATGTGTGCATTATGGGCTAAAATAACCATTTTATCGTGATCAGACAGGTTGTTTATTACGTTTTCAGCCATGAGGGAATCCCGTATGTCAGACATCTTGCCGCTATCCCATTGAGTAATCTCCGGATTGTTTAATTGCAGGAAATACCGATAATTTCTCAAACTGTTATTTATGGTAGATTTGTTGTTATTAAGGTTGTTTTTGTCTTTTGTAGCAGTATCAAAGTCGCTAATAATTCGTTGGCTCAAATCATGAATCTGTCGAAAATCGTCAGGATTAAACATATGGGAATAAACTTCATTGTCCAGCTGTCTATAGTACATTATAAGTGATTTGATAGAATCCACGTTAGAGACATCCGAAGATTCACTATAAGTGATAAGGTTATCCAAAATTTTATATGGGCTTTGGATATCAAAGCCAAAAAATGACAGGCGTCTTAAACCTTTGCTATTAATGCCTTTGACTGTTTCCACTAGCTCAGCAAATTCATCACATTCGTAAAAATAGAGTCGAAAACTCTTTAGTATTGCCTTCAGGTCTCCATCCCCCTCCAATACGTATTTGTTTAATTCTTCCACTTCAGCCCAAGGTGCTTCCAAACCAATTTTTGTCAGTGCGTGTTGTTGTTCGGCCATTAGTTTTATGAGTGCAGTTCTTGCCTTGAAGAACTGACTTGTTCCATGGGATTGTTCCCCAAGTGCCAACACCTGAAAATCGCCAAAACCAATGACTTTGGCAGTAGAAAATTTACAAGCGTCTTCTAAGTCTTTTGCGTCTACCCCAGCTACATGCTCATTCAAAAGTGAAACGATGTTTTTAGCTTGCTGGCCGTGTAGAAAAACATATTGTATTAGTGTTAAAGAAGCGAAGATTGATACCCGTAAAAAAGAAGAAATTAACATAAAAAGGTCTTTTAATGTATTGATGTCCGGTTCTAAGTGGAGATTTTATGTCCAACCAAAACGCTTCCGGTCTCATTCCTGATAATGAAACATCCGCTCAATATCTTTAAACCGTCTTCTGAAGGTCTGTTTCCCCTTATCACTGTAAAAAGTAATAACGTTAATAAAGCCTATTTTATTTTTTTGCACAAACAAGGAATAAACGTTCGGATACCGTTTTTCATAACTATGCGCTGTGTCAAGAACGGCTGAATAGGAAATACAGCTATGGAAACAAACGCGATCTTACACTTATTACTGGAAGAAACCACAAAGATTTACACCCTGCTGGCCGAACGACCCGCACGCAAAGGAACAGGCACCAACAACAGGAGAACCGGCCCCACAGACTCCCCCCGCACATATGGATCGGCAAAAAAGCGTTTGCTTCCGGGCCGGAGGCAAACGACTCCACCCCGGAAGCAGAAGACTCCACCCTACAACCTTTTGCTTCCGCACCGGAGACAAAGGTTCCACCCTAAAAGCAAACGACTCCACCCTGCAAGCGTTTGCTTCCGCACCGGAGGCAAAAGACGCTACCCTACAAGCAAACGACTCCACCCTGCAGACGTTTGACACCACACCGGAAGCAAAAGACTCCACCTTACAGGCAAAGGACTCCACCCCGCAGGCGTTTGACACCGCACCGG
>CAZJKM010000040.1:0-21977 GCA_964546645.1 uncultured Sphingobacteriaceae bacterium
TTCAATTTTACAAGCAACATTGCTGGATGCAGAAAATACGCAACATCGCTATCATAGCGCACGTCGACCACGGAAAAACCACTCTGGTAGACAAAATCTTACATCACACTCAACTATTCAGGGATAACGAACAAACCGGCGAGCTGATACTGGACAATAACGATCTGGAGCGGGAACGGGGGATAACTATTGTCTCGAAAAACATTTCCGTCCGTTACAAAGATGTAAAAATTAATATCATTGATACACCGGGCCACGCCGACTTTGGCGGCGAGGTGGAACGGGTACTGAAAATGGCCGACGGCGTGATCCTGCTGGTCGACGCCTTTGAAGGGCCCATGCCGCAAACCCGGTTTGTTACCCAGAAGGCATTGGGCCTCGGGTTAAAACCGATTGTGGTGGTGAACAAGGTGGACAAGGAAAACTGCCGGCCCGAAGAAGTATATGAGGCCGTTTTTGAACTGTTCTTTAACCTCGATGCCACCGAAGATCAGCTGGACTTCCCCGTCCTCTATGGCTCTTCCAAACAGGGCTGGATGGGTACCGACTGGAAAACGCCGGCCACCGATTTTACGGCATTGCTGGATGCAATCCTGGAGCATATTCCTCCGGCACCCTACAGCGAGGGCACCCTTCAGATGCAGGTAACCTCCCTGGATTATTCGTCGTTTGTAGGACGGATCGCGATTGGTCGTGTGGCACGGGGGGGTATCCGTGAAAATCAGCCGATATCCCTGGTAAAGCGCGATGGTAAAGTGGTTAAATCACGCGTAAAGGAGCTCTATACGTTTGAAGGCCTTGGCAAGATAAAGACCCAGGAGGTAAAAGCCGGGGATATTGCCGCGGTAGTGGGTATTGAAGGGTTTGAGATCGGCGATACGATCGCTGATTTCGAACATCCGGAGCAACTGGAGGTCATCCATATTGATGAGCCGACCATGAACATGCTCTTTACCATTAACAACTCGCCTTTCTTCGGTAAGGAAGGCAAATTTGTAACCTCACGCCACCTGCACGACCGCCTGCTGAAGGAAACGGAAAAAAACCTGGCACTGAAGGTAATGCCGACAGAGTCAGCAGATTCGTTCCTGGTATACGGCCGGGGGATCCTGCACCTGTCCGTACTGATCGAGACCATGCGCCGCGAGGGGTATGAACTGCAGGTCGGGCAACCCCAGGTGATCTTCAAGGAAATTGACGGCATGAAATGTGAGCCGATCGAAACCCTGGTAGTAGACGTACCGGCAGAAGTATCGGGCAAAGTCATTGAACTGGTGACACAGCGCAAGGGCGAATTGCTCATCATGGAAACCAAAGGCCAAATACAGCACCTGGAGTTTGACATTCCCTCACGCGGCATCATCGGCCTGCGGAATAATGTACTGACCGCTACCGCCGGTGAAGCGGTGATGGCCCACCGGTTTAAAGCATACGAGCCGTGGAAAGGCCCTATCCCGGGCCGCCTGGCCGGCGTACTGGTGTCCATGGAAAAAGGAACCACGACGGCCTATGCTATTGATAAACTGCAGGACCGGGGCCGCTTTTTTGTGGATCCGGGTGTGGACATCTATGAAGGCCAGGTGGTGGGTGAACATACCCGCGACAATGACCTGGCTGTGAATATCACCAAAGGGAAACAGCTGACGAATATGCGGGCTTCCGGCAGTGATGATAACGTGCGCATTGCACCGGCGATCAAGTTTTCACTGGAGGAATCCATGGAATATATACAGAACGACGAGTATATTGAGGTAACGCCGAAAAGTATCCGGCTGCGGAAGATCTACCTGACGGAGAACGAACGGAAGGTCAACGCCAAAAAGTTTGTCTGACACCTAACGGCAGATGCATAAAAAAACCGGCAGGGATGACCCTGCCGGTTTTTTTATGCCAAACAAATAGCGCCAGTAGCGGCTTTAAGCCGCTACTGCCGGAGTCGGAGCGGGCAGTGCCGGTCTGCTGGTAGCCAGCAGCATCAGCCAGGTGAAGAAACCGTTGATCACAATCAGCTCGAAACCGATGACATAGCCAGTATAATCGGTAATATAGGTATTCAGCAGGAGACAGAGAACCGGCGACAGTAGGCAGATATATGGCACCAGGCTGTCCCGTACGTTCCTTCTGCCGAGCAGGCCGAAAGCAAAGAGTCCCAGCAGCGGCCCGTAGGTATAGCCTGCGGCAATGAAAATGGCCGTCACCACCGAATCATCATTGATGAGCCGGAAGAGCAGGATCACGATCAGCATCAATACCGAGAACGTAAAATGTACCCAGTTACGCGTGCGTACGAGGGCCGGGTCATTCGGATCCGCTTTCTTGTTAAAATTCAGGAAGTCTACACAGAAGGAGGTGGTCAGTGCGGTCAGTGCCGAATCGGTCGTGGCAAAGGTAGCCGCCGTCAGTCCCATCATAAAGATAATGCCGGGCAGGATCGCCAGGTGATTCAGTGCGATCTCCGGGTACAGGTGATCCGGTGTCGGCAGCGCTTTTACGTCGATCTGGTTATTGGTCGCATAAATGTATAACAAAGCCCCTACCGACAGAAAGAAAATGTTAATCAGCACAAAAATACCGGTAAAGGTGAGCATATTTTTCTGTGCCTCACCGATGGTTTTCATACTGAGGTTTTTCTGCATCAGGTCCTGATCCAGGCCGGTCATGGCGATGGTGACAAATATCCCGCCGATAAACTGTTTCCAGAAATTGGCCCTGCTGCCCAGAAAATCTTCCCAGAAGAAAATCTTGGAATAACTGCTGTTCTTTACGGTTTCAATGGTACTGACCAGGTTCAGTCCCAGGCTGTCTGCCATGAAATAAATGGACAGGATCACCGCCGTGATCAGGAAAAAGGTTTGCAGGAGGTCGGTAATGATAATCGTTTTCAGTCCTCCTTTATGGGTGTAGATCCATATCAGCAGCAGGCAGATCACAATGGTCAGCGCAAACGGCACGTTCCAGGCATCAAAAATGAACCGCTGCAATACGATGGCCACCAGGTACAGCCGGAACGCGGAACTGATCGTGCGCGAAATGAGGAAGATCATCGCACCGCTTTTGTAGCTTTTCTGGCCCAGGCGCTGTTCCAGGTAGGTATAAATGGAGACCAGCTGCAGGCGGTAATACAGGGGCAGTAACACATAGGCAATGACGACAAAGCCCACTGCGTTACCCAGAACAAACTGGAAATAGCCGAAGCTGCCGTTCCCCACGGCGCCAGGCAC
Organism: uncultured Sphingobacteriaceae bacterium; assembly: GCA_964546645.1. Taxonomy (GTDB): domain Bacteria; phylum Bacteroidota; class Bacteroidia; order Sphingobacteriales; family Sphingobacteriaceae; genus A37T11. The sequence goes on from CAZJKM010000040.1 coordinate 3,222, forward strand.
AGAAATAAAGGTAACACCGGAGAGTGCCGTCCCGATCATGCCAAACGCTACCATATACCATTTGGCGCTGCGGTTGGCGATGAAAAAAGTGGCATTATCGGAGGTTTTTCGGGCCGTAAGATAAGCAACACCGATCAGCAGCGTAAAATAGGCAAGCAGAAAGGTCAGTAAGATGATGGGAGACATGGATAGCTTTCGTTAATGTTTACTGTTTTCTTTCAGTTGCGGGGCAAGCTCAATGGCCTTACGTACGCTACCGTACTTTTCCAACAGCTTACCCGCCGTCTGCCGGTCAACCCCTGTTTCCTGTACGATAATCCCTATACCACGGCTGAACAGCTTCTTGTTAGTGAGCTGCATGTCCACCATTTTATTGCCTTTCACCCGTCCGAGCCGGATCATGATAGCCGTGCTGATCATGTTGAGGGCCAGTTTCTGGGCCGTTCCCGCTTTCATACGGGTTGATCCCGTGACGAACTCCGGTCCTACGATAATTTCAACCGGGTACCGGGCTTCGGCAGCAATAGGGGTTCCGGCATTGCAGACGATGCACCCGGTAGCTAATCCGGCCGCGTTGGCCGCTTTCAGTCCGCCGATCACATACGGTGTACTGCCGGACGCCGCAATCCCCACCACCATATCATTCGCGTCAATGCCATACTCCTGCATATCGATCCAGGCCTGGTCCGGATCGTCCTCCGCAAACTCCACCGCTTTCCGGATGGCCCTGTCCGTACCGGCGATCAGCCCGATTACCCAATCGAACGGAACACCGAACGTGGGCGGTATCTCGGATGCATCCAGTATACCCAGCCGTCCGCTCGTCCCCGCGCCGATATAAAAAAGCCGGCCTCCTTCACGCATGCGGCTCACCGCTGTTTCCACCAACCGACCGATCTGCGGTATGGCTTTCCGGACCGCCGCCGCCACCGTCTGGTCTTCATTATTCATATTTGTTAATATCTCATTAACAGACATCTTCTCCAGATCCTGGTAATTTGAATCCTGTTCTGTTGTCTTTATCATCGTCATCGTATATTAAACTATCTTTTATTTCTTTTCCCGGGTATACGTTAAACAAGCAATACTGCCATCCATGGTACTGACCACCACCCGGCCTTTCCGGAGTAGCAATAAAGGGTTCACCAGGGCATTGGAAACCTTATACTGCCAGGAAACAGCGCCGGTTGCCGCATGGACGGCACTGAGCAGGCCGGCATGGCTGGGGACAAACACCAGCCCGTCCTGGGCGGAAATCGCCGAGGGTGCCAGCTCGTACGGCAGCCGCAGCCCGCTGCGCCAGCTGATCTCCATATCCGGTGCCTGTACAGAAACGCCGAGCAACTCACCATCCATCGTTTTCACATACACCAGGCTGCTGTCTGCCGATAATCCCATAGACTCCCGGACACGGATGCTGTCTACCTTCCGGCGCCAGACCACGGCCCCCGTTGCCGCATCCAGGGCTGTCATCGAACGATCGGGAGCTACCACGAACACACGGCCATTGGCCCCTACCGGATAACAAGCGGCGGGCGACAGCATGCGGTTGGTATAGCCGCTCTTCCACTCCCACTTCAGGTCGCCTGTTTGCAGATCAAAGGCATAGAACCCATTGTCCCAGCTTCCGGTATAAATGGTGTTACGGTACAGCAGGGATTTGGCCGTCACATGTCCCTGTATCCCGTCAAATGCCCACAACAGCTCACCGGTCTCTGCATGAATCGCCCGGAACACCCCATCGGAAGCGCCGATATAAGCGACCCCCTGATGGATCAGCGGCGACCCGAGTACGGGTTTCCCCGCCTGCAGCTTCCACAGCTGTTTCCCGTTCTTCGCAGCAATACCGTATATAAAATGGTCGGACGAACCAACCACCACCACATCCTTCCATACTGCCGGTGTGCCGTAAATTTTACCACCGGTTTGGGCGGTCCATTTCTTTTTGCCCGACCGGCTGTCCAGGGCATATACCTGTCCGCCGGTATTGGCGGCAATAATAAGCTTCTTATAAGTTGCCATCCCCGCCCCGATGTCACTGCTGTCGGTAAACGTCCATACGGGCTGTACATTCCGGTATTTTTCATTCATACCATAATACGGTCTCGGCCAGGTACGGGTATCCGTTGCAAAACGGTGGTTCTTCAGTTGGATCACGGCCCAGGGTTCTTTGGTGGAAACGCCGGTGACGCGTTCCCGGTAAACAGCCGAACCGTCTCCGATGGTGACCAGGTTATACCCGCCGGCTGGCTGGCTGGTACGCAGGTTGGAACGACCCATTACCGATGGGATCCCTTCAAATTCCTCCCGCTTGTTCTGGTGGCCATGCCCGCACAGCATCAGTTGTACATTCTGTGTTTTGATCCGGTCAATGGCTTCGTACCAGTTGTTCAGGGAAGAGTCCTGCGGGTAGTGATTGATATAAATCAGCGGTTGCTGCGGATCAGGAGCGGCCGCAAAAAGCGAATCAAGCCACACCAGGTTCTCCCGTGGCACCTGTCCGGGGCTCATCCGCATATTCGGGCCGGAATTGGTACCGGCGAACCGGTATCCGCCGTATGTAAACGCAAACGTTTCTGCACCGAAAACGGTCCGGAACGTATTACCCCCGTTTTCTGACCAGTTGGTATCGTGGTTGCCCGGAATGACATACCAGGGTACCTGCAGGCTGTCGAGGATCTGCCTGGCCAGCCGCAGCTCCTCGTCCGAACCGAACTCCGTTACGTCACCGGAGAGGATAACAAAAGCAATACCGGGCAGGCTATTGATGTCAGATACCGTGCGGCGCAGGTCATCCGCACCGGTTGAGCCGCCGACATGGGTATCGGTCACATGCGCAAAGGTAAATGGCTGGGCAACCGCATACCACACCATGCCCCACCATACCAGTATATAACTGCAGATTCGTTTGTTGATCATCCTATGCACGCTGTTATTCAAAATCCGCATAAAGCAGGTACTTTTTCCGCATTTTTTTGTAGGCGTCCAGATCCGCCTTCCACGTGGCCCTGATCTGCTCTTCCGTCAGGCCGGCGCGGATCTGCTGCTGCAATTCGGCATTTCCGGCCAGTTTGTTAAAGAAATCACCACGCGAAAAGAACGTTTCTTTGAAATCAGACTTCCGGTAAAAGTCAATGAGGTATTTTAACGTAAATTTTTCCCTATCGGCGTCAATATGGCGCAGGTCCAGGCCATAGCATACTTTTCCTTTCTGTTCCACATGCGCAGCCATACCTGGCCGGGTGCCGGGGGTAAAGGTAAAATCACCGAATACCGGATCGGGATACCCCACTACCTGGAAGGGCCAGTCGGTACCCCGCCCTACACTGATATCCGTTCCTTCAAACAGACAAAGGGACATGTACAGGCGTACCGAGGTATAGTTCGGCAGACTGGGCGACGGGATAACCGGCAGCTCGTATTTTTTGCTGTGATCCCAGTTCTTTACAGTAATCACTTCAAGGTCACATGGTTTGCCGCCATCCAGCCATCCTTCCCCGTTGATCATCAGCGCCAGCTCACCAACGGTCAGGCCATGTATCATGGCTATCTTATGGAAACTGACATTCGACTTAAACCGATCGTCTTTCCGCACGGGACCATCCACCTGATCACCGTTGGGATTGGGGCGGTCCAGCACAATCAGCTTTTTACCCTGATTAACGCACAGTTGCATCACGCGGTGCATGGACGTAATGTACGTATAAAAGCGGGCGCCCACGTCCTGCAGGTCAAAAATCATCACATCCACCGAACCAACAATAGAATCCGCCTGTTCATTTTTACCATAAAGCGTGTGCAGCGGTATACCCGTTTTGGTATCCACATCATTGGCCACTTTCAGGCCGCGCTCAATATCGCCACGGAAGCCGTGTTCCGGTGCAAATGCAAACCTCAGGTCTACTCCCTTCCTCAGCAGCACGTCCACCAGGTGTTCGTTACCCACAACGGAGGTCTGGTTACCCATCATACCTACTTTTTTCCCCTTCAGCAACGGCAGGTAACGCGCCAGCTGCTCAGCACCGGTCCGTACCCCGGCTGCGGCCGGCATAGAAATAACTGCATGACATACCATGCTAACAAACAGAACCTTAATAAATATCTTCATACGCTGACTTTCAATACCCCTGTCGGGGATGTGACAAAAAAACCGGTTTCGATTACAAGTATACGAAAAAACCGATAATGCATGTTTGTAATACTTTTTTTTCAAAAACGAACAAAAACGCAGCCTTTTTATCCGGATCTCCCTATGCCGGAAAGCTGATCTTTCCCATCGTTACTTTGGGCAGGCAGCTTCCCTCCCCAAAGTCGACGGACCCGCCGGCAACGGTCTCATTGGCCAGTAATGCAAACAGGACGGCTTCCTTGGCATCCGGGTCAATCCCCAGTTCTCCTGTATGACGGAATGTTTTGCCACCCAGCTTGTCAGACAGCAGCTGCATCAGCAACGGGTTGTGCATACCACCCCCGCTCACGTACATTTCGTATGGTTCTCCATCGGGTATGGTTCTCCGGATCGCACGGGCAATGGCCTCAGCAGAAAAGGCACATAAGGTGGTCATGCTATCCACATGCGCCCATCCTTCTTTGCCCGTCCTGGTTAAGGCAGCATCCAGGTAAGCACGGTTAAATAGTTCGGGACCGGTCGTTTTGGGAAAAGGAGCATCAAAGAAAGGATGGTCCAGCAACGCGTGCAAAAGGGTTTCATCGATCTTTCCCTGGGACGCAAGTGCAGCATTCTCATCGAAATACACACCTGGAAAATGCTGTTGGATGTACTGATCCATCAGGGTATTCCCCGGACCTACGTCCGTTGAAAATACCCGGCCGGCCTTTCCGCCGGCTGGCAGAAAGGTAAAATTGGCGATACCGCCTATATTGAGCAGGATACGGTTCTCTTCCGGATCCGAAAAAATCAGGTAATCCCCGTAAACCGCCAGCGGAGCCCCTTCACCACCTGCTGCGATGTGCTTCTGCCTGAAATCGCTGATCGTAATGATCCCCGTTGTAACGGCCAGGTGATCACCGTCCCCGATCTGGAGCGTTGCGTTGGGATACCCGTCGCGGCCGTGCAGCGATCGTGGCGCATGGAAAATGGTTTGTCCATGACTGGCTATCAGGTCAATCTCCGCCTTATCTACCCCCCATTTTTCCAGGCATTGCAACACCCGTTCTCCAAAATGACGGCCAATCACCGCATTCATGAGCGTCACCTTTTCCAGATCCACCTGTTTTTTGGAAAAAACCGACTTCACATCCTCTTTAAAGCGGGAATCGTATGCCACGGTTTCAAACTGCAGCAGGGTGACCCTGGTGGTGATCCCCGATCCGCTAAACGCACATAGCGCCACATCCAACCCGTCAAAAGAGGTTCCTGACATCAGCCCGATCACCCGTCGTACGGGCTTCTGCGCAAGCGCTGCAAGCTGTTTAACCTGATCATTCATCGCAAACGGGCTGTTCTCCGGGCCTGAGTTGCGCATACCCTGCTGAGGCGTATCTTTGATGCATCCCTGTATGTATTGGCTGACAAGTATATAAAATAAATGTGACTCTTCCGGATCAGGAACGGGTTATTTGTTTATTACCCGGCAAAACAATATCTTTGTAAAACAACATGTGCATAAAGGATTCACATACCGCCACTGCAGGGAAACGCTCCCTTTCTTTCCGTTACCGGGAGGGGAATAAGGACTTTCCCACAAGTGTCCCGGAAGGTATCCTATAACTCCTTATAGTTTCCGGCACGGGTACCTCTCTCATTTTCCATTATTATTTATGACTATTTAACTTAATTTCAGTTTTATGAAAGCTATACAAAACCCGGTCATCATCAGCGAAAGCGATTACGACCTGATCAAAAAATATGTGGTTCCGGCAGAAAGACCTTCTGACGAAATGTCGCTGGCGAATGAGCTTGCCAGAGCCACTATCGTAAAAAATGAAGAAGTTCCTGAAAACACCGTTCGTATCGGTTCCGTCGTCCGTATCCGCGATGTGGGAAACGGAAACGAGAATACCTTTACGATTGTTTCTCCGGAACAGGCCAATATTAAAGCGCAAAAGATATCCGTCCTGACCCCCATCGGGTCAGCCCTGATCGGTTTCCGGGTCGGCGATCGTGTGGAGTGGAAGTTACCGGCAGGCCTACGTACGTTTGAAATCCTGGAAGTAACCCATCAGCCTGTTCCGTGACGATCCATACCAAACCCATTGATGCGGTTTACAGCACGCCGGTCGTACAGCAAACCGCCTACTGGTCAGAAGTGAAACACGCGCTTGGCATCCCGTCAAGCGCTTTTGACTTTAAGGTACATCATACCGCCCTCTATACCCGTCCCCCGGGTAATGCGTTCACGGTGGCTGATTTTTTAGTTTTACAGTTACCGGTTGACCGGACTTATTCGCTGGCGTATGTCCCGTACGGGCCGGAGGTGGAGCCCAGTGAGGAATTGCAGGGCTCTTTCCTGGAAGAGCTTTCAGAAAGCCTCCGCTCTTATTTACCGGCTACCTGCATCGCTATCCGCTATGACCTTGCGTGGCAATCGCACTGGTCAAAGGACAGTTCTTTTTTTGACGACAACGGGAAATGGCTGGGCCCTCCCGGAAAAAGCCTTCAGGAACTGCGTTTCAATTTCGGCACGGTCCACAGCAACCTTGTAAAGGCCAATACCAATATCCTGCCCAGCCATACGATTTTTATGGACCTGAGAATGGACGAGCAACAACTGCTGATGGCGATGAAACCGAAAACCAGGTATAACATCCGTCTGGCAGAAAGAAAAGGGGTAACCGTCTCTGAGGCAGGCATGGACAAACTGCCGGTCTGGTACAACCTGTATAAGGAAACATGTGAAAGGACCCGGATTTATCTCAGCCCGGCGGCTTATTTCCAATCGGTCTTCAACGCCCATGGCGCTTATTCTTCCTCTCCCGCGTCAGTAAAACTGCTGCTGGCTGAAGCTGAAGGACGTATACTGGCGGCCATGTTCCTGGTTATTTCCGAACAGCGTGCCACCTACCTGTACGGGGCCTCCTCCTCCCGGCACAGAAACCTGATGGCACCTTACAAACTGCAGTGGGAAGCGCTTAAAATGGCTAAGAGGGCGGGTTGTGTGGAGTATGATTTCTTCGGCATTCCGCCCTCTGCTGACCCCGCACACCCGATGAGAGGCCTTTACCAGTTTAAGACCGGATTTGGCGGCCGTATCCACCATTCCATGGGTTGCTGGGACTATCCCCTGATACCGGATGAATACAGGTACTTTGCCGGGAGGGAGATACAGGCTGCTTACCACGTATAACCGGCCTTTTGGTTTTCGTAAAAAACAGTACTTTTATCAAAATTTTCACCCATGCTGAAAGAAGAGCGGCAGGCTTTCATTATCCATCAGATTAACCTGCACAATAAAGTATTATCGTCCGACCTTAGCATACAGCTAAATGTGTCGGAGGATACCGTCCGGCGCGACCTGAATGAGCTGGCGGAGAACGGCAAAATACTGAAAGTGCACGGAGGTGCGCTATCAAAGTCATTCCAGTACCCTTTTCACCAGCACGATGTCTATGCCCGGGAAGCCAAAAAGGAGATTGCCGGCAAAGCGCTGAAACTGATACAGCATGGCATGACGGTCTTAGCGGGTGGTGGCACCACCCTGCTGGAACTGGCACGCATGGTGCCCGAAAACCTGCAGTGTACCATTTTTACGATCAGTCCGCTGGTCGCATTAGAACTGGCTGAACATACCCAGGCGGAGGTCATCCTGCTGGGAGGCCGGCTGGCACGTAATACCAATATCAGCATCGGTTCCCAGGTGATCAATCAGCTTTCAGAAATTAAGGTAGACCTGTGCCTGCTGGGCACGAACAGCCTGTCCGTAGAGGAGGGGGTCACGGACTCCGACTGGGAAGTGATACAAATCAAAAAAGCCATGATCCGTTGTGCCCAGAAAGTGGCTATATTGAGTATTGCGGAAAAACTGAACTCGGTACAAAAAATGAAAGTGTGCAGCCTGAACGCTATTCATTACCTGGTTACTGACCTGGCACCGGACCATCCGAGCCTGAGCGGCTTTACGAAAGTTGTGCAGGTTGTTTGATATGACTAAACTCCCTTCACTACCCGGTTTTGATGCACAGGCATTCCATAAATACCTGAAAAATACCGGCTGGCTGATGATTGCCCGTACCGGTTCTCTGTTCCTGAAAATGCTGGTGACGGTGTGGGCATTGCCTAATTACCTGGGCGATGGCGGTTATGGAGCCTATAACTATCCACTTGTATTAACTTTTTTTTTCGTAGCTGCAGCAGCCCTCGGCACGGACGGCGTGGTCACCCGGCAGCTCCTGCAATATCCCGGGCAACAGCATACCCTGCTGGGAACCGCATTCCGTGTCCGCCTGCTGGCCGGACTGGCCGCACTTCCGCTTATTTATCTGACGTATGACGCCATCCGCGAAACAGCGGCACAGCCTCCTGCCGCACCTTTTTCTTATGTTGCCATTGTTTCCCTCGTATGCGTTGTGCAGGCAGCTAATATCATCGACAGTTTTTTCCAGGCCCGGGCTGAAGGAAAATACATCATGCAGGTGCAAGTAGGGGCCAATGTGCTGTCAACCCTTTTAAAACTGACACTGATCTTCAGTGAAGCTCCCCTGGAATGGTTTATCGGCACCCTGCTGCTGGACGCCGTATTCATCGCAGGCGGCTATCTCCTGATGTACCGGGCACGGGGCCATCGTACCGGTGCCTGGCGATATGACCCCGGCACCGCGCGGAGCCTGCTGCATCATTCCTGGCCACTGGCCTTTTCTGCCGTGATGATCAGCCTGTATATGAAAACAGACCAGCTGATGCTGGACGCCTACCTCGGGAAAAAGGTGCTGGGTGTCTATTCCAATGTAGTACAACTCAGTGAAGGATGGTATTTTATCCCGCAGGCACTGGTCAGCGCCCTCTTCCCGGCCATGATGCATGCGCGACGGGATGATCCTATACGCTATAAAAAGCGCCTGCAGGATCTGTATGACCTGATGGTGGTGATCAGTGTTTCCATCGCCCTGCTGGTAACCGTTGCGGCACCCTACCTGTACCGCTATCTGTATAAACCTGAGTTCGCCGCCGCCGCACCGGTACTCACCATCTATATCTGGTCGGGCATTTTCGTCTTTCTCGGCGCCGCCAGCAGCCAGTATCTTATTGCCGAGGGCTATACCCGCCTGTCGCTGATCCGGACAGCAGTCGGTGCCGTGATCAATATCGGGCTGAACATCCTTTGGATACCCACGTATGGGATGGTCGGTGCGGCCTGGGCTACACTGATCGCTTATGGTTCATCCACTTTTTTGCTGATCGTTATTCCCCGTACACGGGAGCAGGGTATCGCCATGCTCCGGTCGCTGCTATTCATCTCCGTGCTGTCAAAGATCTTCCGGAAACGGTCGTCTTTCTAAGCCTGCCGTTTGAAAAACAAGGTTCTGCCGGTTTTAGCAACCCAGGTGTACCCCCACCCTGTCAGGAAGCGGTACGTTTCCGAATCATCCGGATGTTCCGGGTCGAAAGCATCTTCCACCAGGATGTAACGGGGTTTGTATTGCTGCCAGTTATTCGACCGGAGTATGGCAAGATCAAGCCCTTCGGCATCCACAGACAGGAAATCAATCTGCTGACCGGGAGGTAAATACCGGTCCAGCACCTCCGCCAGCGGCCAGGTATCTACCTGCAGCGTGTCGATAATACGGTAGCCGTTTGTCTGATCCCTTTCCTCAGAAACCTCTTTTGAAAAACCGTTCAGCGCCGGTTCATTGAAACAATAAAATGTCAGCTGCTGCCTGCTTTCGCTGATCCCCAGGTTCAGGTTGATATCCCGCCGCCTGAACATCCGGAAGAGGCGCATCACCGTAGGCGTTGGCTCAATATTAATGCCATGCCACCCCTTCCGGTAAAAGTACATGGTATTTGAAAAACGGAACGGGTGGTGGGCACCTACGTCAACATAAAAACCTTTGTAGTTCCTTTGCCCCTCAAAAAACCCTCTCAACACCATATCCTCCCCCTCCTGCGAATACGAACGGTTATATAAAAATTTATGGACCGGAAAATGTTTCCTGATAAATCGCCTGATTCCTGACATGCGCTAAAAGTAGGAAAAGTTTAAGAGCCTGTTTAAAATTTAGCTGATATTTTTTTTACCATACCAATTTCAAACAGGCTCTTAATCTTCCACAAAATAAGCAATATACTCCGGCAGTTTAGCCGCAAGATAATAAGGCAGGTTCATCAGCCTATAGGCTTTGTTTTTGTCGGGTGTGTGGTGGTGTTCAATGCTGAAATTTCCGGCATACAAACGCACGGCATAAATATGCGGGCACTGTTCCATAAACTGATGCAGCGACCTCAACGTTCCTGTTGCTCCCGATTTTATCTCCACGGGAATTATCTTGTCTTTATACACCATTACCAAATCCACTTCCGAAGATGCCTGTGTTTTTTCACGTACCCAAAAATTGGGCTTTTTATAGCTGAACGTGTTCAGCGAAATGATTTCCTGCATCACCAAATGAGGCACTAAAGCTCCTTTGAGGGCATCGCCCAAATCACTGTACACCAGTAGTTCTGCCTGAATTTTAAGGTCGTGGTTGACCAGTCCGGTGTCCAAAAACTGCAAACGGGGCGATTTTCTGATGTCCGGACGTACAGGCGGTTCGGTTTGCGTGGTAGGATAAACCAGTTGGATAACCCGTGCATCGTTCAGGTTTTGGCATCCGCAAACAGTTTGAAATACCGAATATCGGCAGGACGCTCCAAGTTGAGACTGATGCTGTGCGGATAGCTTTTAGCAAATTCACTGACCAAAGTAGTTTTGCCTACCTGCCTCGCACCCTCAATATCAGGGGCTTTCGGGCGGGGTTTTGCTTCCACTTCTTTAAGAAACTGTATATGTGTCTTTTAAAGCTCAATAGATGTAATTTTGTAACAAAACAAGGGTAAATTTACACATTTTTTGTAACAAAACAAAGGTAAATTTACAAAAATACTGTAACAAAACAAGGGTAAATATGAATGTGGTGATGGTAAAATAACGGTTTACAAAAGCATAACTGTATTTGAACAGCTACCGCCACCGGCAGCCCCGGTTACCTACGCTGAGATGTGGTAAAACAGGTTTCATGATCGTATCCTTATCGGCGATTCCCGATCTGATTCCGTATTTGATGATTCAGTACCACGAAACTGGAAATTTATTGGAGCTCTCCTTGACTATCAAAAAGTTTAAACAACTTCTATGTCTCTTTCCGGCTGTACCGCCGTTTTATAAAGGAAACGCTCTGCTGCTCTGCCGGCAGCACCCGTGTAGCATAATTTTTTTAATTTCGTTTATGGAAATGGCATGGTTATTACATCCTTCGCCAACATAACAGACAATGAACATGAAAAAGATCGTATCAGCAGTTTTATTAAGCACACTGGCTTTCACTGCATTTACCCAAACCACTGACGTAAGACGTAAAGCAGAAGTGACCGGCTCGGCCGAAAAAGAGGTCACCCCGGATATTATTTACATCAATATTTCCCTGAAGGAATATTTTAAAGACAATAACAACAAAAATAAGGTTTCCATTGATGTGCTGGAGAAACAGCTTTACAACGCAGCCATCAAGGCAGGCGTCAAACCGGAGGATTTTACCATTAACAATATCTCCTCTTATAACTTTCCTGCCGATCAGAAAAAGAAGGATCCCGGATTCCTGGCCAGCAAGCAGTACCGGATCAAAGTAACCAACCTCAACCGGTTAAACGATATACTGGAAGCTGTTGACAGCCGGGGCATCCAGTCGAGCGGTATCGGCGGGTACGACTATTCTAAAATGGATGAACTGAGAAATGAGATCCGGATCAAAGCCGTCCAGTCGGCCCGGAACAAAGCCGCCATCCTGGCGGAGGCGTTGGGGGACAAACTGGGCAAAGCTCTCGAAATAAACGACCATAACAGCGACGGTGCCGGCGTACAACCGATGGTACGTGCGCAGATGGCTTTCGCGAAAGCCGCCGACATGGCCAGTGAAGAAAGCCTGGAGCTGGATTTCCGGAAAATTACCGTTAGTTATCAGATCCGGGTCGTATTTGAATTGCTGTAGGTGATCCGTGCGATCGGCAGATCCGCTGTACCGCACCGGCCGGTGCAGCGGATTGCACGCCGGTTACCGGACCGCCCACCCAATGGCGTTCACCAGCAACTGGCGGAATACCGGCTGGCCAAAGTTGGTAGGGTACCCCAACGACGTATAAAACACTTTCCCGCCATAATGGTTCCGCCGGGCCCATGCTGCCGGTTCCGTAACATCCGGCGTACTGCCGGTCAGCAATACCACCGCCTCCGGATCGATCAGTGGGGCAACTTTGTACACCTGTCCTTCCCATTTTCCAATAGATGCAGGGATACCCGCCAAAATGGGATGCTGCTGCTGTTCGTCGTTCCGTTTTACCACCGTACCCAATGCTTCATCTTCATAGCCCTGGTTTTCACAGCCCAGGATATCCGGCACAAAACCCCACCAACCTTCATAACCCGGTTTCGCATTTTCTCCCCTCACAGAAAAACCGTGATTGGCCGTGCGGATACCGATTACCGGCTTTCCCGCTTCCATATAACTCCGGATCATGCGCATCTGCTGATGCGGCAGCGCTATCCGCCGGCAGAACACTACCAGCAGATCCGCCGAATGAAGCGCCTCCAGTCCGTCGAACTCAAACGCCGCATGCGACCCTTTGCCCAGTAATACCGTCGTTTTATACAGACCGGTCTGCTGCAGGCTGTCAGCAAAAGGCGGAATGGTCACGTCAGCTTTGTAATTAAGCGGATCCTTACTGATCAGGAAGACGATATGCGGTTTCCTGTCCTGTTCTTTTTCTTTGCCGCCTGCCAATAAGGTGGCAGGAGCTGCCAAAAACACCAGGGAAGCCAAAAAGATCGTACCTGCTACGAAAGAACGGGAAATAAATGTGTTAACCAGCATAAAACCTGAATAAAATAGTAAGTACACCTGTTATAACTATACAAATCAGAACATACGCATTCATTCTGAAAGTTGCGTCACACCCGTTAAAAGGCGTAGCCGAATGCGATATAACCGTAATACGGAATAAAGTTACCGCTGCCGAACACCGGCGACAAGCCTACCCGGAACAGGAAACCTCCGTCCACCGGCTGCCGGCGGTACCCGAATACCATAGTACCGAACACCTGCGAATCGTCAATAAACAGCACTTCATTCGTGGATGCACTTTGCGCACTGTTAAATCCGATGTAGGTTGCCCCCAATCCCATTTCAAAGTACTTACCCTCTTTGCCCAACAGATAATTCACCATTACCGGAACGGAAAGCACACTGTTTCCCTCTACAGCGATGTATCCCAGGCCGGCGCGGCCACCCAGGCCATTCAGGCTGTTCTGAAACCGGGTATCGTAATTAAATGAATAGGTCAATCCGGGACCCAATAGTTCAAAGTAAACGGATTGCGCACGGTTGCCCGGCTCATACGTTGAAAGACTCCTTCCGGCCCGTTCCTGGCCGAAAAGATGCACCTGCAGCAGCAACAGGCTGCCACATAATAAACATATGTTCTTTACTTTCATCTCTTTTAATCCTCATCGTTCATCATCACCGGTTCATTGCTACGCCTGTGCGGTCGGGCCGCCGAAGTTCATGGGAACAGGTGGCACGTCATTCACATCAATCGTCCCGTTCACCGATTCATATTTCGCTACATTATCTGCCAGTGCATGTAATAATCGTTTGGCGTGTTCCGGCGTCACAATGATGCGCGATTTCACCCGTGCCTTCGGAACCCCGGGCATGACCCGGATAAAATCGAGTACAAACTCGGTATTGGAATGGGTAATGATCGCCAGATTGGCATAGGTTCCTTCAGCCGTTTCTTCTGATAATTCAATATCGAGCTGGTTCGCTCCCTGGTCGTCCCTCATGATGTTCTTCGTTAATGATTCTGTATATAACGGATGTAAAGGTGCTAAGTTTACGCCATAAAAACAAAAAGTTACGGTGTTTTTGCCTCCGGCATATAACCGCTGCCGTAGATGGCGACGGCAGGGCATCCTATTTTTCAAGTAGTTCCAAAAACTCTTTCATGGTAATTATCGCAGTTTTCCCATACTGTTTTAATACCAGCAAGTCCGGATCGCCGGTAATGAGGTAATCCGCAGCACCGTCTTTACTTAACGCCAGCAAATAATTATCCTTGACGTCCCTGCTCGCGCTCACCGCACTTTTTATTTTCATAAAAGAAAGAACAGGGACAAGCAATTCGATAAAGCGTACTGCTTGCGACAGCTTTATGTATTTTTTGAATTTATCCCGTAGTATCACCGATCTATATTCCTCTATCAGTTCATCGCAATAAAGGACGGTGTATGCAGGATTGGAAAGGAGACTAAAAAGTGTGCGTCGGGACGCCCGGTTGATGGTAGCACTAATGTACCAATTGGTATCAAGGATAAGCGTTTTCTTATGATCCCCTGCCATAGCGAACAGCACTCACTTCTTGCATGATATCTGCTTCGGGAAGTGATTCATCCGGCAGGATGGCATCCATAACATCCCATCGTTCCGAAAATGTTTGCTTTCCGATACGTTCGGCAACCTTTATCCGATCAGCCTTACCCAGCTGATTAAACAACCGGATTACAGCACTTACAGAGGGGTTATTAATCGTTGTCTTCATACCTTATAAAATCATTGACACTTACAAAGTTAATTAACCTGACTGTAAATTGCAAAACCGGGTATGATCCCCGAACGATGGCATTAGTTTACGCCACAAAAACAAAAAGTTACGATGTTTTTGCCTCCAGCATATAACCGCTGCCATAGATGGCCTTGATCCGGATAGGCGGATATTTTTCAACTATTTTCCTGATCCTCAGCACCGCCCCATCCAGCAGGTTATTCTTATCAGGATGGTCATCCAGCCAGACCTGTTTCAGCAGGGTTGCTCTCGGAACCACCTGGTTCTTCCTGCCGAGCAGGATGTCCAGCAAACGCGCATCTTTCTCCCGTATATGATGCTTTTCGCCGGCTATTTCAACCAGCTGGGAATGCACCCAGATGACGCACCCCCCTATCGTATATTGTTTCAGGTCTCCCGGCAGCGACAGCAGGTGTTGAACCAGGGACAATAAGGCCTGTGGTATCACGGGCTTCGGCATAAAGTTAATGGCCCCCGACTGATAGCCCTGTATCTGCCGTTCCGTACTGTACTCCGTGCCCGTCATCAGAATGACCGGTGTCGACAGATCCGTCTGCCGGATTTTTTCCATCACCCAGAAGCCATCTTCATCCGGTAGCACCACATCCAGCACAATAGCATCCGGTGATTTCTCCCGGTACAGTGCCAGCCCCTCCCCTGCCGTTCCGGCATGGAATACCTCCAGGCCATGATCCCGGAAATAGTCGCCCAGCGGGATAGCCAGCGCCGGGTCGTCCTCTATCAGCAGCAATTTATTACGCATCGTTTTCAGCAGGGAAAAATAAGATAAATTCCGTACCCGATCCGAATGTACTTTCCACTTGTATATCGCCTCCGTGGGCCTCCGTCAGCGCTTTCACATAGGTCAGTCCAAGTCCGAAACCCACTTTTCGCTGTGCGTCCTTTTGTCTGCCCCGGTAAAACTTATCGAAAATACGGGGCAGGTCTTCTGCCGGGATCCCGAACCCGTCGTCTTTCATACGGATCTCCAGCCCGTCCTTTACATCGCTGACGGTGATGGTGACCGTGACGTGTTCACCGGAATACTTAACGGCATTCTCCACCAGGTTGTCCATGATGTTGGAAAAGTGTACCAGATCCGCGTTGATGTACTGCCTGCGGGTCCGTATCGCACAGGAGATCGCTACCTGTTTCCCATCGCAGTCCCTGTACCGGTCAGCCATCTCATGGAAAAACTCCCGGATAGCAACCGGCTCTTTATCCAGGGACAGGGTTTCTTTCGTATTATTGCTCAGCTGCTGTATCCGCTCGGTGTAGGAGGTCAGCTTATTCAGTTCCAGCAGGATAAATGCCGCGTATTGCCGCACCCGGGCCAGGTCCCCTTTCTCTAAATAATGGGGGATCAGCGATGCCTGCGCCACTGCGCCGGAGATCGGGCGTTTGAACTCGTGGGTCATCGCATTGACGGAATTCTGCCGCATCGTTTCCACTTTTTCCCTCCAGAAAAAAGACCGGATCACCACCAGAAGGAAAAACATACAGATGGTGATCAGGATAACCGATAACACCAGCTGGAAGGCCATTTTCTTCAGAATGGAAAGTGTGGGCACCTCGGCGTATGCCCGGATACCGATGGTATTGAAAATATCAAGAGGAATGATGCCTGTGGAGAGCCACGCGGTCTTATTGATTCCCTGTTCATCAGAACGGTCCAGCACGTTGTCTGATATCAGGTCCCGGTACTCTATCGCGGTTTCAGCCAACGGGAATTGGCGATCCGTCAGTTCTTTGCGGAACAGGCTGTCCAGCGCGTTAACCTTTACAGGCAGATCGTCCTTCAGCATAAACTGGATCAGTTTAGTTTGCGAATTCTGGTCGTGACGGTCATAGGTCACTTGGAAAGAGGTATCAATGGTACGAACAGTTTTTGTAATATAACGAGATGTATCCGTAGCAGGTCTTAAAGGAGTATAAGCAATAGTCCCCCCAATTTGTTCATGTCTGTTTGATACCTCCTTTAAAATAGCCGCTTCTATGGACTGATTAATAGTCGCATAAAATTGGACATGATAAGCCTGGTTCATCTTGTATATCCAGACACCCTGCCCAATCACGATGGCTACCAATATAAAAGCGGTATATATTCTGATTTGTTTAAGGCCTGTCCTCATGTCCGGAGAAAATCTTTTCAGTTATAACAAGAAAGGCCTAAATATACAGACAGATTGGCCGTCATCAAGAATATTTTGTAAAAAACAAGAATGCCATCTCCTTCATTACATTGCTATCTTGGAATCACCTGCCGACACGCGTAAGAATTGAGTAAGAATTGAGTTCCGTTTAAAATCGTTATGCCTCTGCAACAATGACTACTTTGGCACCGGATTGTTAATTGGACTAACTAATCAAGCCGTAAAAACAAATTTTATGAAACAGTATGTCATCGCAGCAGGAATATGCCTTACAGCCGGAATCGGCCTGAGTGTCAACATTCAATATAGCAATGCCGGAATGAACCACGTGAAGGTCACCTTAGCCAATGTGGAAGCCCTGGCAAACGATGAAAGCCCTGGTCTAATATGCACGGGGTTGGGATCTGTTGACTGTCCAGCATCCTCCATTAAAGTTCTATATATCGAGAAACAATGAAACAATTATTGAAGCCCCTGCTCCGTTCCCTTGCCATCCTTGCCCTTGTTTCCTGCAGCAAGGTCGAACTGCATTCTGACGTCCGGTTTACCGAAACCATGACCCTGGTCG
The DNA here is from genome assembly GCA_964546645.1 of uncultured Sphingobacteriaceae bacterium. Taxonomy (GTDB): domain Bacteria; phylum Bacteroidota; class Bacteroidia; order Sphingobacteriales; family Sphingobacteriaceae; genus A37T11. Next base: position 20,713 of record CAZJKM010000040.1, read on the forward strand.
GCACGGAAAGAAGTATAACCGACAACGTACCCCTGACATATCCCTTCCGGGTACGATTGGTTGATTCCGTATTATATGTAGTGGATCTTCATCCGGCAACCCATTACGCCCATGCCTTTGACTATCCTTCCATGAGGCATAGAAAAAGTTTCGCCAAACGCGGGGCCGGGCCAAGTGAGTTTCAGGACGCCGAAAATATCCGAATAGACGGAACGGGCAACATATGGGTGTTGGATGCAAACAACAAGAAGATCGTGCAATGGACGCCAAATGGCGAACACATCCAACAGGAGATCACACTGGACCGTGACCTGATCCGGACGCTCGACTTTGATCTATTTGACCACTCCACTTTCGTGGTGCCGGATTATACCGGACAACACCGTATTGCGTTTGTTAACCGGCAGGGCCGAATCGTGAAAAACGCATTCCGGATCCCGGTCGGATCCACTTCTTCCGCACAAAAGCCTTCGGTTGCATTGGCGCAGGCCTGGCGCTCCTTTCTCCATTATCGTCCGGAAAATGGAATCCTGGCCATGGTCACGCAGCTCGGACAAGTGTTGGAGCTGTATGACCTGAAACAGGATAAGGTGATCAGGGTGATCAACAATGAATATAAAGAACCTCAGTTTGTGATCCGGGGGAACTATGCGGTACCGACGGGTATCATGGGTTACAGCGACGTACATGTCGGCCGGAACTATATTTACGCGCTCTTCTGGGGACACTCCTTTGATGATATCAAAAAGGGGGCAGACCTTAAAGAAGGGGGACGGTACATCCATGTGTTCGACCTCAGCGGCAATCCGGTGACACAGTTAAGCCTGGACAGGCATATCACCGGCTTTCACGTGGATGAAGAAAACAGCAAGATTATAGGGCTGGACGTCAACAGCAACCAGCCGGTTGTGGAGTATACGTTTGCACTGAACGAATGATGAATCATACTATACGGATGAAATACAGATTTAAAGAACATATCAAAAGGCCCTACATCTATCTGGCTGCAATGATGGTATTAGTTTGTACGGTTTCCTGCCGGAACAGCCGGCAGGTATCAGCAGAAAAATTGGTGAGGGAATGGATGGGCCGGGAGGTGATCTTTCCGGCCCTGTCATCCTGCCTATACCTGGACACTGACACTATCTGCCCCGCCCTTAATGCTGCTTCCTACACGATACTGGTCTATACAGACTCGGTCGGATGTACGAGCTGTAAGCTCGATATGAGCCGGTGGAAAAGCTACATGCGAGAGATCGACACGC
>CAZJKM010000041.1:0-17187 GCA_964546645.1 uncultured Sphingobacteriaceae bacterium
TCTCCCGAAACTGCCTCCGTTCCTCCCGTGGTGGGGGTGCAAAAGTAATAAGTTTATGCCATCCTACAAAGCCACACAGCAACTATAAACCGAAAAACATTGATTAACAGACCATTTTTTTTACAACAACAAAAATACCGAATGACCCCGGCAGGTACACCACCCTGCACAGCTGCGAGGCTGCCCGGATCCGCTGACACCCGCTTCGGAGCTTGTCCGTATCCCCGCTGTATCTCCTCTACACCTCCTTCGGGTGCCGGTCAGACAAGATATGGACAAACCATAGAGGAAGTCCGGACAAGCTCTGAAGAGGGTGCGAAGACTTTACGTACTTTTCCCCTCACTACATTCCTGCTTATTATTATAAATTTGTAGCATGAGTACTATTTTTCCTCCGGAGTTGCTACACCGGCTTTGCGAACACGGAGGTTTTGATAAGGAAGCCTTTTTATACGCACACCGGGAAAGCACACCACCGGTCTCCATCCGGATCAATCCCGGGAAGAATGATAAGCCGGGCAACAGCCGGGAGCAGGTTCCGTGGTACCGGCATGGCTATTATCTTCCGGAGCGGCCGTCTTTCACGCTGGATCCGCTGCTGCATGCCGGCTGCTATTATGTACAGGAAGCGTCGTCTATGTTTGTGGCCCATGCAGCCGCATCACTCGGACTGTCCGGACAGCCGCTGATGGCGCTTGACCTGTGTGCGGCCCCGGGTGGAAAAAGCACCCTGCTCAATAGCTGCCTGCATCCGGACAGCCTGCTGGTGGCCAATGAAATCATCAAAACACGGGTACCGATACTGGCTGATAACCTGACGCGATGGGGAAATATGAACACCGTGGTCACCAACAATGACCCGTCCGCCTTCAACCGTCTTCCGGGATATTTCGATGTCATGCTGGTTGACGCTCCCTGTTCCGGCTCCGGCTTATTCCGGAAAGACAGCAACGCCATAGAAGAGTGGTCAGAAAACGCTGTGAACCTGTGCAGCCAGCGGCAGCAGCGGATACTGAGCGACAGTTTAAACTGTCTGAAAGAAGGGGGTGTCCTGATTTATTCCACCTGCTCGTACTCTGCCGAGGAAAATGAGGCTATTGCCGACTGGCTGGTTGGCAGCCAGTCAATGGAGAACATCCGCATCCCCATACAACCGGATTGGCAGATAGAAGAAACCGTATCCGATATCCACCACGCATACGGGTATCGCTTTTATCCTCACCGGGTAAAAGGGGAGGGCTTTTTTATCAGTGCCTTCCGCAAACTGACTGCCCAAAAACCATATGAGTCCCGTAAGCCCGGAAAGCAGCCGGCCAAGCCTCCTTCGTTCTCTTTCAAAGAGTGGATCCATACCCCCGCCAGGCTGCATGTCCTGTCTATGAATGACGAACTGCTGATCCTTCCGGAAATGCATGCCACGCGGCTGCATGAACTACAACAGGCACTGTATATTAAAAAGGCAGGGACCAGATTGGGCAGGCTGATCCGGCAGGAACTCCTACCTGACCACGAACTGGCTTTAAGCAATTTCCTGCATCCGGAGGTCGCGCGGCTTGAGCTCCCGAAAGAACAGGCACTGGATTACCTGCGAAAAAAAGATATTCCTATGGAAACCGGAATGACGGGATGGGTACTGGCATCGTACCAGGGGCACGGGCTCGGATGGGTGAAAATACTCCCGAACCGTATCAATAATTATTATCCCAAAGAATGGCGGATCGTTCATCTGTAGAATATTGAGTATGTTTGTATCATCATGGGGGGCCAATTAACATTACGGGATATTGCCAACGCACTGCAGGTATCCATATCCACCGTCTCAAAGGCACTGAGGGATAGCCATGAAATAGGAGAAGAAACGAAAAAAAGGGTTTCTGCCTATGCCCGGGAGCACCATTATTTTCCCAACCGGATGGCTAAAAGCCTGAAAGAAGGGAAGACCGGTTCCATTGGTGTAGTGGTCTGTTCCATCGATAACCCGATCGTTGCCCAGATGCTGGATGGTATTGATAAAACCTGTACGGCAAAAGGCTACCATATCATTATCATGCAGAGCAAAGAGTCTTATCTGCAGGAAAAGGCCTGTCTGCAGCTCCTGCATGCCCGTGGGATCGATGGCTTGCTGATCTCCCCCGCCAGCGAAACCCCTGATGTGAACCATCTGGTCGAACTCCAGGAAACCTCCCTTCCGATTGTATTGTTCGACCGGCTGAGCAATGGCATCGAAACCCACCAGGTGGGCATCGACAATGAAGCATCCGCCTACCGGGCTACCAAACACCTGATCAATAACGGATATACCCGCATTGCGCACCTCAGTTCCAATATGCACCTCAGTATGGCCGATGAACGGCTGGACGGATATAAAAAGGCGCTGGATGAGCATGGTATACCTGTCAATCCGGATTTTATCCGTTATTGCAGTTATACAGACCGCACTCAGCTGAGAGAGGATATCCGGACAGCTATCCGGCAGCTGATGCAATCGGAAAAGAAACCGGATGCCATTTTTACCGCGGGCGACCAGATAACCACCAGCAGCATAGGCATTATTAACCAGCTGGGCTACCGTATACCGGACGACCTTGCCCTGATCGGGTTCAGTAACACCGAACTCGCCGGATCACTGAGCCCCGCACTGAGCACCGTGTACCAGCCTGCCCGGGAGATCGGGCAACTGGCCGCTGAGAAATTACTGGGCCTCATTAAAGGACGACAGTTATTTGAAGATTATGAAACCATCCGGCTGGAAACCCGCATTGATATACGGGCTTCCAGCCGGCCTCCTCAACCTGTCCCTTAAATATGGACGACTTTCATCCTGGGGACCAGCGCTTTCATGATGCTCCAGGCAATGAGATAAGCCACGGCACAAATGGCAAACATAATGGTATAACCGGTTTGTATATGCCCGAGAGCTTTATAATGGTCGAACAATGCACCACCCAGCAACGACACCACCACACCACCCATACCACCGGCCATACCACCGATACCGGTAACGGAGGCAACCGTTTTCTTAGGGAACATATCCGACACGGTGGTAAAGAGATTGGCTGACCAGGCCTGGTGTGCGGATGCTCCCACTCCGATCAGTATAACGGGGATCCAGTAGGAGATCCCGCCCAATGGCTGTGCCGCAAGGACAACCAGCGGAAACAATGCGATGATCAGCATCGCCCGCATCCGACCGTCATACGGCTTATATCCTTTGTTGATAAAATAAGTGGGGAACCAACCACCACCGATACTGCCAAACATGGTCATACTATACAGAACGGCGAGCGGGAGCATAATCTGTGTCCCTGTCATACCATACTGGGCATTGAGATAACTGGGCAGCCAGAAAAGGAAGAACCACCAAACGCCATCCGTCATAAACTTACCAACAGCGAATGCCCAGGTTTGCTTAAACCCAAGCAGCCTGACCCAGGCTACTTTCTCTGCCGCCTGCCCGTCATCCGGGGTTCCCTGCCCCTGCAGTTCGTCATCACTGTTGATATAAGCCAGTTCGGCTACCGATAACCGCTGCTGCTTTTCCGGTTTCTCATAAAAAATAAACCAGAAGATCAGCCAGAGGAACCCAGCGGCACCCACTACCAGGAACGTGCTTTCCCAGCCCCATTGTGCCGCCATCCAGGGAACGGTAAGGGGTGCGAGAATAGCACCGACATTAGTGCCTGAGTTAAAAATACCGGTTGCGAAAGCCCGCTCTCTTTTGGGAAAATACTCGGCCGTGGCCTTGATCGCTGCCGGGAAGTTACCTGCCTCACCGAAGCCCAGGGCCGCCCGTGCAAAAATAAACCCGACTACAGAAACAGACAGACCGCCGAGACCCAGCCAGCCGAATGCCGTTACCAACCCTTCACCGATCGGAACGGCTATGGCATGGAGGATAGCCCCTACCGACCAGATGATCAGTGCCCAGGCGTATCCCCACTTCGTGCCGAGCTTGTCAATGATACGACCGGCAAAAAGCATCGATAAGGCGTAAACAAACTGAAATGCTGCTGTAATCCGCGCGTAATCTGTATTGGTCCAGTTAAACTCTTTTTCAAGCGTAGGGTGCAATAAACTGAGTACCTGCCTGTCCAGGTAATTTACAGTAGTGGCAAAAAACAACAGTGTACAAATCGTCCACCGATAGCTGCCGACCTTGGAGTTATTCGTCATAATTAACGGTATTTAATGGTTATTGAGATAAATAATATCAAATGCGTGCAACCCTTTGCACTAAAGTACTACCCCGCTGCAGATCTGCAAATTAAAATTGAAAGTAATCTTTCGCATTGTAGTAACACACATCTGCTACAATCTTGCCAATCCACTCGGTATCACCCGGTAAATATCCTTTTTTCACATCATCGGCCAGTAAATTACAAAGCAGTCTCCTGAAGTACTCATGCCGCGGATAAGACAGGAAGCTCCGGGAGTCCGTCAGCATACCCACAAAACAGCTCAACAGCCCGATATTGGACAACATATTCAGCTGATCAGTCATCCCGTCCAGCTGATCCATAAACCACCACGCTGAACCGAACTGGACTTTCCCTTTCACGCCTTCCGCCTGGAAATTCCCCGTCATTGCTGCAAAAACAGCATTATCGGCCGGGTTCACATTATACAGGATGGTTTTAGCCAGCTGGTCTTCTTTTTCCAGGTGATTGAGCAGAAGGGAAAGGCTTTCACCCTGGCGGAAATCACCGATGGAATCATATCCGGTATCCGCTCCCAGTATCTGCAGCTTACGGGTATTATTATTCCGCAGCGCCCCCAGGTGAAACTGCTGCACCCACCCTTTGGCGTGATACATCCGGCAAAGTTCCGTCAGCACCAGAAAGGTGAAAGCATCTTCATACTCCGCGGCATTGGCATCATTCCCGGTTAACACCTGCTTCAGCACACCATCCAATGTTGCCTTGCCGGCATTACCGCTACAAGGGATATAAGCCAGTCCGTGATCGGAGATCCGGCAGCCCCGGTCGTGAAAATAGTTCACCCGCTGCTGCAGTGCGGCAAGCAGGTGGTCGATCTCCGTTATCTGTTGGCCGGCGGCCTGCTCCAATCGCCCGATGTAAGTCCTGAAATCATCCCCTCCCCCCAGTTTAAATACCTTATCAGGCCTGAACGAGGGTAATATCTTTGTCTCCAGGTCACTTTCGGCAATAGCTTCATGGTGTTCCAACCGGTCCGCGGGGTCGTCGGTCGTTCCGACCATCTCCACCCGGAAATGCTTCAGCAACCCGCGCGGCGTAAATGCCGGTGTTTGCAGCTGCTCCCCGGTCTGGTCATAAATCCGGTCTGCATTATGAGGGCCCAGCAATTCCCGTATACCGAAGGGGTTCTTCAGTTCCATATGCGTCCAATGGTACAAGGGGTTGCGTAGGGTATAGGGGACGGCTTCCGCCCATTTTCTGAATTTATCCCGGTCAGAAGCATTTCCGGTGATGTATTGCTCGTCAATGCCCAGCACCCGCTGTGCCCGCCATTTATAATGGTCGCCTGCCAGCCACAGTTGCGTTATATTGGCAAAAGGATTGTTGGCGGCAATGACATCAGGTGGCAGGTGCGAATGGTAGTCTATCAAAGGCAGGTCCTTTGCATAGTTATGATACAGCTGTTCCGCCATATCGGACTGCAACAGAAAATTGTCATGAATAAACTCCATATGCATGCGTTCCGTTTAAACCCCGCTCCACGAGTTGAACCCGCCGTCAACCAGGATGGTTTCGCCGGTAACAAACCCTGAGGCGTCACTCAGCAGGTAGATCAGTGTTCCGGTAAGTTCTTCCGGACGGCCCAATCGACCAAAAGGGGTATTATTTACAAAACGCTGTGCACGATCCGTATAAGATCCGTCAGGGTTCGTCAGCAACGTCCGGTTCTGCTCTGTCAGGAATACACCGGGTGCAATACCGTTAACCCGTACCCCATCGCCGTAACGTTGGGCCAGTTCCACAGCCATCCACTTGGTATACCCTTCAATGGCACATTTTGCCATATTATAGCCTAACACACGTGTAATGGCCTGTTGTGCCGCCAGTGATGAAATATTTACAATAGATCCTTTTCCCTTTTCGGCGATCACCCGTCCGAAAATATGGGTAGGAATCACCGTACCGAACAGATTCAGGTCAACTGCTTTACGGGTATCTTCTATTTTTGCATCAAAGAGGTTCTTATCGGGTGTAATCGTTGCCCCCGGGATATTACCCCCGGCCGCATTAACAAGTCCGTCAATGGTACCCCAGGTATCCAGTATCTCGTTTTTGGTCCGTTCCAGGGTTGGCTCATCCAGCACATCCGTTATGAAAGCCAGTGCCTCACCACCGCGACTGCGGATCGCATTTACCCGCTCAGTGGCCTTTTCTTTGTTTCTGCCCAAAATAGCTACCCTGGCCCCGGCATCTGCCACAGACAGCGCGAAAGCCTCTCCCAGTACGCCGGTTGCACCGGTAATGACCACGACCTTGCCGGCCAGCGAAAATTGATTTAAATTGCTCATAATTATGTTAACAGCTATACAAATATACCACCTCAATATTAGGCATTTTTACTTTACCGATGGTATAACCGGTGAATTTATTTACGAAAACGTTATCGCTTTTCATGGCAACAGCATAGAGGTAAACAGATATTATTCCTTACTTTTATCCCATCATAGATTCAAAACTTTTCTGATTATCCCTTATTCCCTGTAAATACATGTCTCCGCATCACATTATATCGTTTGGCGAGTTATTACTTCGTTGCAGCGCTTCGTCGGAACAGTTTATGAACCGGCAGGATATTTCCATCTACCCTGGTGGCTCTGAAGCCAATGTCGCTGCGTCTTTGGGGCAATGGGGCATCCCCTGTTCGTACATCAGCGGTGTACCTGATAACGACCTGGCCCGGCAGGCGCTCTCCTGCCTGAATCAGCTGGGCGTAAACACCGGTAAATGCCCGGTGCAGGGCGACCGGTTAGGCCTGTATTTCCTTCTTTCTGCCAACGGCCTTAGCAAAGGGGATGTGGTGTACGACCGGAAGTATTCCGCCTTCAGTCAGCTGCAACCCGGCGGGATCAATTGGGACCAGCTGCTGGAAGGTTGCACGTGGTTCCACTTCACGGCACTGACTCCCGCTTTGAACAGTAACCTGTCGGCCGTATGCCGGGAAGCACTTTCAGCTGCCCGGGCAAAGGGCCTTACCATTTCTGTTGATCTCAATTACCGCAATAAGCTGTGGCAGTATGGCTGCCAGCCGAACGAGGTAATGCCTGAGCTGGTCGGTTATGCAGACGTGATCATGGGCAATATCTGGGCAGCGAATAAAATGCTGGATATCCCGGTTGATGACAACCTCAGCCGGCAGACTCCGGCAGAGGAGTATGTCCGGCATGCAGCAGCATCTGCGAAAGCGTTATTTGCTGCCTACCCGCAGGCCAAGCACGTGGCCTATACCTTCCGCTTTATGGATACACCGCAGCATAACCTGTTATACGGCACGTACCACACACGTGCGGCAAACTACACCTCTGCTATCCATGAAACGTTTGAGGTAGTAGACCGCATTGGCAGCGGCGACGCCTTCATGGCAGGCCTGATCTTTGCATTGTGTTCCGGCAAAAAAGGACAGGATGTGATAGAAACAGCCACATCTGCCGGTTTTAAGAAATTATTTGTGAAAGGGGATTTCGGAGACGGAGGAATTTAGCATCAAGAGCCAAGAATCAAAGTAAAAACTGCCGACTATCGACCAAAGACTATCGACTAAAAAAATGAAAAATATATTAAATCACATACTCGACTATCCGGCACTGCCGGTGTACTATAACGACGATGCCGCTACCTGTATAGAAGTGGTCCGTGCCTGCTATCAGGGCGGGATCAGGGTGTTTGAATTTGTGAACCGTGGTGAAAAAGGGCTGGAGAACTTTAAAGTCCTGCAGCAGTACCGCGATGAAAACCTGCCCGGCCTTAAATTAGGAATCGGCACCATCAAGGATGTGGCAACTGCCCGTCAGTTTATTAAAGAAGGAGCTGATTTTCTGGTAAGCCCGGTTATGAAGCCGGAAATTGCGGATATCACCCTCAACGAAGGTATGCTGTGGATACCCGGATGCATGACCCCCACCGAGATCAGCCAGGCGGAAGACGCGGGCGCCCCCCTGGTGAAACTTTTTCCCGGCGATACGCTGGGACCGGGCTTCTTAAAATCGATCAAACCCCTGTTTCCGGGTATGCTCTTCATGCCTACGGGAGGGGTCAGTCCGCAACAGGAAAATATAGCCAACTGGTTTAAAGCCGGGGTCAGCGCCGTGGGTCTGGGTTCCAAGCTGTTTGAAAAACCGGACGGTGTTCAGGGATACGGCTGGCTCGCAGAACGCACCAGAAGCCTGATGAGCTGGCTTCCGGTACGCTGACCGACGCTGCAATGTGAAAATACTGTACAAATTTTAAAAAAATACGCCCAAAAAAGACAGTATTTTCATAACGACCTGTCAGATGGCCCGTTAGATTTGCTTCGAACAAAAACATAAGTTATGAAAGCAAATCTGATCCTATTGTCATTGCTGCTCGCGGCCGGCGGTTGCGTCAAAGACAAAGAACCGGCATCCCCGGCAGGCAACCCTAAAAAGGTTGTTTTTAAACTGAACGGCTTCCGTTCAATGATCAAACCTTTTTCCAAAGCAAGTACTCCCGACCCATTTACGTTATCTTCTACCGTTCCCAACACCAAAAACATTATTCCCGGCCCCGATCCGCAGTTTCTGTATTTCTGGTCCTTCAATGGGCAGAACCTGATCCCTGACATCGCAGCGGATCTGGATGGGGCAGGTATCACGTATGAACTGAACTCCGCCGTTTCGCCAGGTTATACGCTGGGCTACCACTACAGCAACGAGTACATTGCGGGCTATTCGTTCAGTACCACAGGGCCGAAGTCATTTACGATCAACATGCCTGCGAAATATGTTTCGAGGCTGGATTCTTTCTGTTTTGATGCGGTGAGCTCGAATACCGGTCCCAAGGATTTTGAAATCTACTATTCCACCGATAACGGGATCACGGAAACCCTCTTACCATTCAATTGCCAGTTCACTGATTTTGCTGCGAATAAACTGCACCGGTTCAGGTTTACCTTTGATGGTACATTCCCGATCAGCGCCCACGACCTGTTTTCTATAAAAATCGTACCTGTAGCCGGCAACCGGACCGGCCACCCGTATGAATACAACCCTGCAGCCGGAACGATGCGCCTGGATAACATTCGCCTTGCAGGGGTTTATGACCCGGATGAAACCGGGGGAGGAACAGCACCGGAAGTGGCTGCTGTCTCTAAGCTGCATTATTTCCTGTTTGACAGCAACAACAACGATCAGCTGGTCGCCAGTGGCAGCAATGATTTCAACACAGCAAATGCTTCCTTTGACCTTACGGTGGATCTGACCCCAGGTACTTATTCAGCCATTTTCATATCGAATGTTTCCACAGAGGAGCTGTTACTTCCCCCACAGATCACCCACGCCGAAGATCTTTACATCGGCAGTCTTTTCCGGAATACATCGGCCACTATTTTCGGCAGCCGTAAAGACGATATTATCGTAGAAGAAACCGACCTGGAGGAGACGCTTACCCTGGTGCGGCTGTTCAGCAAGATTTCTTTTGAATTTACGGACGAATCCGGGCTCCCCGATATCGGCCGACTGGAAATCATCCCAAACCATTCCCCGTTCTGGTATACTCCTTATGGGTATCCCGGTATACTACCGGAACAGGAAGCTGCGGAAATCAGCTTCTCCAACCCGTTCAGAAATGGCGAAACAGGCGTTTCCTTTCACCAATTCATGGGTATCACGCCAGATGCACAACCGGTTAGCTATACCGTTACCATCTATGACACAAATGACCAGCCGATACGTATGTTTCAGGTACATAGCGCTATCCACCATAATGTACAACTGACATTCACAGGGAATTTACTGACTGCCACGGGACCATCCGGTGGCTTTTCCGTCAGCTGGAATACAAATTGGGACGATCAGCTTACCATCCCTTTCTAAACCTTCAGTGCCCCTGGTGTCGCCCTGTTAGTACCCCAGCTTCGGGCGGCACCTTTTTTCATAGCTGCCGGATCCTACAAACTAAAGTTGCCTATTTCATAATTTGAAATAAATTTCATAATCTAAAATTTTTCCTATCTTTGTGTCATGGTAATCGTCGCCAAGACGTTCATTCATATTTTTGCCCTTAAACATCCGGTCTCAAAAGCAGCTTTGAATAGCTGGTATCAGATTGTCAGGAAGGCGGATTGGGGGAATTTTATAATGTACGGGATACGTTTGGCAGTGTGGATGCCGTGGGTAATGACCGATATGTGTTTAACATCAAAGGAAATGATTATCGATTGATTGCCATGATATTTTTTGATAAGCGTACGGTGTATATCCGCTTTATCGGTACACACGCCGAATACGACCGGTTAAAGGATTGCTCAAAGGTTTAAAAATCAGGGAAGCCATGATTAGTAAGATACGGAACGAAAAGCAATACCATCAAGTAATGGACATGATGGAGGGTTATCTTCAAAAAGCCACCGATGGGGGTGGATTCCGCACATTAAGCCAACAGGAGGCGGACGAATTGGAGAAACTAAGCCTTTTAGCCGAACGGTATGAGGATGAGTATATGAAGCTGATGCCCATGCCAGTAACGCTTAGTGCCGTGGTAGAAGCCAAGAAGGAAGAATTAGGCGTTACCCAAAAGGGACTTGCATCCATCCTCGGTATGGGAGCTCCCAAGTTATCTCAGATACTCAACGGCAAACGCGACCCCGATGTCGGTTTCCTGAAATCATTACATCAAAAGTTGGGGATTGACGGGAATCTTATTTTGGAAAAAGTATAGTATTGATTACCCCTTTTTCACACGCTTGCTCCCCAGCTTCGGGCGGCACCATTTTTTGTAGCTGCCGGATCTTTCGTTATAAATCGTTCGTAGTTGTTCCCCTGGTTTTTTAATAAACCCTTAACAAGATTATTGTTTTTCTTTCTCCCTTTATGGTAAGAGGCGATAGAAAATCATGCAACTGCTTAACAATTTAACGGATTCCGAATTAATTGTCCTACTGAAAACCGGTGATGAGCGCACTTTTGACGAAAACGGGAACCTCGCAGCGTCTAACACGATCCGGATCATGAAAGAAGCGGGATTTTAGGATAAAAACAGTATCTTCACGGCAATGAAACTGATAACTTTTTTTGCCATCGTTCCCTTTATCATCCTGAATGGGAATACCCGTAGTTTCGGGCAGGAACAGCTTCCACAACTAAAAAAACTGGTACCGGTTGCGGGCGAACTGGTACCGGCTTTTTCTCCCGGCAGGTATGCTTATCAGGTAAACGTCGGGTCGCCCGTATCAGCCATCGGCTTCGAGCTGGAAAGCATGGTTAAAGGCACAGAGATCACGGCAAACGGCCATGAATTAGTCACATCCCGACCACTTCCTCTACAGGTTGGAATGAACAATATAGAAATAAAACTGAAGCTGGGGGATAAAGAAAACATCTATCACGTCAGGGTGTTGCGGGAGCACCCCACATTGAGTTGGAGCAAGGTTCTTGAAAACGGCCCCTTTCCTATCCGCGATTCGGGTGGCGAATTGGTTTTTAAAAATAAGATGTGGCTGCTTGGAGGGTATTTCCCGGCACTGTCTTCCGATGTATGGCATACAGATGATGGGGTCAACTGGCGGGAATCGTCTCCCATTCCTGCAGCGGATGGAATCAATATCCCACTGAATTATGTTTACAAGGATAAGATGTGGGTAGTAAGTAATGACGGGGCTATTTACGCTTCTGCAGATGGCGACCATTGGGAGCTGGTGAATGCGAACCCGCCATGGGGAAAACGATATGCTGCGGGAGGGGTGGTTTTCAGAGAAAAAATGTGGGTGTTTGGTGGACGTGAGAACCAGGGGCTTTTGAAAAACGACATCTGGTGGTCTGAAGACGGGATTAACTGGTCCCGCTCCGCAACCGACGCCCCTTGGTCGCCGCGGCAGCTGTTTGGCAACGTCGTCGTTAAGGATGATAAGATCTGGATCATTGGCGGCGGGATCACCGAATATGTGCCTTTTAAGGCTTACAGAGACGTATGGGTTTCGGCAGACGGTATTCACTGGGAGGAGGTGACCGATAACGCTCCCTGGCCAGCCCGGATATGGAGTAACTGTGTTGTTTATCGCAATCAGATCTTTCTTTTAGGGGGCTTCCGCTCTCAGCCGAAATGGGAAAACCTGGGAGATGTTTGGTATAGTAAAGACGGAAAAAACTGGCAGGAGCTGAAAACACCGGTTTCCTGGGAGCCGCGCCATGAACATTCGAGCTATGTTTTTAATGATAGGCTCTGGGTTGTCGGTGGCAATAAATGGCCACTGCTTAACGATGTGTGGTCACTTGATATTAAGGGGCTGACTTTTCTTTCCCAGCCTGTTTTACAGGAACTGCGGGGTGCCGGATACACCTATTATCTGAATGCTGAATTTAATCACTCCGGGCAACCGGTCAGGTATCGTTTGCGGAAAGGACCGGCCTGGTTAAAATTGGATGCGGACAGGGGATTGTTATATGGCACACCCGTTGAGGCAGGAACATTTGAGGTGACTGCAGAGGCCTATGATAAGGCCGGGGAAACAACAGCACAACACTTCTTTATAGAGGTGTATTAAGTAACCGGATAAAATACCATCGTCCATGTCGTTTAATTCCTTTTTATCACTGCTATACCTGATGTGGTTTTTTTCTGTTTCGCTGGTTATGCCGCTTACCTCATACAGTCAGACGGCCAATCAAGACGAGCAACAAACCTTTTTACAAGATAATTTCAAACGGCTGGCCTCAATCAAACGCACTGAGGTACCGGCATTACCCTTCCTGCAGCTCAACCGGCAGGAAATAGCGAACGCCAGAAAACGTGCTGAAAATATACCCGCCTTCAGCGAGCTGAAGAGCCGTTATCTACGCATTGCGGATGAATGGCTGGAACGTGATGAGCATTTCATCAGGGAAATAATTCCCCCCTGGGGTTCTTTATATGTTTATGGATTAGGCCTGAATTTTGACCCGGTAAAAAGGGAGCGCATGCAATGGTGCGGCTGGTCGGATCCGCGACGTGTTCGGGCAACCGATGGAACAGTTTATCCTAATCCGGCTTTCCCGGACGATGGTACAGGTTGGAAGGATCCGCAATCCGGAGAGCAATACTACTTCGTTGCCTATGCAAACGGCATGACCATGATGCAATTGGAAACGGTTGATCTACCCGCGTTGGTTCAGGCTTTCCTGCTTACCGGTGACGAGCGGTATGCGATGCGGGCATTATGGATATTGGATGGCATCGCTTCCATTTATCCCCGCGCTTATGAAGGTCCTATAGATTATCCGGGCAACCTCCCCGGGAAAGTCGGCGGAGGGCGTATGGACAGGCCTTACTATCAGGCTTCGCGGGCACTGATGAATTATACCTATTTCTATGAAGCGCTTTCGTTGAGTAATTACCGGAACGCTGTGTCTCCAACTAACCCGGCGGTCTCCTTATTCCGTAACATAGAGATCAACCTTTTGCTGGACGGTGCTTCGTATTGTCTTAGCGAGACATACAAAAACAACGGCTCGAACCGGGAGCTTCACAACGGCAATATTGATTATAATCGCTCTCCATTATTGGTGGGGGCGTTGCTGGGAATTACCGAATGGGTTGAGTGGGCATTAAACGGTCCTTTGGGATTCCGGTCTGTCGTGGCGAATACCATCGATGTGAACGGAAGATACTATGAAACCAGTCCGGAATATGCCTTCCACACCTCAGATTTGATTCTGAGCAGCGCAGAAATTTTATCAAGAATGCGACTTCCCGGTTATCCCCGGGGATTCAACGCGTTTGACAATGAACGTTTGGCGCGGTTTGCCTTAAACTTTTATCCGGGCATAGCGATTGCCGGCCACCTCCCCTTATTCGGCGATTCCGGTCCGGACCACCGGATCACCACGAATAATGATTCCGAATACGATCGCCTCACGCATATGAATGCTCAGAAATTCTATTATTATTCGGATAATGACGCTATCAAAAAAACTGCTTCAGGCATACTCAAAAGCATGTCTTTACACAGACCACCAGACCAGTCATATACGCTTTGGGAACTATACAAGGGTTATGATGACACAACAGATGATCACGTATCTCAGGCTGGGGTGTCCGGTAAAAGCGGTGCAAGCACCTTGCTGTTTGATTATGGTACCCTTATTTTAAAGTCAGGAACGGGGGCCAAACAGCGGGGGGCATTGATGCGGTTCGGCCCCACACTGAACCACGGGCACAATGACGAGTTGGGGTTGACATTCTACGCATATGGCCGGGAGTTTTCTGCGGATCCGGGTTATTTTAACACCCACTTCCGTTACGGTTTTACGACCAGCAGCATCGCCCACAATGTACTGGTGGCAAACAGGAAGAATCAGTTAAGGGTCCCATCATCCGGAGGGGAATTAATATCCTGGACGGATGGACGGATGTTCCGTTCTGCTGAAGTCAATAATCCGGGATGCTATCAGTATGAAGGGGTGAATGAATACCGACGCCGCATCGCTCTCGTGGATATTTCAGAAGAAGACAGCTATATCATTGATGTTTTCTGGGCACAGGGTGCGGAAGTATACGATTACAGTCTGCATGGCATTTTTGGTGGCAAGTTGACCGTTGCAGGTGATTTCAACGTCACATTGGCGGACCAGTACAAAGGATCTGTCTATCGCAAAGGTGTTGATTATACATCCGACCTGGATATTAACGGCAGAATTACAAGTTTTCCTTCCGCTCCGTTTACGTTCTCTCCCCCGGGAGGAGGGTACGGGTTCCTGCAAAACCCATCCTTTTACAGGATACCGGATCAGGCGGCAGGAATGAGCTGGCAATCAACGGACGGCACAGGTCATCAAATGCATGTTACCCATTTTGCCCCGAAAGGCTCAACGTTGATAACAGCCTCCGTAGATGCAACAATAGGTAATGAAACAGCCAATCCTCCGGTCCCTGTAAAACTGGACTATGCACTGACCCATACGAAGGTCCCGAGCCATGAAACGGTTAGGTATGCGACAGTGATTATGCCGCTAAACGGACCAAACCGGGTCAGCGTAAACCAGCTTTTCCCGGAAAACGGACCTTCCGGCACGACCATCGGATTAGAGATCATCCCGGATAGCTCGACCACAAAGCATTTTTATTTTACATCAACTCTGGATTCCGTGTCATACCGCTTCAGGAACGGATGGCAGATCCGGGGAAGGGAGGTGTTTATTGCCAGGGATTCGATAAATAAAACTTTTTTGGTTTCTATTACCGGTGAGGGGGAGGTTATTTGCAACGATTTCAACCTGATCACCATGCCGTTGGTCACAAAACCATTGATCATCAAAGAAGTTCAATCCAACCCGCTTCGCATCCGCGTCGAGTTAGGTCACCGGGACGCTCAAAAGCTGGTTGGTAATGTCCTGAAGGTATCACGTGAACAGTTGTCCAGGCCGTATTCCCTGAAAGTCATATCCGTACAACGTTCCACTGTCCGCGGGGAGGTATGGCTGGTATTTGATGCCATAGATCCTGTGCAATCTGTTGGAAAAGTTGACTCCTATGAACCTCATCATTATAAAATCCTGACCTCATCCCGGTTTCCGAGGGTACGTTCCTATACATACGGACTTGACCCTTTACGACAGGGAGAAACGGTGAAATACAATCCCTATAATGGGTATTTTAATGGATTTTGGCTGAAAAACAAGCGTACCGGGAAACAATCCCTGATCAGGGACATTCAACAGGACAACAGTGAGATTATACTGGACACAGGTGATCAGATCGGCTTTGATCCGGGGGATGAGTTCGAGATCTGTCTGTTAACTTCAGGTGATCAGATTGAAATTCCTGTGTGGGCTCAAATTGAATTAAGGCAAGGCAGGGTGATCAGACAGGAAGGACCCGCAAAAATTACCGTTTTCCACACTGATCTATAAATTGCTCAACCGATTGCGTAACCTACTTTACGGCTGAATGGTTATGTTTGTGATCTGTAGTAAGGCAGCTTTGAGAAAAGCTTTAACGTAAAACAAAACAGATAAACATAATAACCCCGTGATGATGAAATACATGTATTATGCGGCATTGGCCATACTGGCCAGCCTGCCTTTATCGCCGCAGGCCTATGCACAACAAGGAGCTGGCAGTACCGTTTCCATTATTCCCAAACCCCTGTCATTAACAGAAACAGGCGGCTATTTTCAGTTAAACTCTAAAACCCGCATCCTTGTTCAGCAGGCCGACCAGGACCTTCAGGCCGTCGCGCGGCAGCTGGCGGATGAGCTGCAGCAGCTTACCGGGTTAAAACCGGCCCTCGGGACGACCGTTGCCGGCAACGAGAAAAACGCCATCATCCTGTCTCTGGTGAATGACACCCTGGGAGATGAGGGTTACCGGTTGTCTGTCAACAGCAGGCAGATCCATGCCCGTGGCAACAAGGCAAATGGTGTTTTTTATGCGACACAAAGTATCCTCCAGCTACTGCCGGTTACAGGTGGCCCGACTGTCCGTATCCCGGGAGTAGAGATCACGGATAAACCGCGGTTCGGATGGCGGGGACTGATGCTGGATGTAGGACGTTATTTCTATTCCGTCGACTATGTCAAAAGATACATTGACTATCTGGCGATGCATAAAATGAACACCTTCCACTGGCACCTTACGGAAGACCATGGCTGGCGTATAGAGATCAAAAAATATCCCCGCCTCACGGAAATCGGTGCCTGGAGGCCAGGAACACAATTCGCACACGATAAACGGATCAACAATAATCCCCACGGCGGCTACTATACACAGGAGCAAATACGTGAAGTGGTAGCTTATGCCCAATCCAAATTCGTCACGATTGTTCCGGAAATTGAAATGCCCGGTCATACCGTGGCAGCCCTGGTCGCCTACCCGGAATTGTCCTGCACAGGAGGCCCGTTCGAGATGCTGGTTAACTGGGGCATCCAGAAAGATATTTACTGCGCCGGAAAAGAGCAGACATTCCAATTCCTTCAGGATGTGCTGACGGAAGTCATCGACCTCTTCCCGGGGGAGATTATCCACATCGGAGGCGATGAAGCAC
>CAZJKM010000041.1:17287-21850 GCA_964546645.1 uncultured Sphingobacteriaceae bacterium
GAAGTCATCGACCTCTTCCCGGGGGAGATTATCCACATCGGAGGCGATGAAGCACCGAAGGATCGCTGGAAAGCCTGCCCGCATTGCCAGAAGCGCATTAAAGACGAAAACCTGAAAGACGAGCACGAGTTGCAGAGTTATTTTATTACCCGGATAGAGAAATTTCTCCTCACTAAGGGCAAACGCATCATCGGCTGGGACGAGATTCTGGAAGGAGGGCTGGCCCCGAATGCGGCGGTAATGTCATGGAGGGGCGTTAAAGGAGGTATTGAAGCCGCCAAGATGCACCATCCGGTAGTGATGACCCCCACAACCCATCTATACTTTGACTATTACCAGGGGGAGGCCTATCTGGAACCATACGCTATCGGCGGCTACCTGCCATTAAAAAAGGTGTACGATTACGAACCCGTTCCTGAAGAACTGAACGCTACCGAAGCAAAATATATCCTCGGTGTACAGGGTAATTTGTGGGCTGAATTCATTCATAGTCCTGATTACGCGGACTATATGGCCTTCCCCCGTGCCACGGCACTGGCGGAAATAGCCTGGACTGCTCCGGGACTGAAGAACTGGGAAGACTTTACGCGCCGCATGGAAACACAGTACCAACGCTACGAGCTGGCTGACATCCGCTATTCCAAAAGCGCTTACAATGTGACCTATAAAGTTGACAAAGAAGCAGACGGCAAACGGGCACGTATAACGCTCAGCACGGACAGCTACCAGCCTGACATCCGTTACACGACAGACGGGTCGGAGCCAACAGCAGATTCACCCCGGTATGAGCAACCTTTTACCGTAACGGCACCATCTACCATCAAGGCAGCCACCTTTAAAGACGGTAAACGCGTGAATAAAATCAGCAATTATTCGGTGATTAAAAGTCGGTAACGACGCTGGCAAACCAGCAGGTTGAACAACTCCATTCCCGGTATCTGAAGGGAATGGAGTTGTTTCCCTTATAGAGGATACTTCCGCGTCGCGCGAAGATGCTTCCTTATCGCCTGAAGAAATATCTTCGTCACATCAGGACGCTTCCTCGTTATGGGAAGATGTTTCCTTGTCGCCTAAAGAAGTATCTTCATCACACGAGGATACTTCCGCATTACATGAGGATATTTCCCTGGCCCCGGAAGAATTATCCTGGTCATGCGAGCATGTTTCTCCGTAGCGGGAAGATGTTTCCTCGTCATCTGAAGAAACATCTTCGCCACACGAGAATACTTCCACGTCACATGAGGATATTTCCTTGTCACCGGAAGAATGATCGTGGTCATGCGAGGATGTTTCCCCGTACCGGGAAGATGTTTCCTCGTCACCTGAAGAAGTATCTTCGTCACACGAGGATATTCCCCTGTTTCGGAAAACTTCGCGTACATTTGCTGTATGGCAAAAAAGATACGTTTTCTTTTTACAGGTCTGTTCGGACTGTTTGTCTCCCTGCACGTCACGGCGCAAAACACACGTCAAATACAGAAGATGGTCGAAGGCTCGGAAGTACTGCGGCAACACTTTACAGGCTTCGCCTTATATGACCCCGAAGAAGACAGAATGATCTTCAGCCAGTATGCAGATAGGTATTTCACGCCGGCTTCCAATACCAAACTATTCACCCTATATACATCGATGCAACTACTGGGCGATTCCATTCCGGGCCTGCGCTACGTTGTTCGGGGGGATTCATTGATTTTCTGGGGAACGGGCGATCCGACCTTCCTGCATGAAAAGCTGAATACCGGCCGCGTGCTGTCTTTTTTACAGCGGGCACCACAACGATTATATTACGCAGCGGGTAACTACAAAGGGAATTTCTACGGTGCTGGCTGGCCGTATGGAGACTACAATGACTATTATCAGGTAGATAAAACTGCTTTTCCGGTCGCCGGTAATGTCGTGCGGGTTTACCGTGACAGTACCAGCGACCGGCTGAATACGTATCCGGACTTTTACAGCCGCTGGCTGCAGGCGACCTATGGAAAAACGGAACAGCGCTTTGGTATTACCCGGGACCTGGAAGCCAATGTATTCCGGTATCCGTACATGCCGGTACCACCTCATTTTGAACAGACGGTACCCGTGAAAACCAGTCTGCCGCTGACGATAACACTGCTGGAAGATACGCTGAAACGCCCGGTCGTACCGATCGACCTTCCCCTTCCCGCTGACGCACACACCTTGTATAGTGCGCCCACCGACTCCGTACTGAAAGAGATGATGCTTCCCAGCGATAATTTTCTGGCGGAGCAACTGCTACTGCTCTGCTCCTCCTTACTGGAAAATGAACTCAGCACAGACCTTGCCATCAGGTACGCTAAAAAACACCTGCTGAACGACCTACCCCATGAGCCGAGGTGGGCGGATGGATCCGGATTATCCCGTTATAATCTGTTCACTCCCGCCAGTATCGTGGCACTGCTCAGGAAAATACAGCTTGCAGCCGGCGACGAGCGGCGTTTGCAAAACCTGTTTCCGGCTGGTGGACGTACCGGCACACTGAAGACAGCTTACCGGACGGACGCTTCCGGATTTCCTTTTGTATGGGCCAAGACAGGAACACTGAATGCTGTACACAACCAGAGCGGATTCCTCCGTACACGCCGGGGGAAACTATTGATCTATTCGTTCATGAATAACCAGTTTGTCCGTCCCACCAGTGCCATCCGCGCAGAGATGGTACGCATTATGACGGAAATTCACGACCGGTTTTGAGTACGGCTTCCAAATTATCTTGTACTTTTGCTGCAAAGCGCAACAATGAACTGGCAGCAATTACTTTCTGCAAAAAGATGGGGATATGAGAACCGCAGCATCGGCACGGAAGATGAGGCGAGGTCGGCTTTTCAGCGTGATTATGACCGGCTGATCTTTTCTGCCCCTTTCAGACGACTACAGAACAAAACGCAGGTCTTCCCATTGCCCGGCAGCGTATTTGTGCACAACCGGCTAACACACAGTCTGGAGGTAGCCAGTGTGGGCCGTTCGCTGGGTCGTATTTTTTACAACAAAGTGAAAGCGGCTGACCCGGATACCGACCGCCACCATCCGTTCCTGCAGGAAGCCGGTAATATTGTGTCGGCAGCCTGTCTGGCGCATGATCTCGGAAACCCGGCTTTCGGCCATTCGGGAGAAGCCGCCATCTCCCGCTATTTTACAGACGGGGAAGGGGCACGCTTTCAGGCAGCGCTTTCTGAGAACCAATGGGCCGATGTGACACACTTTGAAGGTAATGCCAACGCCCTTCGTATCCTGACGCATCAGTTTGCGGGAAAAGAAGCCGGTGGGTTCGGACTGACATACAGCACCCTGGCTTCCATCGTAAAATACCCGTGCGCAGCAATCGATGGCCATATTAAACAGGTATTGCATCGGAAAAAATACGGCTTCTTTGAGCCGGAAACAACGACTTTCCGCAAGCTGGCCGACGAGCTCGGTCTGATCCCCGATCCTGATATGCCCGGCGCGTATAAGCGACATCCGCTGGTATTTCTCGTGGAAGCAGCGGATGATATCTGCTACAACATCATGGATGTGGAAGATGCTCACCGGCTGGGTATTTTATCCTACGGGACGACAGAGGCCCTGCTGATGCCGCTTTGCCGCGATCACAGACTGCCCCGCAGGCTGGCGGAAATAGACGATCCGGACAGCCGCGTGAGCCTGCTCCGGGCAAAAGCCATCAGCTCGCTGATCATGGCTTGTTCAGATGTCTTTTACCACGAACAGCAAGCCCTGCTCTCCGGCACATTTGACAAGCCGTTAACCGGTTGTTTACCTCCCGACCTGCTACAGGCAATGCAGCATATCCAGACCGTATCTGTCGAAAAAATATACAATGCACCGTCAGTGGTTCAGATTGAGATTGCGGGTTACAAAGTAATGAGCGGGCTGTTGGAAGAATTTATACCGGCTTACCTGGCCAACCGGTCGGATTACGACAAAAAGCTGGTCGCCATGATACCCAAACAGTTCCATACGCCGTCAGAAAGCACCTACGATAAGATACTGGCCGTGCTGGACTTCGTGTCAGGCATGACGGATCTCTATGCCGTGGAATTATTCAGGAAGATCAAAGGGATCTCCTTCCCGTCGCTGGATTAGCACAAACCTGATCATTCATCATTCATCATTATACATGTACAATCCGTTCCAGCAATTTACATTCGATCATAAAACCTGTTTCCTGAGCGGGGTGCCGC
The DNA here is from genome assembly GCA_964546645.1 of uncultured Sphingobacteriaceae bacterium. Taxonomy (GTDB): domain Bacteria; phylum Bacteroidota; class Bacteroidia; order Sphingobacteriales; family Sphingobacteriaceae; genus A37T11. Next base: position 21,487 of record CAZJKM010000041.1, read on the forward strand.
TCGTTTCCGACGATGAGGAACAGTATGTTTTCCCTGCCTGGCTGATGCAGCGCTACGAACTGGAAAACAAACCGTTCAAGTTGCTGGACGAAAGTATCAGTACCTATAAACAGCTGAAACTGCCCTGTTCTGCTGCTGTTTCCGCACAGACAGCGCAACTGGAAGCAATGGTCAGCGCGGCGTTCGAAGCAGGATTTGAAGCAGTACAGGCGCTGGAAGATGTGCAGCTGTTCCAATGGATTACACGGATCGTATACGGTGTCGTGTTCAATGAAATACAGGTGGGGATACGACAGCAGGTGTTGAGCGGGGAAGCCATGAATTTTTCGCAATTACTGGCCCATAAATTCCGTAACCTGCATGC
>CAZJKM010000042.1:0-21697 GCA_964546645.1 uncultured Sphingobacteriaceae bacterium
CGCGACGACAGGGCCGGAGGGCGACTTTGCATGGAATATCGGCGTGCCCCTGAACGTATAAGCAGGCCAGTCCCGCTGCTTTTTCTTCCAGGTCAGATCCGAGTTCAGGGTCGCAAACAGGTAGTAGTTGCCTTTGTAAAAATGAACTTCCGGTGCCCAGACCGCACCGGTAATCCAATTGTTTCCGGGTATGGCAAAAATGGTTACCGGCCCTTCCCAATGGATAAGGTCAGTGCTTTTATAAGCTACTACCCCGTTTGCCGGCTTACCCTGGTCATCCTTCACCCGGGCCGCCTTGTACAAATAATAGGTTGCTGTCTTCTGGTCAGCAAGGATATAGGGATCCCGTATGTGTAATTCGCTAAGCGTTACGGTTGGTGCCGTTTGAGCGAGTGCACCAGCCATAAAAACGACCAGTATGGCCAGCGCACCCGCCATCTCACGTAATCTCATTATTCAAACAGTTGTTCGTTACCCTCGGCCTGTTTACAGTGTATAGCTGTACAAGCGGGACCCGCAGACAAAATACAGGCGACCGTTTAAATAATCACCGCCACCTCTCATAGGAGCGGGAAGTTTAGCAATATGCTTCAAACTAAAGTCGTCCGGCATGATCTGTACAATGTGGTGGTCAAACAAGATATACATATCGTTGCCGGCTCCACGGACAAATACACGCGGGGATTGCTCGGCAACCGTCGCACCATATTTTTCATGGGCTTTATAGGAGTGGATGACGCGGCGTGTCTCAGGGTCAAACACAAAAAATGTCCTTCTGTCCGCAATCCCGTATATCAGCCCGTTCGGCCCGGCACAGAGATCTGTATAATTGTGGGCACCGGGAATAACGTTTTGCTGCCATTCTATTTTTCTGGTGGCCAAATCCATAATGTACATCACCGCCTCGTTGGCTTTTCGCTCGCCACCGGTACCCGGCCCGATACTGGTTCCTCCGAGAATCCTTCCATTCTTCAAAGGAGCGATACCCATTGTCGACTGGTCCAGCACGACGGCTGTGTCTGTTAAGAGCGTATGTTCGTCCGTCTTCACATTATATATCAACAGTCCGCCCCCGGTATAACCATAACCCGGTCCCCCGGCCATGATAACGGTATTCATCTCAGGATAGGCAAAAATGCGGTAGGGCCGGTATACCAGCGGGTCACCAATGGCAAGCATGCGGGGGTTGCTGTCTTTATCCCCCTTCGTTGTCGGATGGTATGGTTTTGACGGATCCCATTGGAGCAGGTGCCCGGTAGGGTAGGATCCGATATACAGGTATTGGCCCATCTGACCCAATGCATTAAACTGCCCCAATGCGCGCACCCGCTCCCAGCTGTCTGTTTCAGGGAAATAGGTGACCTGCCGCATGGGGAATGACCCTCCGCTGAAGAGCGAACGGCCATCAGGGCTCGCTGCTACCCCCATGATCCACGAACCTTCACTGGAATAATCAAAGCTGACTTCCTTTTTTGCCTTCGTCTTCGGATGCTCCGTAATCAGCACCCGTTCTGTCAGATCCAACCGGGTAACCTTTGTCCCATCCGGAAAGGTCATGATCTTATAAGCCTGCGACCCGGTACGGATGGGTTTCTCTTTTACGGTGGGCTTATCGATGTATTGTTTCTTACCATCATATAAAGCAAACCAGGGTTCCGCATTATCCCCATGCAGCGACTTGCCATACACTTTCCCGTCCACACCCGGGTATACATAAGCCAGGCCCCGTTTCCGTTCTGCCCCTTCCAGCAACGGAATGGATTTTTTGCTCTCAGGATGGAAAGCAACCACCTGTGTGGCCGTATTTCCCAGTGCAATATACAGCCAGCCTTTATCGTCCATCGCAATGAACCGCTGGTACTGGGCCCAATTCTCCTTATGCACATACCCATAGTCTACCAGGGTTTTTGATCCGGGGTCAAAACTGACGATACCGCTGTTCGGGTACGTCGCCACCCAGATCCTGCCCTGGTCATCTTCCGTCATACCCATACCCATCTGCGGGGCGGTTTCCTTAGAAAAAGTAAACGCCCGCTGCTTCGGGTCAAACTCCAGGAAAAAGCCGTTAAAGTGGCTGTAATATTTGTCTTTTGAAGAAAGCAGCGATGCAAACGGGCTGTCTCCCCGGTGGTTGTTAAAAGGAACCGGAAACTCTTCCGTCTTCCCCGTTTCCACGTCAATCATCAGCAGGGCATAGCAACCCCGGCGATCAAACAACCATGCCAGCAACACATTTCTTCCCTCACCATCCACGGTTGCTACCACTCCCCGGTCCGTACTGACCGGGGAAATCACGCCATGGTCCGTAAACTTACCGCTTTCCGATTGGGCGTGAAGCAGCCCGGGCATCCCCAGCGTGAAGCATAGGCATAAACCTAAACACATTTTTAATGCAAAATGCAAAGCATTGTACGTTCTGTTACTTTTCTGTCTGTTCATATCTGTTGTTTTAATAGTATTGAAGAATTTGTGTGCATCTATTCTTTGGTTAGCTGATACACATCGTTCAGCTGGTTCCCCGTAATTAACAAAAGTGCCTGTCCGTGGACCAGCAGGGAGGAGGCATGTGTTTTCGGACCAGCCGCAGCCGGCCCGACCTTGTTCCAGTTCCCCTCCCGGTCCATATAACAGGCATCATTTTTATTATAGTAGTCTGAGGCCAGCCCGGTTGTTACCGAACTTCCCCCGACCAGCCATAACTTATCGCCATATACCACCGTATTCGGATACTGTACCCCGGGTACCGGTATCGGGTTTTCTTTCCGCCACCGGACGCCATCGGCCGTACTGAATACGTCCCGGCTATAAGTAAACGCCGGCAAGCTGTTATCACCATACCACCCGCCGGAAACCTGGTAAATACGGTCGTTGTACACGCACAGCGTCCCTACCACGTTCTTTCCCATATGTGCCAGTGTATCTGCCAGAAGCGTCCACGTAATACCTTTGTCCCTGGAGACATATATATCGGTGAACCCGGTACTGAAATCAGGGAGGCGCTGCCCGCCCCCCACATAAAAATCACCGTTGTACTCCACACCCGCCAGCTGCATCCGGCTGCCAAACGGAGATTGCTCCGAAACCAGTTGCCACTCCATCAGATCTTCAGAGCGCCACACTTCCGCCCGTTCCTGCGGCGTATTGTATTGATCCCCGCCAATCACATAGACATACCCATCCGGTGAGTCAATACAAACAAACGTGTGCCGGGGAGAAAAACCGGCATGGGAAAAGAGGCTCCAGCTTACCCCGTTGTCGGTACTCCGCCATATTTCATTCGTCGTGGCCGTATACGGGGGCTTAAACGCTCCCGGATGCCATCCTCCGATCAGATACAGCTGTCCATCGCGGACAACCGTAGCCATTCCGTCCCGCCACTGCGGCAAAATCCCTGCCGAAAGCCGCTTCCATGTAAACGTCTCCCGATGGACTGGCGCCATAGCGCCCAGTAGCAGGCATATCGGGAAGCACCAAATCCCAATACCTGTCAGCCAGCTTTTTCGTTTTCCGGATTTCACCCTCATGCGATCAATATTGAACCACGACCTGGATCGTTCCGCTTTTACCGGTCAGGTCGATCGTCTCCTGGTCCGGATTAAAAGCCTTATGAACCCTGCCATCAATTTTTACTTTCCTGATCACCCGTTTGTCCGGCGTACGTAACCGCAATACCACCTCCCGTGCCGTATGCACACGATCCGGAAGCTGTATGGTCGCCCGTATTTTTCCGTCATCCAGTTCAGATTGAACCGTGTATCCCAGCTCACCGAATAAGGTCGGCGCCCGTTCCACCTTCACCTGCTTTCCATGCTCCAGCCACGCACGGGGCGTCGCACCGGCAAGATAAAGGCTTTCCGGAACCCCGTTTTCCCCGTCCGATTCCCTGATCAGCATCAGCCGCAACATCAGCAGGAACCAGCTGTTGTTAAAACTGGAGGGGCTCAGGTAAGAAGTCCGGTAATACTCACCGGGATACGGGCCAAGGGTGTCTCCCTCCCCGGATACATAGGTATCCCGGGTCATACCGTGCGCCAGCTTGGCATAAAACGACAGCACCAGCCGGTCTGCATCGTCCAGCGTAGCCATCACCCGGCTCAGGTTGAGCCCGTATACATTATCCACGCCCGTCGTTTTATACCCCGGCAATCCATCCCGCCGGTAGTCGCCAACCGGAACCGGGTAATAGTTAAACCGAACCATCCCCAGGAAAAAAGCACCGTAATTTTTCAGGTATTGATAATAACCCGACAACAGCGGCTGGTCCAGTAATCCGGAAGCAGCCACGTAGGGAAAGCAAAGATTCCAGTACGACCCGTACTTGGTGTCTGTTATCCGGGGGTACGGCTCCGGTTTCTGTTTGGTAAACAATTCGGTCGGCAGGAAAATACTGCTGTCCGGCAACACCGTCTTACCGGCATGGAGACCCTGCAGCAGCCTGCTTCTCAGGCTGTCGGCCAAAGCAAGGTACTTATTACCCGTCCCGGTGTCGCCCAGGGTATAAATAACATGGGCCATATCGCGCAATCCTCGCCATGCCACCGCCTGATGGTGCAGATACACCAGCCTTTCTGCTATATCCCCCGAAAAGGCTTCCATATTCAGGACACCAAATTCGGAGGCTGCCATCTGCTTTCCGAAATCTTCCATATAGGCGATCAGCTTTTCCTGGTGCCGCCGCATATAAGCCGTATCACGGGAGATATGAAAATATTGGGCAGCGTGTGAGAGCAGTTCCCCCATCTCCCAGGTCCGGTACCGCCTGAACGGCACGGAGAGCAGCACCTGGTGGATCGCTTTCTGATGATCCAGAAACCCATATTCCCCTAAAATCCGTGCCGCATCATTCCCCTCCGGCTGGTACCAGCTTTGGTAGGAGTTCCCGATACTATAGAGGTAGCCCATATACAGATTCTGGATCAGCAACCCTTTACGGGCCTGGTTAATCCGTTCTTCCGGCACCTCCATCACCGCTCCTTTCGCCAGTTCCTGGTCCCAATAGGTTTTCAGCTCCTCCTTTTCCGCCTCATAATAAGCTGCGTCAATAGCCTGGGTCGCACATGCCGAGGGGTGCAACAGCCGGGCCATATAAAACACCTGTTCCGTTTCCTGCTTTAAATCAACCTGATAAAAAAGGCTGTTTCCCTCCAGGACGGCGCCGGGCGATACCAATGCCCTTACCTTGTCTCCCGATTTCAGTACCGTCCCTTCCAGGTTCAGGTCTTTGTCTGAAAACAACAGGTTCAGTTTCACCCGCGTCGTACCGGATGGTTTTCCTTTGACTGCGATCTTAACGAAACTGATCAGTTCCGTACTGGCAAAGGTATAGTCTGAGAACGATTCCTGCCGGTAACTGACACCGGACACATCCGTATAGGTATTGATCAGGATAGGCAGGTAACCACCTTCCAGCCGCTCCTGTTCCAGCCTTGCTTCCGCAAAGCCGTATCGCTCCTGCCCCTCTTCACCGACATACACGGTCATTTTAGACCCCGCAGATGAGGGCGTGATAAGCTGGCTGCCGTCGCCTACGTGGAGCGCTACCGGGCCATAGCCTGCGGTATTCAGCGGCCTCCCGAACGGAAGATAATAAACGCCGGACTCGGTAATCGAGGTTCCCATCAGCTTCAGCGGTGTCAGGTAATCCTTGACATTTTCGTACGTAGGCCCTTCCGGTAAACGCAGCACCTGCTCCCCGAACACATCTTCCGTACTGTTCAGCGCCTGGTTTAATGCTTCGGTATACCCGTCCCTGAATGTTTTCCGCTGTTCATACCGCATCGCGGAAGGCCGGGCCCCTTCCCACCGGTCAAAAACCAGCTCATGCGCCAGATCATACGCCACGGGGCCGTACAGATTGTACCCGGTCACCTCCTCTGCGTTCTGAGCAGCCCGGGCTACCGATCCGCTTACGGTGGCCGGCTCCCCTTTAAATATTTTAAGATAATAGATCTCCCCTTCTTCCAGGAAAATACGGCCGGAAAAGTCTATGCGCTGTTTCCCGGCCGACCGGCCGGACACGGCACCGGTAGCGATGACCGGACCATAAGGGGAGCCCTTGGAAAGCTGGGCCGCAATCAGGCCGCTGCTGGCTTCATGAAGCCAGACAGAAGCCTCCTGTAACCGGGAGCATGCGGCCCTGAAGCTGGTAATGGCGATACCCGTCTCTCCATACAGGTCAATAAATTTCTGGCTCGGTTCCGCCGGGGCATACGTAACGGTGATACCCGTCCGGCAATCGGCCGTATCTGCATGGCGACCGGCACCACCGGATGCCTGGTTCATGCTGTACCCCGCAGGGGAACAAATGGCCAGGAGAACGATGACCCTCACGGGCCACCCTAACCTGTACAGGATAGTACGCAACGCAGCAACCATTCACCTATTTTTTTAAGATACCATCGATAAAACGATACGCCTCCATGCGGACCTCCTCTGGGAAATCATGTTCGGCATCCGGATAACGCACCTGTAACAGATGGCCGGCGCGGAACAGGTTATAAACCGGTACGGGCTCTTCCATACCTTTTTTCACCCCATTCACATCAAAGTTGCTGTCATTCACCGGCGAATTGGAAAAGAATGCCCGCGGTGCGATGGCAGCAATTATTTCCGGAAAATCAAAAGGCATTTTTCCCGGATCCAGGTTATACCGGTCCTTGACCAGGGGCATATAGCGATCCTGCGCCCAGGGACCGAGCTTTCCGCCATAGCGCTTGGTGCCGGCCTCCCCGATATTATAGTAAGCAAAGGGAGTCCACCCGCAGCTGGTCACCACCACCTTCAGACGTTCATCAAACGCCCCGACAAACATAGCATTATGGCCACCCAGGGAATGCCCGATCACGCCCAGGCGATCCGGATCCACGTCATCCCGTCCAACGAGCAGATCCAGGCACCGTATGTGATTCACGAGCGCCTTCATCGTACCTGATTCGTAACGGTCCGTCTGGAAGTCGTAGTCACTTAACTCACCCATGCTGGGGTAATCAGGTGCAATCACCACATACCCTCTCTCTGCGAGTTCCCTGGCATAGGCACGGTTCCGCAGCGGGCTCTCGCCATCAATCAGCCGTTTGCCCAGGGCTCCCGTCCCGTGCAATGCCAGCATCGCCGGCAATCGTTTAGGCGACCCCGCCTGCTCGGGAACATATAAATAGGCGGAAACCCATTCACCCGGAGCCGCCAGGAGCCGGATGTTATACAGCGTATAACCCTCCCGCTTTTCCGTAGTAATGACACGGGTCTGCGGAACATCCGCGTGATCAATAGCCGGCAGCCGGCCCATGGTCTGCTGCATGCTGTCCAGTATCTGGCTCCTCCTTTTTTGCCAATCGGCGGCTTTCCTGACCGGCTGTACCTTCCCCTGTTCATTCGTATAGCTCATTAAACCCGCCGGCATCATGGTCCGGCAGCCGTACAGGACGGCACTGCATAGTATGACCAGCAGCCACACCAACGACCCTTTTATACTATTTTTCACTGTTTTCATTTTCTTTTAAACCTATTACAATATACAAAAACATGCCATTACAGGCAACTTTTCAACGTATTTGTTTCGACCGGTAATCCCATCCCGCAGAGGAAGAGACCCTGATTTCCCCGTCATCCAGCCGGATGCGGTCTTCTACCATCGGGCCACCCGGCAGGTAACGCACCACCAGTACATCGCCTTCCATATGCACACTGCTGATCCATGTCTCTGTCCGGAAAGGCTCATGGATGGCCATAAACCTGGATTTGCCCCCCGAATGCCGTTGCATCAGCCCGTTGCGCAAAAAGTCATCCAGTTTATTCTCATCCTCTGCCGCCCGCCTTACTGACGGGGAACGGAACCGGAACACCTGCACGTTGTCAGGAGACAGGATATGGGTGCGCAAACCCGCTCCCGTATACCGCCAGGTAGCCGTCCACGACGACCGGGTCTGCCCGCTCCGGATGTCACGAAGATACGCATAAGCATGGAACTTCTTTCCTTCCCGGTCCACATCATATTGTGTTTTAGGCCTGTTATGGCTACCCCAGTCAGGTACCAGCGTCGGCAACGACTCCGTCAGCGGAATACTGGTTTCCAGTGTTCCCTCTTCTTCACAGAGGCCATGCAGGAACCAGTCATGTTCCTGTCCGCCGTCCACGTCAAACAGATCAACCACATAAGCATACCCCGGTGCCGCATGTACCAGCAGCAGTTGCCGCCGGTAGGTCTTCGCTACGGAAGCATAAGCCGGTGATGCATCCACATCAACCACCTTCACATGGGGGTGTTTATCATCATAAAACAGCAGCTTTCCGGTTACCTGTTTATCAGCAGAACGACCATCCTGCCCCCGCTGGTCAATAACTACTGTATTATGGGAGGCAGTATGTATGGTCCAACCCCGGTATTTTGTATGAGTGTAACCGATATCCGATAACAATTCCTGTCCGTTAGCAAATAGGATGACCGACCCGTTATCATCGTGCGAATGGCCGAAATCACCACTCCAGTTCACGTTGAGCATCACCTGCCCGGCACCCGTACCGGCACCCAGCACCGCGTTCCCCAGGGCAGGCCACAGGCGCGACACAGCGGTATCCGTTGCTGCACCGCGGGTGTGCCACCAGGTATCGTTCACAGGGATTTTCCGTCCGTTCGGCATCACGGCCTGCCGACTGACATCCAGGGCCTTTTTATACACAGGCACCTCCTGTTCCGGGTCAAAGTTTTCAAACCGCTCCCCTTTCCAGCCCGGGGGGTCTGAATAGCCCACAAGCGCGTCAGCCACTGCCTTCACTCCGTTAATGGTCATATCGTGGTACGAAGGGGTCCCTTCCTTCCACCAGCCGTCTTCAAAAAAGCCCCGGGCAAAGAACGCCCGGAAGCGTTTGACCGCTTCATGCACCATCGACGGGTCTCCCAGTATCCGGCCGGCACGAATCATATTCTGGTACGTCCGCGGTGACATGTTGGTATACGTCTCGGGATTGGCAGTGGTAAATTCATAACCCGTCCGTAACAGATCCTTTTCAATCAGCTGATCCGTTGCCGGGCCGATCACCTTATCCATTCGCTTCCAATCGTATCCTGTCTGCAGTACATCATAAGCCGTCGCCAGTATAACCGGAATATCCATATATCCCCACCAGCTCCACTTGGCGCCGCGATAGGGTGTCAATCCCTGGTAAGGCCATTTCTGGTCGGCCGGAAAAAATTTCACCGGCGCATTCGGGTAATCGTACCGGATGGGATAGTCGGGGTAAAGCTGCGCAAAACGCCCGATAATGGCAGCAGCCCGGTCGCCATAGGCATTATCCCGTGTCACAAACCATAACCTTGCCAGGCGGTCCGCCATGTCCTGCAGCCACGTCCAGCGATCGTACCAGGCATGCGCCTCAAAAAAATACTGCCGGCCATCGGCATCCTCATGGTACTGGTATACCTGGCGAAGCCCGCTGGGTGCAATGATCTCTTTCTCCCGGTTGTTGGGAAAACGCTCATTGGGGAACAGCATGTCACAAAAGTTACAACGCACCTGGTCGCCCATACCCGGCTTCCAGCTCAGCACGCCCATTTCCTGGGCACCGCCGTGACAATGGGGACAACCCACGAAAAAAATCCCTGAACCAATCGGCACCTGGCCGGTCAGCTCGTCAACCGAAAGGCGCATCACCTGGGCAACAGATCGCGTTAAACCAGCGATATCCGTCGTATCCGGCGCATAAACCGGATGTTTCACGGGATTTACGGGCAGACCCCGCTGCTGTGCAACCGTATTCCCACTAACTGCGGCAACGACCAGTAGCAAACCCCATAAATACCTCATTTTACGTATTTTTATAAAACCATACGATAGCTGCGATCACCTGGTGCCTGCCGGTGCTGTCCAGCTGAACGTTGTTTTTATCAGCACTTCATCACCGATATTTACATTTGCCAGCCAGAGTTTATCTCCCTTTTTGACGGTCCCCGGCAATGGCTGTGCCAGGCGTAGTTTCCGCTGTTCAGCCCCGGCAACCACTCCCAGGGGCCGGAGATCGGCATCCAGCAAAGCCGTGCCGGTATAATGATGATAAAAATTCAGGTCGGTATCCACGTTCAGCTCTGATCCGTTGACCTGGTTCGCTCCAAAATAACTGACCAGCAAATCGTCCGTCACTTTCACCTGTAATTCCCGGGAACCTGCAGCAGCAATTTCCGCCGGATGCACGGTGGTTCTGTACGCGTTGCTGAAGTGGACCACCCGATTGCCGGTGAATACCCCATCCCGGCCCAGGGACTTCGGCAGGGACACGATCATGGTATTATTCCGGACATCCAGCTGCTTCACCGTGCCGGTCACCGGCCGGGCACGGAACGTTTGCCCTTTGCAGGTCAGGTACGTCCCGTCACTGAAGTAAACGCGGGTCAGCTTTCCTTTCCCATCAAACGTTACGACCGCCGTATTTGCATCCGTCCGGATACCATATGCCCGTAACTCTTTTTTCGAGCGGGCGGTATCACAGATAACGATGTCCGAAAACCCATCTCTCGTTACCTTCACCGCGGCCCCGGTACCGGCAGTCAGCGGATGGTGTTCCGCGCTGCGGATATACGGCCGGGTGGTGAACGTCTCAAACACCGCGGAGAAGGTGTTGGCATTATTTTCCGGCGTCAGGTTGGTCCGGCGGGCGATCAGGTACTTGATGATATGTTTTTTCGCCCGGGGCTTGTCATATGCATCCGCTATAAATACCTCCTGGTGTTCAGCAGGCAGCACATGCAGCCGCAACCGGGCGTTGGAATCCCGTTCATGCCGGTATTCCACCAATGCCTGCCCCTGTTGCAGTTGCTGCACATTGAACAAATGCTGGAAACCCGATCCTACATACTGGCGATAGCCGATTCTTTCCCCGGCTGTATCCAGCAGCCGGTTATCGTAGATCTCTCCCAGGCTGACATCCTTCCCCGCCAGCGTTCCGGGTTGCTTTTCGCTCCACACCCCTTCTACCGTCAGGAATTGTCCCGGTGGGCCGTGCAGGGAATAGTCGTGCTGCTTCCCTCCCTTTACATGGAAAAAGTCGACCACATACTGCTGGCCACCGTCACCTTCCACCATCACGACATTCCGCCGGTATTGGGAGGTCTGCGCGTAAGCTCCCGATTCCGCATCCATATTCCGGGCAAAGGTACCATCCGCAAAATGATGCAACGTGCCCGGAACGTTCCGGGTCTGCCTCGAAGCATCCACCACCACCGTGTTATGGGATACGGTATGGGTCGACCAGGTAGCGATCCCTTTGACATAATCGTTCATCGCATCCGGGTATCCCAGGTCCGGCATCATCTTCTGGCCATTGGCCATCAGCTCGATGTTCAGGAAATCCCAATGGTAATGGGCATAATGCATCCCGTATTTGAGTGCCAGTGCAACACGGTCTTCCCGGTCGTTCAGTATCCCCAATCCATATCCGGCAAAAAGACGGGAAGGTAACGGAGGTATGGCACGACCCTCCTCCGTGTGCTGCTTCAGCGGCGGGTTTTCCGGCCGGAACAACGACTCAAAAGACGGAAAGGACGTTGCATCGCCGGGTCTCAGCCATGACAGGTACCGCTCGTCTTTATACGCCTGGTAAGCAATCTGGTAAATATCGGCAGAACGGCCGGTAATCTCGCCCAACACATCACTGCCGTCACCCAAAGCAGGTGTGTATTTTCCGATGGCCACCGAGTTGATGGGGCCATCCAGCAACATTCTGAACCGGGGTATCGTAAACAGGTCCACCCCTTTTTTCTTTATCAGGTCGGCGACAAGCGTCAGGTATCGTATCCATAAAAAATTATATTGCGGCGATTCCAACGGGAGTCCGTCCCTGAAAACCTGGTTATACATGGCATAGCGCAGCCCCATTTTGCTCCTGTTCTGTCCGGCATTATCCAATAGCTGATTCAGGTAACGCTCAGGATCGGCATACTGCCGCGCAATAATCAGGTTCATCACCGTCGTCTGGTGCATCCCGAAATTACCCAATATCTTGTTTTCCTGGTATGCTGACAACGCATTTTCCAGGAAGTTGGCTTCAATGTACGAGCGGATTTCCTCTCCGGTTTTGTTCAGGGAAGCATGCAGCTGCGGAAGGCCGTCAATCGCATCCCACACGGCGTCGTAGGCCGCAGCGGCTTCTGTAACGAGAAAGGTTTCCCATATCGCATTGATGATCTTACCCCGGTAAACCCCGCCGCGAGCCCGGGTCATCAGGCCATACCGCGACTGGTCTTCATGGTTCATTGACGGGTAGACTTCGGCGAGCCGGTGGAGCATCAGTGCCGCCTTATACGCATACTTTTTATCCCCGGTCAGCAAATAGGCATTACTAAGATTGCCAATCCCCGGAACGATGTGCTTGTGCCATATCCAGTGGTTGGCGTAGGCCACAAACCAGTACCGTTCCCCATCAGGCGCTACCCAGCCCCAGCCGTCATCCACATACTTCCCATCCCACCCTTGTTTATCTTTCAACCCGCTTTTATAATAAGCCGCGTAATCATTGTCCGGGAATACCCGTCCGTCAATGGGAGAGGTCACCTGAAACGGCTTCTTCGGATCCACGATCCAGGGATAAGCCCCTCCTTTTGCGAATACTTCCGCACCATGGATGGGGCAGCCTTTGGCATTAAGGTCGAACGCACGGGGTACCCGCGCATCCGCCATCAGGTCAATGATCGCCTGATCCTCCCAGTCCAGCCAGTAATCGGCAGCACGGATAATCCGGTCAGCAGCGCTTTTTGCTTTCTCATGCTGCCGGATGTGCTGCCGCGCCTGTTCAATCTCCGCATCACTGTATAGCAGCCGGTCCGTCTTTAGAGGATATTGAGGCGCTTTAGGTGCAACAAACCGGAAGGGCGGAATAGTAATATCCGGTTGGCCCTGTGCGAACACCGCCGGCGTGAACACAATTAATGCAATAACCGCCGATAGTTGGATCAGTTTCTGTTTCATGCCGTTTATTTATTTTGATTTCCGGCTCCAGGAAAACACGGATTTGATTGTTACCTGATCGCCCACACCGAGGTTGGACAACCACAGTTTATCTGCTTTCTTTACCGAATCGGAGACCTTATCTTTCAGGACAAGCTGTTTCGGGCCTGCCGATGCAATGACCCCAACCGGTTCAAAATCTTTGTTTAACACCGTTGCCCCCTGGTAGTGACTATGGAAGTTCAGTTCCGTATCCGTCTGCAAGGTATTCCCTTCCGTCTGCACCACACCAAAATAGCCGATACGAATATCGTCTGTGGTATATAATTCCATCTTACCGCCGGACTGCACCTGCAGGGACGCAGGATGCGCCGTCGTCCGGTAGCCGTTCGTAAAATGCACCACCCGTGTTGCCTTGTCCAGGGAACTGAGATTCGTTCCGCGCGGAATATCCACCGTTACCCGGTTCGCATCCACATCCACGGCCTGTACCACCCCCTGCACGGGTCTGGCAACGAATGATTGCCCCTGGCATTTCAGGTAAGTCCCATCACTGAAATACACACGGGCCGGTTTCCCTTTTTCATCCAATGTTACCACCGCCGTATTGGCATCGGTCTGTATCCCGTATTGCCGCAGCTCCTTGGCAGAGCCAACCGTATCACAGATAATAATGTCCGAAAACCCGTCTCTTGTAACCGTAACGGCAGCCCCCGTACCGCTGGTCAGCGGAAGGTGCTCCACCGACCGGATATACGGTTGGGTCTTATACGTCTCAAATACAGCGGAAAATGTGTTGGCGCTCTTTTCAGGGGAGCGGTTCGTCCGGCGCGCAATCATATATTTGATAATATGATCTTTTGCACGCGGTTTATCATAGGCATCCGCAACAAACAGCTCCTGGCCTTCTGCCGGCAGCATATGCAGCCTCAACCGGGCGTTGGAGTCCAGCACATGGCGGTATTCCAGCTTTGCCTTCCCGCTCTGCAGGGTCTGTGTGTTAAACAGGTATTGAAATCCCGAACCGGTATAACCACTATAACCCGTCCTTGCCCCGGCTGATTCCAGCCGTTTATTATCATATATTTCACCGATGGCCACCTCACGGCCGGCAAGCGTACCCGGCTGTTTTTCACTCCATGTGCCGTCTAACAGGTAGGTGTTGCCGGGCGGGCCATGCAACGAGTAGTCATGCTGCTTCCCTCCCTGCACATGAAAGAAATCGACTACATACTGCTGACCGTCGTTCGCCTCCACCATCACGACATTCCGCCGGTATTGGGACGTTTGCTGGTAAGGGAACGATTCCGCATCCACGTTCCGGGCAAACGTGCCATCCGCAAAATGGTGCAGGCGACCAGGCACATTGTTCCTTTGCCTGGATGCATCCACCACGACCGTGTTGTGCGAGATGGTGTTCGTCGACCAGGTATATATTTCTTTCACATAGGCATTCATGGCATCCGGGTACCCCAGGTCGGGCATCATCTTCTGACCGTTGGCCATCAGCTCGATATTGAGGAAATCCCAGTGATAATGGGAATAGTACATACCATACTTAACGGCAATCGCTGTACGGTCTTCCACATCATTCAGCACACCCAGTCCGTAACCGGCGAACAGCCGTGACGGCATAGGGGGTACCTGCCGGCCATCCGGACGTGGCGGAGCCACTGGTGTCGCCGGCCGGAACAACGATTCAAAAGAGGGGAAAACCGCCTCGCCGGATCCCGGCAACCACGAAATATACAAGTCATCCTTATACCGATGATAGGCTGCCTGATAGGTTTCCGCAGATCGTCCGGTAATGTCACCGAGCACATTGCTTCCATCTCCCACAGCAGGTGTAAATTTCCCGATAAGTACGGAACGGATCGGCGTTTCCAACAGGTTCCTGAACCTCGGTATCGCATATAAATCAACCCCCTTCTTCTTCAGTAGTCCGGCTGTAGCCGAAACCCCGCTCACCCATCCGGCATTGTACCCGGGCGACTCCAGCGGATGGCCGTCACGGAATACCTGGTTATACAACGCATACCGCAGCCCCATCTTACTCCTGATGGACCCTGCATCGTCCAGCAGCTGATCCAGGTATTGTTCGGGATCGGCATACTGACGGGCCAGTATCAGGTTGAGTACCGTGGTCTGGTGCATCCCATAGTTACCCAGTATCTTATTTTGTTTATACGCCAGGAGTGCATTTTCCAGAAAGTTGGCTTCAATGTACGACCGGATTTCCTTACCGGTTTTGCTCAGGGAAGCATGCAGGCCCGGAAGACCATCAATGGCGTCCCATACCGCGTCGTAGGCAGCAGCGGCTTCTGAAACCATATACGTTTCCCATATCCGGTTAATGATTTTGCCGGGGTATACCCCGCCGCGGGCCCGGGTCATTAACCCGTACCGCGACTGATCTTCGTGGTTCATCGAGGGGTAGACTTCCGCGAGCCGGTGGAGCATCAGTGCCGCCTTGTACGCATATTTTTTATCCCCTGTCAGCAAATAGGCTTTACTCAGGTTACCAATTCCGGGAATAATATGGCCACGCCAGATCCAGTGATTGGCGTAGGCTACAAACCAGTACCGTTCCCCATCAGGTGCTACCCAGCCCCAGCCATCATCCACATATTTACCATCCCATCCTTTCTTCTCTTTGAATCCGCTTTTATAGTAGGTTGCATAGTCATTATCCGGAAACACACGCCCGTCAATGGGAGAAGTTACCTGAAATGGCTTGCGGGGATCCACAATCCAGGGATAATGCCCTCTGTTTGCAAATACCTCCGCCCCATGGATGGGACAGCCGTTTGCATTGAGGTCAAACGCCCGCGGTACGCGTGCATCCGCCATCAGGTCAATGATATCCTGATCGGTCCAGTCCAGCCAATAGTCCGCCGAACGGAAAATTCCGTCCGTAAGCCTTTTTGTGCCCGGCTCCTGTTGTGCGTTCCGGCGGGCATGTTCAATCTCTGCATCGCTGTATATCAGGCGCTCCGTCTTTAATGGGTACTGCGGTGCTTGGGGTCCAACAACTATAAAAGGCGGAATCGTGATGTCCTGCCGGTTCTGTCCGGATGCCCCCAGCGTACACATTGCCAATACGGCAAGCACGGGTATCCGGAAAGACGTTTGTATCCTTCCGTACATGGTTTACTTGTTTAGTATCTGTTGTTTAACGTATCTGATTTGTCCTATTAAAGTGCCCTGTGCACGTTCCGGTCACCTGTTACGGAATATCTCCGGAATATTATGCCTGGGCAACTGCTTCAGGTTTGGCTGTATTACCTGGTATACATTCTCTGCCAGCAGTTTCTTTTTAACTGCCAGCGGAAGCCTGGTAAATACCGCCCATCCCAGCTGTTGCCGCGGATCACGCATGGGCAGATCCGATCCATACAGGATACGGTCTTCGCCCGCCCCTTCAATCAGGTATTCAATGATACCAAGATGGACAGGGGTCAGCGTAATTTCCGCATAAATATTCGGATACTTTTTCATGGCGGCAATCGCCATGTCTGCCATCTGAAAGCTTCCTCCCGCATGCGCAATCACCCAGCGGACATTCGGGTATTTCGGGGCCAGCGTTTCCACTTCTTTCAGGTCCGACCGGGTATTGTGCAGCAACCCATACAGGCCGTGCTCGTTGCCGTATTTCCACCAAACGTCATAAGCGGGGTCGTGGTACGGCACCCCATAATAATGATAGGGTTTCATACCGATAAAACGTTTGTCCTTATACACTTCAGGAATCATTTTGGCCAGTTCCTCCTGTGTATAATGTGATGGGTCAAAATTAGCTAACCCCCAATATCCGGGAGGCGCCATGTCGATCGCCTGGGTGGCGGCCACATTACCGCCGACAGAGTCATGGCTGACCACGCCGCTCCAGCTCATGATACCGCCACCGACATACCCCAGCCGTTTGATATGCTTGAATACTCCGGACGGCCCGCCATTGTGCATCCGGTAGTGCCAACCGGCCCCATTAAGCCCTTCATGCAGGATATGCATGTGCATATCCAGCACCGGCGCCGGCACCGGCCGGCCGTGCCGGATGGCTTTCATCAGCACATCCTCCTTCTTATTTTCACGGATCCCCGGCGGGCGCTGCCCCTTCAGCAAACGGATCAGATTACCACTGGCGATTTTTTCCCGGGCCGCGCGGGGGATCTCCGCATAATCCACATAGGTCCGGTGGGCACCCATGGACATGCTCGGTGCATTGGACCCGAAAATAAGCTGGTCTTCATACCCGTCGGCCACCATGGTTTCCAGCCCTTCATTGATCTGGAAATTATCAAAACTGATATGCAGATTCCGGTAAGAAGAAAGCATGGGGAAAATAATCCGCTGGAAGGACCAGGTAACCCCCGTCAGCAATACCGGTAACTCCGGATACTGCGTCAGTAATTCTTTCACCCCGCCGAATCCGCCAAACTCTTCTGACCGGATAATGGTCAGTACCCGTTCGCGTTCCAGCCATTGGAACAGTTCCTGGTTCTGCGGTGCACGCCAGTCCCAGTTATTATTGGCAGGATAGACTGAAATAGCCCGGACATCATGCTCCTTCATCAGCTGCCCCAGCTCTTCGGGGGCCGGGAACTCCCCGGTAAAGTGCGGGATCGCATTCCACACCGCAAAAAGGTACGGATAGGGCTTGAGCATCGCCGATAATTCCAGATTGGCGTGCATGGCATCGTAATTCACCGACAGCATGGAAAAGACCAATGCCCCGGAAATGGAACAGTGGTCCATCTCGTCCACGAGATGCTTCAGGCTCCAGCGTTCCGCGGAATGCTTGTATTTGCGCGGCCCGATCCTGGTGAAACCGTCAAAAAACAGCAACGGTTCTTCCTCTTCCGGCAACTGCCCGGCTGTCGCCGGCCAGACACCCGGCATCGTGGATGCCAGGGCCAGCCCGAGACTGCCCAAAGCTCCTTTTCGTAAAAACTCTCTTCTTGAATGTTCGTTAAAGTCACTCATTATCCATCTATTTTACCCTTGTTCAGGATTATTGTTTCAGTAATTTCTCCATCGCTGTCATCAATACCGCTTCCGTACCCGGATCCAGTCCGGATGCCGGTCCGGCTTCATAGCCGCCTTCCACATACGCCTGGTCCGGAACCACGTAACCGGGACCATAGTCACCGTAGCCGGCTACCGCCACAAACAGGTCGGTACGCATCTTCTTCGCCGCTAGCTGGAACGCGATCAGCGGCTCACCGGGCAAGTGCAGGATCCGGGCCTTACCTACCTTCAGGCACGACAGCGGAATATACTTTCCCGCCGCTTGCCGCTTGGACAGGACCAGTTTATATACGTTATTGGCCAGGTAAATCGGGTTGTGGTCTTTCAGCTGGTTTTCCAGGTCAATGGCCGACTGGGCGATGGGGAACCGGAGTGGCTCGGTGGCCCAGCTAATATCTTCCGGCCGGATTTCCTCCTTATGCGTGTCCTCCCAGGCCCGCTTCATCCCGTTGGCCAGCCGCTCGGCCAGTTTCAGCCTGTTTTCGGGGGAACCGTCATTGAATTTTCCGGCGGTGATATCACCCCCGGCACCATTAAAATGTACATGCATCGCCTGTGGTACCGCCATCTGCCGCATGAAACGGGCCACCCCCGGAAAGTCCGGATTAGCATTTCCTGTACGGTAATAGCTTTGCGGATGAACCGCATAGTAGCTCAATACTGCCACCGGCTTTTCGCCGTTCCAGAAACTGATCAGCGACAGGATAGGATCGATCACACCGATCGGCATGGCACGTATGACCGGATCACGGGTGGAGGATGTCCGGCCGATCGTGGCCTTACCGTCTTTATCCAGTATCCTCCTGTTGGATGCCACGTCATACACCTCCGCCTGTCCCAGCCCCAGATGAGTAACCGGCTGGCTGCGTTGTACGGCATAACGTACCGCCGAATCCAAACGCCCCAGTACTACCCGCGCAAAACTGCCTTCATAATTAATGAGATCCATTCCTTTTGCCTTCAGCAACGCCTCGGCACCGAAATCACAGGTTGGCGCATCGTGCTGGTGAATCGTATGTACCGCTACACGGTCAGGCACCGTACCGGCGGCGGCGGCCAGCACCCGCTTAAATTCATCCTGCCCTTCATTAGCGATACCGATCCAGTCGACCGAGCAAAGGACGATCGGCTGCCCGGCCCCCATCAGCACAATCCCTCTCGCCCGCAACGTCAGGTCCCACGTATGGGTCATCCGGTCGTATGTCAGGTAACTGCCCACCGGCGGGGTGGCATCCACATCAAACGTGGCCACCCGCAGGGTATCTGCAGCCCGGCTTTCCGGGACTGAAAACAAACAGGCGATACCGATATAAATAATGGAAAGCATTCTGTTCTTATTCATATGAAACATGTTTACATTTAATTATTTCAACTATTCACGGTTTATCTCACACCCTTTTATTGATCTGCCCGTACGTAGCAACGGAGCCGGCGTCTGGCATCTGCCATCCGGTGACATCATCGGTCCCATACCCGTGTACGTACACGAAATCGTGCGCGGATTATATGCGGTTTTGACAACAAATATAAACGCACCAAGTGTCCCCTCCAAATTTTATTGCGTTTTTAACAAAGAAAAAAGTGCTGCCAATGGATTGAAATACAACAATTTGGTTACAAAAGAAACACCCCCTGGCCGGAAAGGGTACACAATAAACAGGTGTACAACCCCTTACGGTATTTACAGGACTTCGATATCCTGCACCAGGTAAGGTGCTAACACCGGTTCAGCCATGGACAGCTCCGTGATGAGATAATTAATCTGGCCGGGAGGGCAGATCTGAATCCGCTGCACCGTATTCAGTTTTTCAGAAATACAGATCACGGCCGTTTTCTTAGCGGAACGGATGATTGCTTTTTTAACCTGTACCACTTCCCAGTCCATATCTGTCAACCCATCCTCTGAGGAGATCGCATTCGCACCCAGTATCGCCAGGTCCACTTTGATTTCTGCCAGCTGGTTAATGACGCTCGCTCCGGTATGCAGGTTGGAGTTTTTATTCAGTTTACCGCCGATAGAGATCACGTCCAGGTTGCTGTGTTCCGAAAGGGTAATTGCCACCTGCGGGCTGATCGTAAAAAAGGTAGCCCGCAGGGAGGCGGGGATCAGCTTCGCCAGCTCCAGCATGGTGGTACCCCCTTCTGTCAGGATCGCCATATTGTTCCTGAAAAGCGAACTGATTGTTTTTTCGGCGATTTCTTTTTTTGCCCCTATGGAATAGACCAGGTTTTCATTATTAAACGGTGCCACAAAAGATTTACTGACGGCCCCGCCATGTATTTTCATGACCTGACCGGCATCAGCAAGCTCCTTCAGGTCACGCCGGATGGTATCATCTGATACATTGAGTAAGATACTGAGATCGGTCGATAGTACTTTATTATGTAGGTTTATTTCCCGGATAATGGCTTTCTGCCTGTCCTGTTTGCGCATAAACTGTTCCCCCAACAGCAATGTTACAAAAAAGTTTGAAAAAACAAGAGCCTGTTTAAATTTGTATGGTAAAATTTTTTACAGGCTATTTTTGAGCGAACCGAGGCAAATTTTGCAGGGATAGCCGGAAGCCTATCCCGAAAAATTTAACGATGGTGCAGCCAAAAAGAGACGAAAAAAAATTATCAGATAAATTTTAAACAGGCTCTAAGACACTGCCTATAAAAACTGCCTGATAACCTGCTCCCATATATCATAACCGGCGGCGCTCAAATGCAGCTGATCACTGACAAAAAGCCCTTGTTTCAGCGACCCGTTTCCATCCAGCATACCGGTAACGACATCCACATAGTGGATAAAACAGGATTCCTTTGCAATATACGCTTTGATCCGGTTGTTCAGGTCGACGATATCCGCTGTATAGTCCTTTAACTTAACACTCTGCTTCACCGAAACCACATAGAGGCTGGTATACGGAAGCTGATCCTTTATCCGGCTATGGATGGCGGCAATCGTCTGCATAATATCCGCTACCGATTTACCCTGAACCAGGTCGTTTTCTCCGGCATAGAGGAAAATTTTGGAAGGCCGGTACGGAAATATAATCTGATCCGCATAATGCCGGATGTCATCAAACGTACTTCCGCCAAAACCGCGCCTGATCACCGTGTACTCCTGTAAACGCTCTTCCAGGTCACGCCATCTGCCAATAGAAGAACTGCCGATAAACAGGATGGCGCCCTTTTTGGGGAACTGCACACTATCCTGCTTCATAAAGTTAGCAATCGCCGCATCATACGGCCTGGCAGTTTCCTGCGCCTGCAGGGTAGCATACCCGATCACACAACCGATCAGCAACAACCCTATTCGTTTCATATAATATACTTGTCTCATAACCTATATGTTATCTCACCACCGGGAAAGCAACTACCCTGACTTTTGTACATCCGTAAGGTACCAGGGTAATCTGTTCTTCAACCGGTGACACCTCTCCCTTGTAATACCCCATGCGCTCCGTGACCGGCTGGCGTGCCACGCCGTCCGTCAGTTTCCAGTTCGGTATTTTTTTACCAACCGTCACCAGCTCAATGGGGGCATGCTGCAGGTTCCATACGAAGGTATCATCGACCGGGCGTACCTGCTTTACCTGGATTTGGTGCGGTGCCTTCACCACACTGTTCAGCAACCCGTAATTCCAGTCGGTTTTCGGTGTTACGGTGAAGTATTCACCTTCCTGCTCATCATACCCCTTATCCCACTGTTCTTCCAGTTTCAGTGCATAGACCAGCGGACCGCGTTCAAC
>CAZJKM010000043.1:0-7446 GCA_964546645.1 uncultured Sphingobacteriaceae bacterium
GAAGATCATGAAGATCAATACAATGACCAGTCCGATAACAGAGGAGTTAACGCCTGCATCAATGGCTGCCTGTCCCAGCGTAGGGCCGACAATAGCTTCTTCCACAATCTTTGCCGGAGCGGGAAGGCGACCGGCTTTCAGTACGTTCGCCAAATCCTGCGTGTCTTCCACCAGGAAGTTGCCGGAGATAGATGAAATACCACCAGGGATTTCACCTTGTATTGTAGGAGCGGAATAGACCGAGTTATCCAGCACGATGGCAATAGCCTGTTTTGGCGTTTGAGAGGAGGCAAAGGCTGAGATACGCCGCCATTCGCGGGCTCCTTCGCTGTTCATAATCATGACCACCTGCGGATTGCCACGCTCGTCAAAATCAGCTCTTGCATCCGTGATCACGTTGCCGCCCAGTACCGGTTTATGGTCGAGGCCGGTTGGCTTAATGGCATACAGCTCCAGCTCATCCGGACGCCTGCTGTCAGGCTTTACGCTCCACAGCAACCGGAGGTTAGCAGGGATGATCTGTTTGGCTACCTCACTGTGGAGGTAGGCATTTACCTTAGCGGTATCCCGCACCAGTACCGTTCCGATAATCGGACCGGTAGCCAGTTGCTGCTGACCCTGCTGGCCCATGAAAATGGAGGGACGCAGTACGGCAAACAACGGGTTTTGCCGGGCTAGCTCAGACTGGCCTGCGGCCGCACTGTCCCTTTTTGTTGAGTCAGCCTGGGCACCCAGTGCTGCCAGTCGTCCCCCTTCGGAAGCCTGGCTGGTATCGGTGGCAGCGGTAGTAGCGGTATTTTCGTTTTTCTGTACCGCCGCGAGTGCATTGTTCAGGCTTTCCAGCATAGGGAATACCTGTTGGTTATCATGGGTTTCCCAAAATTCCAGCTGTGCGGTCCCCTGCAAAAGCTTGCGGACGCGCTCCTGGTCACTGACACCCGGCAGTTCAATCAGGATACGGTTGGTACCCTGTTGCAGCTGGATATTTGGTGAGGCAACGCCAAAGCGGTCAATACGGGTGCGCAGCACGTTAAATGAGCGGTCGATGGCACTGCCGGCTTCTTTTTGCAGGAAGCCCAGTACCTGTGCATCGGTGGAGTTGGCATTTAACGTGGAGGCATTGTCTTTTGTGGCAAAAAAGCTGGCCAGAGAGGTATTCGGATATGCTTTTTTGAATTCTTCGCCAAACAGGGTCACAAAATCCTTCTGGCTTTGTTTGGTACGTGCATCGGTGCTCTTCAGCACTTCTTCAAACTTGGAGTCTTCCGGATTGGCGGCGAGATTGCGGATCAGGTCCTGCAGGGATATCTCCATGGTTACGTTCATCCCGCCTTTCAGGTCAAGGCCGAGTGAGATTTCACGCTGCTTGCATTCGCGGTACGTATATTTTGCAAACCCTAAGTTCAGCACATCTTCTCCGGCGATGGAGTCGAGATAGGCTTTTTCCTTCGCGAGATCACCGTTTGCGTAGGTTGCCGCATCGCGCTCCACGCTACGCGTAACAAATGTGAATGAGAGTGAGTAGAGGCAAGCCAGCGTTACCAGAATCACAATAAAATTAATCAGCCCTTTACCTTGCATTGTTGTAGTTTACAGTTGAATGTTCCTGTGTTATTATTTTTGTAATAAATATACATTTTTCTCAAGAACGGCAAATGTATGAATTTTTTTTATCTCTGCTTGGCTAAAATGTTTTTTTAGGAAAATTGTCAGAAGGCGTTTCTCAGTCGGTTCTGCGGCAGGGGTGGTTTAAATGGAATTAACCCGTATACAACGCGTTCAGAAAAGTAAATTAGTGCCATTTTTTGCAGGGATACTGTTGATATTCTCCGTTAAATAGTGATAATTTTGAAGGGTTCGTAAAAACAGGATACCTTTAATACAAGATAATGCATATTAAAAAACTACTTATTGCCAACCGGGGAGAAATAGCCATCCGCATCTCACGTGCGGCCACGGAACTGAATATAGCTACCGTAGCGATCTATACCTATGAGGATCGGTTCTCCCTGCACCGGTATAAGGCAGATGAAGCGTATCAGGTGGGGGACGACCAATCGCCGCTGAAGCCCTACCTCGATATGGATGAAATGATCCGTGTTGCCCGGAGCTGTGGTGCGGATGCCATCCATCCCGGCTATGGGTTTTTATCTGAAAACGCATCTTTCGCCCGTAAATGTGCGGAGAGCGGGCTTACATTCATCGGTCCGACGCCGGAAGCCATGCTGGCACTTGGTGATAAGGTCACAGCGAAAAAGGTTGCCCTGGACACGGGTTTGCCTATTATTGAAAGTAACCGGACCGGGCTGGACGGGGTGGAAACGGCTGTGGCAGAAGCCGCACGCATCGGCTATCCGGTGATGCTCAAGGCGGCATCCGGCGGCGGCGGACGGGGAATGCGGGTAGTACGTACGGATGCAGAACTGCCGAAAGCGTTTCAGGAGGCGAGGAGTGAAGCGAAAAACGCCTTTGGCGATGATACCGTCTTTATGGAGAAGTTTGTGGAAAACCCCAAACACATCGAAGTACAGGTAGTGGCCGATAATTACGGAAATACGGTTCATTTGTATGAGCGTGATTGTTCTGTACAGCGGCGGTTTCAGAAAGTGGTGGAAGTAGCTCCCTCCCTGTCACTGAGCACGGCAACACGCGAAAAACTGTATGCCTATGCGGTTGCGGTTACCAAAGCAGTGCATTATAATAACGTAGGTACCGTGGAGTTCCTGGTGGATGCGGATGAACAGGTCTACTTCATTGAGGTGAACCCCCGTATTCAGGTGGAACATACGGTAACGGAAATGATCACCGGCAAAGACCTGATCAAGACACAACTGTATATAGCGGCCGGTTATGAGCTGGGCAGTGAGCAGATCGGTTTGGGCGACCAGCAGGCGATCCCCCGCAACGGTGTCGCTATACAATGCCGCATTACTACCGAGGACCCGGCGAACGACTTCAAGCCCGATTACGGAACCGTACTCACCTATCGGAATGCGGCCGGCTTCGGTGTACGGCTGGATGAGGGCAGCTCCTATCCGGGGGTCAGGATCAGCCCCTTCTTTGATTCCATGCTGGTGAAGGTGAGCACCCACGGCAATTCGCTGGCCGATGCGGCACAGAAAATGCACCGGGCACTCCGTGAAATGCGTATCAGGGGTGTGAAAAACAATATTCCGTTCCTGGAAAACCTGATTACGCATCCCGGGTTTGTTTCGGGAAATGCGACGGTGAACTTTATTCAGGAACACCCTGAATTATTTGTCTTTCAGCCGAAGTTGGACCGGGGTACCAAAGTACTGACCTACCTCGCAAATGTTATTGTAAACGGCAACCCGGATGTAAAGGTCAGCGGACATCCGCCTAAGTTCCATAAGCCGGTGGTTCCGCCCGCTAACAAGGGGGAGGCGTATCCATCCGGTACCAAACAGCTGCTGGACCAGCTGGGGCCGGATGCGTTCTGCCAATGGCTGCTTCAGGAAAAAAAGCTGCACCTGACGGACACCACGTTCCGGGATGCGCACCAGAGCCTGCTGGCCACACGGGTGCGTACGTATGATATGCTGAAGGTAGCGGAAAGCTTTGCCCGCCATCATCCCGGCCTGTTCAGTATGGAAGTGTGGGGCGGTGCGACGTTTGATGTCTGTATGCGTTTCCTGCGCGAAGATCCCTGGCAGCGGCTGCTGCAACTCCGTAAGGCAATTCCGAGTATCCTGCTGCAAATGCTGATCCGGGGAGCCAATGGCGTGGGATATGCCGCTTACCCGGATAACCTGATCGAGCGGTTCGTGGAGCGCAGCTGGGAAAGCGGAATCGATGTTTTCCGTATTTTCGACTCATTGAACTGGGTGGAGAATATTGCTCCCTGTATCGAAATGGTGCGGAAGCGGACGGGCGGACTGGCAGAGGCGGCCCTGTGCTATACCGGCGATATCCTGAACCCTGAGCGCAAAAAATACAGCCTGGAATATTATGTGCAGCTGGCAAAAGATCTGGAAAATGCCGGGGCACACCTGCTTGCCATTAAAGATATGTCGGGTTTATTAAAGCCGTATGCGGCAGGCCAGCTGGTGGGTGCACTGAAAGACGCGGTGAAAATTCCCATCCACCTGCACACACACGATACCTCTTCCCTGCAAGCTGCCACCTACCTGATGGCCGCGGAAGCAGGCGTGGATGTGGTGGATGGTGCGTTGGGGGCTGTCTCCGGACTCACTTCACAGCCGAATCTCAATGCCATTGTGGAAATGATGCGTTTCCATCCACGTGAGAATGCGTTGGATGTGTCTTCATTAAACGCATTCTCCGACTACTGGGAAACCGTCCGGGATTATTATTATCCGTATGAATCCGGTTTAAAGGCCAGTGCTGCGGAGGTGTTTGAACACGAGATACCGGGCGGACAGTTTTCCAATCTGAAAGGACAATCAAAGGCCCTCGGGCTATCTGAGCAGTTTGAGGAAATCAAGAAGATGTATGCCACGGTCAACCAGTTGTTCGGTGATATTGTGAAAGTAACCCCCAGCTCAAAGGTAGTAGGTGACATGGCTCAGTACATGGTGGCCAATAAACTGACACCGGATGACCTGTTTGAACGGGGCGATACGATCTCTTTCCCTGAATCGGTCCAGCAGTTTTTCATCGGTGAATTAGGGCAGCCTGCCGGTGGTTTTCCGGAACGCCTGCAACAGATCGTACTGAAAGATAAAAAGCCGTTTACCGAACGGCCGAACAGGCATCTGCCGCAGATAGATTTTGACAAAGAGCTGGCAGATTTCCGCCGCAAATACGGAAAGGACCTCACGGAGCTGGATTTTCTGTCCTATCAGTTCTATCCGAAAGTGTTCGCCGATTACCTGGTTTTCCGTCGTGAGTTTGGGGATGTTTCCGTCTTACCCACCCCGTTGTTCCTGTATGGTATGCGGCAGGGTGAAGACGCCACGGTTGAAATTGCTCCCGGAAAAACATTGCTGATCCGGCTTTCGGGTGTGGGACCGGTGGACGAGGAAAAGGGAACCCGTACGGTGTTCTTTAAGCTGAACGGGCAGAACCGGCTGATCGAGGTGACCGACCGCAGTGTCAAGCTGGAAGTGATCGAGCACCGGAAGGCGGATAAACAAAATCCGGACCACGTAGCGGCTCCATTACAGGGGTTATTGTCGAAAGTCCATGTACAGCGTGGCGATATGATCCGGAAGAATCAGCCGCTTTTTGTAATAGAAGCCATGAAGATGGAGACAGTGGTGACCGCCCCCTCCGACGGGCAGATCGAAGATGTGATACTGGCTGAAGGTGTGATGGTGAATACGAATGACCTCGTACTGGAACTGCGTGCCTCCTGATCAGAAAGGGCGTTTCCGGTAATGCAGGAAAGTAAAGGCGTGTGCATGCCTTTCATCGGCCGGATGTATCTCCTGCCAGAGCAGGTCCCATTCACTCGGATCCATCTCCGGAAAATAGGTGTCGCCGTCCGGTGCTGCGTGGACGCGGGTCAGGTATAGTTCTGTGGTAAGCGGCAGCGCCTGCCGGTAGATTTCCGCCCCCCCAATGATGAATACGCGATTCTCATCGCCGCATTGTTCCAGCGCCGCCTCCAGTGAATGTACCACTTCGGTACCTTCCGCATGGAAGTCCGATTGCCGGGTAATGACGATATTGCGGCGGTTAGGCAGCGGCTTGCCAACAGATTCAAATGTTTTCCGGCCCATGATGACGGTCCCGCCGGAAGTGGTCTGTTTAAAAAACTTCAGATCCTTGGGCAGGTGCCACAGGAGCTGGTTGTCTTTGCCGATAACATTATTCTCCGCAGCCGCTACAACGATGCATAATTCACTCATACGGCTACCGGGGCTTTTATATGCGGATATGGATCGTAATCCACCAGTTTGAAATCTTCAAACGTAAAACCGGACAGATCTTTTACATCGGGGTTCATGAGCATCTGTGGCAGCGGGCGCGGTGTACGGCTTAATTGCAGTTCCGTCTGGTCAAAATGATTGCTGTATAAATGTGCGTCTCCGAATGTATGAACGAAATCAGCAGCTTCCATATCGCACACCTGGGCAACCATCATGGTGAGCAGCGCATAAGAAGCGATGTTGAACGGCACCCCGAGGAAAATATCCGCACTGCGCTGGTACAGCTGGCACGATAGCCGCGATTTACCACTCTTGCTTCCGGCATCAGGCGGAGCCACGTAAAACTGGAAAAATGCATGGCAGGGCGGAAGGGCCATCCGTTCAATTTCGCCCACATTCCAGGCAGAGACGATGATGCGGCGGGAATCCGGACTGTTTTTCAGCTGGCCGATCACCTGTTTGATCTGATCAATATGCCGGCCATCAGCCGTTGGCCACGAACGCCATTGGGAGCCATAAACCGGCCCGAGGTTGCCATCCGCATCCGCCCACTCATCCCATATGCTGACCCCGTTTTCCTTCAGGTAAGCGATGTTGGTTTCCCCTTTCAGGAACCAGATCAGCTCATGAATAATGGAGCGCAAATGCAGCTTCTTGGTGGTCACCAGTGGGAATCCCTCTTGCAGGTTAAACCGCATCTGGTATCCGAAAACACTGCGCGTACCCGTTCCGGTGCGGTCCATTTTGTCTATGCCATGTTCATACACATGGCGCATTAAATCGAGGTATTGCTGCATGTTGCCTGTCCTTTTATCTGACGCGATAAAGGTAGCACTTTTTTGTAAAAGACAGGCTCCGCAGACTGCATTCAGGTGCAGTCCGCGGTCCACCGGTGCGGGCTTCTGAAAAAAATAAAAACTAAAATGTTGTCCGGACAGTTATGTTACCTGAACGGTAGTCAGTAAGGAGCAGAAGGAAAAGGTCGTTTCTGCTGTAAGTTCAGAAAGTTTTAGTAGGTAGTATAAAAGAGAAATGTTATGGCGGAGTTAAATGAAACAGCTGAAGTGCTGAATGACCTGATTCAGATCAATAATGACCGGGTTGCGGGCTATAAAAAAGCTATTGATGAGCTGCATGCAGGAGATGTGGATCTGAAGGCATTATTTGCCGAGTTTATTACGCAGAGTGAAGTCTTCCGGCAGGAACTGGAGGAAACGGTTCATTCCCTGGGTGAAGAGGCCGACACCGGAACTACTGCCTCTGGTAAAATATACCGGGTGTGGATGGACGTTAAAGCCACCCTCAGTACCAAAGACCGGAAAGCGGTGTTGGAAAGCTGTGAGTTCGGTGAAGATGCGGCACAGAAAGCCTATAAACAAGCTCTGGAGAGCAGCGGGTTATCTCCTTCCGTATTGCCACTGATCACGGATCAGAAGGCCAAGCTGAAAGCTGCGCATGATCAGGTAAAACGGCTCAGAGATACCGAGCCGGCTTAGTTTCAGCTTTTCCTATTAGGTTAAGAGCAAATGGGCTGTCCCGGTGATGGGGCAGCCTTTTTTGTGACGGTGATCATCCGACAGTAAATAGTGAA
>CAZJKM010000043.1:7546-21582 GCA_964546645.1 uncultured Sphingobacteriaceae bacterium
ACCTACTGAAAAAAGACGGCAGGATCATTGTCATCACACCCCAGGAAGCCGGCTTCAGGTCAGACGACACACACGTGGAGTTTATGGATTTTGATAAAGTACGTGGTATATTTGATCAATTAGGGTATCAGACAATCAGGCAATATTCCTTCCCGTTTCCAAGGATAGCAGGGAAGGTATTTAAGTACAATGAATTTGTCAGCATCGCGCAAAGGAAAGGGTGACATGACAAAAATAATTGGTGTCCGGTTTTTTTGTTTAATTTGTATCCGTTTACTAAAAATAAAAATCCACCGGTATGGAATTAGGAATAAGTATGTTTGGCGACCTGTATCAGGATGGATCGGGGCAATACATGCCGGCGCAACAGCGTCTGCAGGAGTTAATCAGCGAAATAAAATTAGCAGACGAAATCGGATTGGATGCATTCGGGATCGGCGAGCATCACCGGAAGGACTACGCTGTTCCCAGTCCGGAGATCATTCTGGCGGCAGCGTCCACCGTCACCAGGAATATAAAACTGGGGAGCGCAGTGACGGTACTGAGCTCTTCTGATCCGGTGAAGGTCTATCAGAATTTTGCGATGATCGACCTGCTATCGAACGGACGGGCGGAACTCATGGTGGGCCGGGGGAGTTTTACCGAATCATTTCCGCTCTTCGGATACCGGCTGAGTGACTACAATGCCCTTTTTGAAGAAAAACTGGATCTCCTGTTAACCATCAATGAAAAGGAGCTTATCACCTGGACGGGGAAACTGCGGCCTTCGCTGACTGACCAATATGTGCTCCCCAGAGCGGTGGACAACCGACTGAAGATCTGGATCGCTGCCGGCGGGACCCCCGAGTCAGTGGCGCGGGCCGGGCGGCTGGGACTGCCGCTGGTCATTGCGGTCATTGGCGGATATCCAAGACAATTTACGCCATTGTTCCGGCTATACAAAGAAGAGTATCAGCGTCATGGGCACTCAATAGAGAACTATGCCACCGGTCTGCATGCCCATCTGTTCGTCGGTGAGGATAGCAGGAAAGTAGCCGATTTCTATTATCCTTATTATGCAAAACAGATGGACAAGATAGGGCGCGACAGAGGCTGGCCTCCCTACCAGCGGCATCAGTTTGATGGGGGGCGGAGCAAGGACGGTGCGCTTTTCGTGGGGGAACCGGCGGAGATCGTCGACAAGATCCTGATGCAGGCAGAACTATTCGGCCTGACACGGTTCATGGGACATGTTGACGTAGGTGGTCCGCCGCATAAAGAACTGATGAAATCCATTGAACTGTTTGGGACGAAAGTGGCCCCTGAGGTGCGTAAGGCACTTGGGCTCCCACGGTTCGGGATGGCTGAAAAATAGGGAATCCATCATAACATAAAAGCCCGGGAAATGCTGAACCCCCACCTGAATTGGCCTTTCAGCCAGGAAGAGGTGGTTTCGGGAATGAACTGCATTTCCTGAATACCGGTGGCGTTGGTAAAGTTAAGATGGAACACATGTCCTCCGGTCTCTATTTCAAATCCGGCTCCCAAGGCATGATAAAAAGGCGTGTTCTGATGCAGGAGGAACCGGCCTTTGTTATCCGCCGACCGGAAAGACAGAAAATAGTCAGCAACAAACGCCGTTCGCCTGCTTAATTTCAATCGACCGCCCATACCTAATGCAGCAATGCCATGGTCATCGTATGCAACTACATAATTGCGGTACACATAAACAGGAGATACAAGCAGTGAAAAACCCGGACTGAATTTGCGGGCAATGATCAGCTGGCTGACATAGCTGATCCGGTGAGCGAATGAGCGGAAAGAGTGGGGCAGCGTCTTATCCGCTGCTGCGCTTACGCCGCTCACGGTCGCACTGCCAAAGAAGGTGACAGCAACCGGTACCCGGTTGTCGGTGGTCTGCTGTAATAGCCGGTATTTCAAACTGGTCTCATAGAGCTGTGTAACAGCTGTTGCGCCTTTCGCCCGTGCAATGCCGACAGTGAGCCGGTCGGTAAGGCCGTATTTGAAGCCGATCTTAATATCAGTGGCATGGTCAAGGCCGAAGAACTGGCTGATCCCACCGCTCCGGCCGGCTATATCCCCGAACCGGTGGTCCACACAGAAGTTGAGCTCACGCTGATGCAGGGTTTCGTTCGATTGGCCGTTGATCATCCGGTCTGATTTAAAGGTAGCGTTTACGCGTTCCCGTATCGTACGGTCCGCTTTGCCGGATAGATGTTCCGATACGGTCTGTGCTCCGGCTGTCAGCGGAAATAGTAATCCTATTATCCACCAATGGGTTTTTAAATTGATCTTCATGGGGTCGTTTTGTTGTTATCCTGTAACGGGTAGGTGGCCATAACCTGTACCTCCACTACTTCGGCAATGTTTCTGGTGAGCAACCGGGGTATCCTGATCTTGTGGTCTGCGAGGGCAATTTTGAAGGTGGCTGCGGCCGTGATGACCTGGCCGCTGACCCGGAGAACGGCTGGTACGCTGTACGTTTTACCAATCCCGTGCAGGGTAAGGCCGCCTGTCACCGTGACGGCATAGCTCCCGTTACGGCCTGTATGGATGTCTCCCTGGTAATGGCCCTTGAAAGTGGCAGTAGGATACCGGTCACTTTCAAGGAAGTTTTCGTTGAAATGCTCCTGCATGCGCTTGTTTTTAAAGATGAAAGAGCGGATAGGAACCTCAAAACGGATTTCTCCGGTATGGGTATCCAATGATGAAATGACGCGGGTGCTTTTAGCATCAATGTCTTCCAGTGGGGCCTGCGAAAAAAACGAAATGGATGCTTCCCGGCTTCCAAGAGCAGTTTGTGCCCGGCTCTTGGAAGGGAGGGTATAACCAAAAACCATCAGAATGATCATATAGTTTATCAGCGGCATGTTTATCATAACATTAAGTTATTATTATCAGTTATTTTACAGGTGCGCCTTTGTCGATCCATGCTTTCAGCAGATCGTATTGTTCGGTGGTCAGCGAGCCGCCCTTTGGCATGGTACGGGCAACAATGGCTACCTGATTGATCCTGCCGAGATTGTCTGACACGGAGCCGTATCCGGTGTATATCCATCTGCCTGCGCCTTCTCCACCGATACTGTGACAACTGGCGCAGTTGTTCTGGAACAGATCGCGGCCAAAGTTCTCAAAGGTGACATTGGCCGGTGTTACAGGTCCCTCGTCACCGTCACCCGGATTTTGGAGTGGCGGGTCGGCTTTGTCTTTGGTGCATTGTGCCAGTACGATTACCCATGACAGCAGGATGCCCATTGTTTTTATTGTGCTGCTGTTTATCATATTTAGTTTGTTTTGTCGTCCTTGTTTCGGATCTTGTACCCAATACGCAGCGGGATCGGACATCAGTTGCCTCCGTTTTTTATTTTTTTTCCGGGGCAACCTTTTGCGGATACGATACGTATTGTACAGCATGAAAGGAGCCTGCATTTGGAAAAAGATTCTCCGCAAGAACACCTTCTGAAACTTATTGACGGATGCATCCGTGGCAGGAAAGAAAGCCAGTATGCGCTGTACCGGTATTTTTATGGATTTGCTATGAGTATATGCCTGCGTTTTGCCAGTGACCGACAGGACGCGTCGGCCATCCTGAACGAAGGTTTTTTCAAGATATTTACGCGCATCAGCAGCTATGATCCCGATAGGTCCATAGAGGCATGGATCGCAGCGATCATGAAAAACACGGCCATCGATTATTACCGGATGCATCTGCGGTTCAATGGCCATGAAGATATCAACGATCACCAGCATCTTGGCACCGAAGCAGTGGTTTACGGCAGGCTGGCCTATCAGGATCTGTTGGTAATGGTACAACAGCTCACGCCGGCTTATCGTGCCGTGTTCAATCTATATGCCATCGACGGGCATACGCATGAGGAGATTGCCGCCATGCTCGGTATCTCTGTCGGTACCTCTAAATCAAATCTTTTCAAAGCCAGGCTGAAGCTAAAGGAAATGTTGCGCGCTTATGACGGACATGAAACATGGGAAGGGACGGGCAGGACAAGTTAGATCAGCGATAATGACAGATATAAATACAGATAAGTGATGAACAACGAAGATAACGAGATCGACCAGCTATTCCGGAACGGCCTTCGTGTGTTTCCCGTCACGTTCAAGGAAGCAGACTGGGAACGGATGAAAAACCGGATGCGTCGCCGCCGGCGTTTCTACCGCTATCTGGTATGGACCGCGGTTGTGAGCAGCGCTTCGGCCGCTTTATTGCTCCTTGTGTACAACCTGTTTGAACCGGCCGGTATACAACCGGCAACGGTCAGGAATGAGATAGCTGCGAAGGAGAATAAGGACGATGTGGAATCTGCTCCGGACAAAAAAGAGATTGAAAAAGCAACGGTGCACCTCCGGGTCCCGAAGGTACACTCTCCATCCGCTCAGTGGGCCACGGGTGAAACAGGCCGGGTGAAGAAACAGCTGCACTATGTATCGGTCACACCATTACCGAAAGCACTGCCGTCAGGAAACGGTGACATGACTACCCGGTTTGTCACCAGTCCCGTATTGCCGGCGGATAGTCCGTTGGGAGCAACAACCTACCGGCAAAGACGACCTGTCCTTTCAATGGCCGTACTGGCCGCGCCTGATCTTACCGGTACCCGTCTGGCCGGACAGGACCGCCTGAGTATGAATGCGGGTGTCATGGCAAACGTGTCCATTACCGATCGGCTGAGTGTCACCACCGGCATCATGTATGCGAAAAAGTATTATCATACGGATTTTTCCACGTACAATCCCCAATCATCCTCCGCATTTAAATATACGCAGCCCCGCACGGTGGACGCCGATTGTGATGTACTGGACATGCCGGTCAATATAAACTATGCGTTGTATCGGAGAGGCAGGAATACCCTGCTGTTATCGGGCGGTTTATCCAGTTATTTCATGCTGAAAGAACGCTACCGGTTTGTCTACGACGCAAATCCGGAAGCCAGCCCTTATTATTATCCGCAGGAACAGAAAGTCTACCATCAGGAAGTCCACCATCAGAATAACCATATCATGGGAATTGCGAATGTGAGCCTTATACTGAAACGGCAAATAGGTGGCCGTACGGCTGTGAGTGTGCAACCATTTCTGAAAGTGCCGCTCAGTCCGGTAGGGTATGGCCGGGTTCCCCTGTTTTCAGGCGGGATCGCCATCTCGGCAGAGATGGACCTGTTGCGTCGCCATAAATAATAGTGCGTACAAAAGAGAAAAAGAAAAATATTTCTTGCATACTTAACACTGTTAAGTATATTTGCAGCGTTATTATATTATGGGAATCAAAGAGAGAAAAGAACGCCATCGGGAAGATCTGAAGCAGCGTATCCTGGACGCGGCCAAGAAATTGTTTATGAAACATGGCTACGAGGCGACCACCATCCGGAAGATAGCCGCTGAGATCGAATTCAGTCCCACCACCATTTATCTGTATTATAAAGATAAAAACGATATGCTGTACGCCCTGCATCAGGAAGGTTTTTTGGTGCTGGGCAAACAGATGCAGCCATTGGTGCAAGTGGATCATCCCTTTGAGCGTCTGAAAGCAATGGGGCGCGAGTACCTGCGGTTTGCGCTGGAAAACAGTGATTTTTACGAATTGATGTTTGTCATGAAAGAGCCGATACAGTGGTTGGAGGACCATTGCGGGCCGGAACAATGGGAAGAAGGCGTGGCGGTGTTTGACTTTCTGTTGCAAACGGTGCAGCAGTGTATGGAACTGGGATATTTTAAAGGTCACGACCCGCAGACCTTCTCGCTGTGGGTGTGGTCAGCCGTGCATGGCCTGTGTACGTTGCATATGCACGGCCACCTCGGTCACGTCGCAAAGATAAAACTCGGAGCAACGGAACAGGACGATCTGATGCCGGCGGCATTTGAGAGTTTTATCCGTTTTCTTGATCACGCGAAATAATTCTTTTATGATGAGGTTAACACTGTTAATAATGAGAACAGTATTAAGTATACGGGTGTGGCTGATGAGTATTATACTTTTTATCGGGCCCGGTACGGCGGCGAATGCGCAGGGTCCGCTGGAGATCTATCTGGCCGAAGGCCTTCAGAACAATATCGTAGTTCAGCAAAAACACGTTTCGCTGGATAAGGCGTTATTGGCATTACAGACCGCGAAGAGTAGGTACCTGCCTTCCGTGGTTTTGCAGACAACATACCAGACGGGTGAAGGAGGCCGAGATATACCGTTGCCACTTGGTGACCTGCTGAATAACGCCTACGCAACACTGAACCAGCTGACAAACAGCCAGCAGTTTCCACAGTTGGAAAACCAATCGGTCAACTTTTTTCCACGCAATTTTTATGATGCGAAGATCCGTACCTCCATGCCGTTGTTCAACAGGGATATCGCCTATAGCAAGCAGATCAGCGAGCGGCAGATCGCACTGCAGGAATATGAACTGGAAACCTATCGCCGTGAACTGGTAAAAGACATAAAGGCAGCCTATTTTAACTATCTGAGTGCGGTGCAGGCGGTGCAGATCCGTGAGTCGGCCCTGGGGCTGGCTAAGGAAGGCAAACGGGTAAATGAAAAGCTGGTGGAAAGCGGCAAGGGATTGCCGGCCTATGTATTGCGGGCTGACAGCGAGATCGCTGCTGCGGAGGCACAGCTGACAAAAGCGCGTCAGCAGACGATGGATGCCAGGCTGTATTTCAATATGCTGCTGAACCGGGAGGGTGACGCGGCCATTGATACGGCATTTGACCGCGATGCGGCGCTGGACGGCATACAGGTGCAGCTTGCCGGCATCCCGTCCGCCGAAAGCCGTGAAGAACTGAAGTCATTGCGGGAGTACATTGCACTGAATGAGACCGTACTGAAGATGAACAAACAGTTCCTGTTGCCGAAGCTGAACGGCTTTGTGGACATCGGTTCGCAGGCCGAGGGTTTTCGTTTCAACCAGCAGAGCCGCTACTACCTGGCCGGGTTGCAGCTGGACATTCCGTTATTCTCCGGAAACCGGAATCGCCTGAAAATAAAGGAAACCGAACTGGGCCTGCTGGATGCACAACTGCACCTCGAACAGGTACAGCGGCAGTTACAGCTCAGCAGCAGCGTGTCTATGAATAACCTGCGGTCTGCCTGGGATACCTACCGGTCGTCCCTCACGCAGCTCCGGGCAGCCGAAAGTTACCAGCGCCTGATCGAACGTGGTTATCAGGCGGGTGCACATACTTATATGGAGACCATTGACGCCCGTAACCAACTGACAGCCGCGCGTATGGCAACCATGATCAATGGTTACCAGGTACTGCAGGCCGCTGCCGGACTGGAACGGGAAACAGCGGCATATACATTCCCCATCAATCAATAAACACCATGAACAGGAAACAACAAACAAACCTGCTTATTATCCTGTGTGCTGCGATGGCCGTTGCCTGTGGCGGTAACCGACCTGACAGCGGGCTGGCAACCGACGCTGCGGTACCGGTGCGGGTACAGCCACTCGACCGGTCGACCGGATTAAACACCACTATTCACGCTACCGGACTCTTTACAACGGATGATGAAACACTGCTGTCGTTTAAGAACGGAGGGGTGGTTGACCGTGTCCTGGTAAAAGAAGGCGACGCGATCCGCAAAGGACAGTTGCTGGCAACAACGGCGGCGGCGGAAATACAGGCAACCGTACAGCAGGCAACGCTTGCTTTAGAGAAAGCAGAACGTGATTACAACCGGGCAAGGAAATTGTATCTGGACAGCGTAGCTACCCAGGAGCAGATGCAGAATGCGCAGACAGCGATGGAAGTGGCCCGCCAGCAGCTCCATACAGCGAAGATCAATCAGGGATACGGTGAGATCAGGGCCGCGACCGGTGGATTTGTGTTGCAGCGTTTTGTAAATGAGGGCCAGGTAGTGGGTCCGGGAACACCGGTGCTGCAGGTCAACAGCGCCGGCAACACCGGCTGGATGGTTAATGCCGGCCTCAGTGACCGCCAGTGGGCGCAGGTCAGCGTGGGAGATTCGGCTATGGTGACAACCGATGCCCTCCCGGGCAAAGAGCTCCGCGCCCGGGTAACGAAGAAAACCGAAGCGGCCAGTCCGGCATCCGGGTTGATGAATGTACAGCTCACCATAGAGAAGCCGGAACGGGCAGCACTGGCTTCCGGCCTGTTTGCCAGGGCGGAAATCCGCGCAGGCGGTCAAAACGAAAACTGGACCATCCCGTTTGATGCACTCATCGATGCCGACGGGGGCCGGGGCGTGGTGTTTGTAACCAGCGACGGAAAGACCGCCAGACGCATTGAGGTAGCCATCGGTGGCATAGAAAAGGATCGGGTACTGATCACAGGAGGCCTGGAACAGGCCGCGGCACTGATCGTATCCGGAAGCCCGTATTTAAAAGATGGGGCCACCATAACCGTTATGAAACCGTAACCGTATACTCATGGACTATCGACTGTCGACTATCAACTACTACCTATCGACTAACACATGAACATCTCAAAGTTTGCCATAAAAAACAGCCAGTTCACCTTTATCATGGTGCTCATGGTATTGATGGTGGGGCTCACTACGGTGCTGAATATGCCCCGGGCAGAAGATCCGGACATGGAAACCCCGCTGTTCCCGGTAGTGGTCGTGTATCCGGGGACCAGCCCGGAGGACATCGAAGAGCTGGTTGTTAAGCCGATTGAGAGCAAGATATACGGGCTGGATCATATCAAACGCATCAAAACGACCATTTTCAGCGGGCTGGCCATCCTTGAAGTGGAATATACCTTTAACAGCAATGTGGAGGATAAATACCAGGAACTGGTGCGGGAGGTCGGTATCATCCGCGGACAGCTGCCACCGGATATTTACAGCCTGGAGGTCATGAAAGCAGATCCGACGGATGTCAATGTGATCCAGTTGGCATTGATCTCGGAGAATGCTTCTATGGCAGGAATGAAGCGCGTGGCGGAAGACCTGCAGGAAGACCTGGAAAAGATTCCCCAGCTGAAGAAAGTGACCATCCACGGGCTGGGTGTGCAGTTGGTGCGTGTTGATGTGCGACCGGACAAGCTGGCCGCCATGCGCCTGCCGCTAAGCCGGGTGATGCAGGCCATACAGAGTGAGGCGGTCAATATTCCCGGTGGCAGCGTACAGGGAGGCGGTAAATCCTTCAGCGTAAAGACCAGTGGTAACTACCGGAATGCGGAAGAGGTGGGCAGGACGATCATTGACAGCCGTCAGGGCCGGAATATCCTGCTTTCCGATGTGGCGGATGTATATCCGGATTTTGAGCCGCGCAACCATATTACCCGGCTCAACAGTTACCGTTCGTTGTTCATCACCGCCGCACAAAAGCAGGGACAGAATATCAGTGAGACCCAGGAACAGTACCTGGCCACCATCGCCCGCTTTAAAGAGCAGTTGCCGGAGAATATGGACCTGGTGCTGCATTTTGACCAGGCCGATAACGTCAATAAACGGCTCGGAGGACTCGGGGTCGACTTTGCCATTGCCATCCTGCTGGTGCTCCTTACACTGCTGCCGCTCGGTACGCGTGCATCTGCGGTGGTGATGATCGCCATCCCGTTGTCCCTCGCCCTCGGTATCGTGGCGCTGAATGCGTTTGGCTACAGTTTAAATCAACTTAGTATTGTCGGATTTGTGGTTGCACTCGGATTGCTGGTGGACGACAGCATCGTCGTGGTGGAGAATATCGAACGCTGGATGCGTGAGGGTTATTCGCGGCTGGAGGCAGCCATCCGCGGTACGCAGCAGATCACCATGGCCGTCATTGGCTGTACCGTTACGCTGGTGATTGCCTTTATGCCGCTGATGTTCATGCCGGAGGCGGCGGGCAATTTCATCCGGAGCCTGCCGGTGGCCATTATCAGTACCGTTATTGCCTCCATGCTGGTGGCACTCACCGTGGTTCCGTATCTTTCGAGCCGCCTGCTGAAACCCCATGCACATCCCGAAGGGAATGCCGTGCTGCGCGTGTTTCAGCGGGTCATCCATCGTACGTACGCCGTGCTGCTGGATAAGGCGTTGAAAAAGCCCTGGCATACGCTGGGGGTTGCGCTGCTGATCTTTGCAGGCTCCCTGGCGCTGATCCCCCTGGTGGGCTTCAGCCTGTTTCCGGCTTCTGAAAAGCCGCAGTTTATCATACATATTTCTGCACCATTGCAAGCCAATATCGGCCATACGGACCGTATCGCACGGCAGATCGAACAGCAATTGGATACCATTCCGCAGGTAAAATACTATGCCAGCAATGTGGGTAAAGGTAATCCCCGTATTTATTACAACCTGTTACAGACCAATGAGCGCAGTGATTTTGCGGAGATTTTTGTGCAACTCCATGAAGAGGTGGGCAGCAATGAAAAGCTGGCACTGATCGAGCAGCTGCGCACAGCCTGGACACCCTTTCCCGGAGCAAAAGTAGAGGTCAAAAATTTTGAACAGGGCGTGCCGATGATATCTCCTGTGGAAGTGCGTATTATGGGGAACCACCTGGATAGCCTGACCCGTATTGCCGGTGATGTAGAGCAGCTGCTGAAGGAAACGCCAGGCACTATGTATGTCAACAATCCGGTAGAACATAATAAAGTGGACATACGGGTGGACGTGAACCGCGACAAAGCGCTGGCACTTGGTGTTCCTTCCGTAAATATAGCCCGTGCCGTTCGGCTGGCCCTGGCGGGGATCGATGTGGCGACATTCAACGACCCGGTTGAGGACGGTGACTATACCATCCGTTTAAGCGTACCCCGGCCTGCGTATCCGGACCTGTCCGTATTTGACAGGCTGTACGTCGACAATGCTGTCGGTGGCTCCGTGCCACTTAGTCAGGTGGCCACGCTGGCCTTTGAGTCATCACCCGCCTCCATCCGCCACATGAATAAGGTGCGGACGGTAAGTGTCAATGCCTTTGTTCAAAAAGGATTCCAGAATGACCCTGTTATCCGCGACGTCATCACCCGCATGGATGCGTACCCCCTGCCAGCCGGCTACAGCTATGAAATGGGAGGGGAGGTAGAGGCACGGCAACAGTCATTCGGCGGGTTCGGCACCATTATCCTGATAACGGTATTTATGTTTGTCGCCGTCCTGGTGCTGGAGTTCAAAACCTTTAAAAGCACGCTTATCGTGTTGTCGGTGATACCGTTGGGTATTGTGGGCGCCGTCGTGGCGCTGCTGGTTACCGGCAATACGCTGTCGTTCGTTGCCAGCATCGGCATGGTGGCATTGGCAGGAATCGAAGTGAAGAATACGATTTTGCTGGTGGATTTTACCAACCAGCTGCGGCGCGAAGGGCTGGCATTGAACGAAGCAATCGAAAAGGCGGGCGAAATCCGTTTCCTGCCGATCATCCTGACGACGCTGACGGCCATTGGGGGACTGATGCCTATTGCATGGTCCAGCAATCCGCTGATATCACCGCTGGCTATTGTGATGATCGGCGGATTGATCAGCTCTACCTTGTTGTCGCGTATTGTGACACCGGTTATTTATAAATTGATGCCGCCAAAAATAGATTAATACCTACTTTTGGGTATGAAGATCCCGAAAAATATGCTTTTAAAGCCATGCTTCCTGGTGGGTATGCTCGTGTCAGCCCTGGTTATCAGCACTCATGCCCAACAGCTCACCGTTGCAACGTACAATATTCGTTACGAAAATAAAGGGGATGCTGACCATGGCAACGGTTGGGAACGCCGGGGTCCCGTTATTGCCGCACTGATGCGTTTCCACGATTTTGATATGGTTGGTACGCAGGAAGGTAAAATCGGGCAATTACGCGACCTGGAGCAACAGCTGCCGGGGTACGGTCGGATTGGTGCAGGGCGTGATGATGGCAAAGAAGGAGGGGAACATGCCGCCATTTTTTATAAAAAGGATCGGTTTAAGCTGATCCGGCAGGGTAATTTCTGGCTGGCACAAGAAACAGATAAACCGGTGAAGGGCTGGGATGCCGCTTTGCCACGTATATGTACCTGGGGTGAGTTTGAAGACAGGGTAAGCGGAAAGCGCTTATTGTTCTATAACATGCACTTTGACCATATCGGAGTGATGGCCCGCAGTGAAAGTGCCAAGCTGATCCTGCGTAAAATGAAGGAACTGGGTGGAGAGAAGCCGGTAATCCTGACAGGCGATTTTAACGTCGACCAGCACAATGAAAGTTATCATCTATTGAATGGCTCTCAGGTGCTGCGCGACGCATATGACCTGGCGGAGGTGCCGTATGCCATGACCGGTACGTTCAACCGTTTCAGCGCAGATGTACATACCGACAAACGCATCGATCATATTTTTGTGAGTCCGCATTTTACCGTCACCCGCTACGGGATATTGACGGATACGTACCGGGATGGTGAAAAAGCCCGGGTCCCGTCGGATCATTTTCCGGTGGTGGTGAAGATGAGGTATTAAGGTACTGACAAGTTTTGGACTTATAGCCAAAAATGCTGACTTTAGAAATATAAGAGAGACGAAGTATGGAATTGCTTATCGATGATCAGGAAGTTCATAACCCCTGCCGGCGGCCCCAGGCCGCCGGCAGGGGTGGCGCCTACCGGGCAACCTGTGAAACAGGCGTGCTCCAGTCGCCTTTGCCGTGCGCATTACAGGCACGGACGCGTACATAGTACGTCATAGCCCGAATTAACGGGCTGATGATGTTATGCCGCCTTTTCCGGCCACTGCGGACGGTTCCGCTTTTTTCCCAGACAATAATATCCCCGGCCATCGTACCCAGTTCATACTCATAGTGCGACGCCTTGTGTACGGCATCAAATAAAAGGGCCAGCTCTCCGCTTACATCCCCGTCTACCATCCGCACGCGCTGGGGAATCCCCGGCACGGTCAGTGCTGAAGGCAGGTCCCGCAGGCGGAATCCTGAGCTGAGCAACTGGTGTAATACACCTTTGGCAACCGTGTTTACATAGAAAGCCAGCCTGCGCAGCGTATCCACCAGCACATCCCGTGCGGCGTTTTTAGCCTGCGCATCCTCAGGGCTTCCCTTCTTGTTGGCCAGGTCCATTTTCTCGTTGTAATCCGCTAACACCTGTTCGAGGTCAGTAAGCGGGGGGACGGGATTCGCAAATACGGCTGAATTCTGGCCCATTGCCTGCAGCACGGTGCTGGCCAGGTAACCGAGATCCGCATCGCGGAGGCGGTCATAATTTGTTTTTACTTGTCGTGACATAAAAAAATACTTAAAAAATGAATAAAAAAACATTCCTACTCTGATTCGCAGGTTTTCGGATTTCCCCTGGTCGTTGCAACAGACAGCGGCAAACATACCGTGGCGTAAACAGGGGAGCAATTTTTTAGACTAACTTAGACGATGTTATACCGGGATGGACCGGCTTGCACAGACCAGGAGGTGAAACCGGCTGAAAAGGCTTTTGCTTCCACACCGGAGTCTTTTGCTTCCGGTGTGGAAGCAAAAGCTTTTAGGGTGGAGCCGTTTGCCTTTAAGGTGGAGTCTTATGCTTCCGGTGCGGTGTCAAACGCCTTTAGGGTGGAGTCGTTTGCCTGTAAGGTAGAGTCTTTTGCTTCCGGTGCGGTGTCAAACGCCTTTAGGGTGGAGTCGTTTGCCTGTAAGGTGGAGTCTTTTGCTTCCGGTGCGGAGGCAGACGCCTTTAGGGTGGAGTCCTTTGCTTGTAGGATAGAGTCTTTTGCCTCCGGTGCGGAAGCAAACGCCTTCAGGGTGGTGTCGTTTGCCTGCAAGGTGGTGTCATTTGCTTCCGGCGCGGAGGCAAACGCCTAAAGGGTGGAATCTTATGCTTCGGGGGTGGAGTTGTTTGCCTCCGGGCCGGAGTCAAACGCCTTTTTACCGGTTTTCCGCCGCAGGGCGTTCAGTTTCCTGAATCCGAGATGCGTTTCCTTCCGTTCCATCATCAGTTTGGCCACATCGGATTTCAGGTAATAGAGCCGCCTTCCGATGGACAATACGGGGAACAGCAGCTTGTTACGGACTTCATTATAGAAGGTTGTTTTGGAGATGCCGAAATAGATGGCGATCTCCTGCACATCCATATGTGCGGGGGGAGCCTGCGGGGCCGGTTCTCCTGTTGCGGGTAAC
>CAZJKM010000044.1:0-21523 GCA_964546645.1 uncultured Sphingobacteriaceae bacterium
TACCGGTTTGAGTACCGGCTGAACGGCGATACCGGTCTGTGGACCGAGAAACTCTCCACCCGATCATCGGCTATTGTCGAAGGACTGGAATTACTGAAGTTGTATGACTTCCGTGTGGTTTATCTCGGCCACGAT
The DNA here is from genome assembly GCA_964546645.1 of uncultured Sphingobacteriaceae bacterium. Taxonomy (GTDB): domain Bacteria; phylum Bacteroidota; class Bacteroidia; order Sphingobacteriales; family Sphingobacteriaceae; genus A37T11. The sequence goes on from CAZJKM010000044.1 coordinate 136, forward strand.
CCGGCCCTTACGTACAGTGACGTGATCAGCAGTTATGTGATCTGAGGATCCTGTTAACCCCGGGGGCCGTCTTCACTGAACGGCCCCTTTTCTATTACAGTGCAGATAACTAAATCTCATCCAGATTACTCCGTTACGTTACTGGATTACCTTTGATGTGCCGTGGGCGAGAAATATAATTGGCCGGGTGGAAGCACAAGGTACGTGTCAATACATCATACCGAACAGCCAGAGCAGAATTTTATGCCGGAAGCCGGATTCAATATCATCCGCAGCAATATACCCGTCGCTTAATCCCTCTTATGCGTTATTCAACTCCATCTGTCAGCCTTTTTCTACATTTTTTCTGAAAAACACCGGATAATGTAATTATTCAGGCACATCCATAAATAATCGTCGAAAACTCTTTAATTTCGCAATTGTTTTTAGACTATGCGTTCTGCCACAAAAAAAAATCTCTTTACAGCTGCCACTTATGCTGTAGTTTTATTTCTGGGTTTATTGCTGGGGCAGAATTTTGCTGATGAGAATATCCGTAGCGGGCATAACAGCATTTTGCCACTGGGACTTACGGATAAAACCACTAAGCTGCAACGGGTGCTGCACCTGATCAACGACCGGTATGTGGATTCGGTCAATATAGACAGTATGCAGCACCTGACCATCAGGCAACTGGTTTCCTATCTCGATCCTTATTCCACGTATCTCCCGCCTGACCGGGTACGCGCCGCCAGTGAAACCCTGGAGGGCACATTTGAAGGGATCGGAATTGAATATTACGTGATCAACGATACGTTATTAGTAACCGGTGTCAGCGCCGGCGGACCGGCAGAAAAAGGGGGCGTACGCCTAGGTGACAAGCTGCTCCGGGTAGGTGACCAGCTTATTTCGGGTGCCCACCTCTCTGCCACAGAGGTGGCTGCCAAAGTGCGGGGAGGCCGTGGCACACAAGTAGAGCTGTGGGTAAGCAGAAAGGGAGCCGAACTGGAAAGCCCATTGATCATCACCCGCGATAAGATCCGGATAAGCAGCATCGATGCAGCCTATGTCATTGACACTGCAACAGCTTATATTAAAATCAGGCAATTCGGCGCGCAGACAGCAGACGATTTTGTGGCTTCCCTGAGCAACCTCCGGAAACAGGGAGCAGAAAACGTGATCCTGGACCTGCGGGAAAATGGTGGTGGTTACCTCACTGCAGCTACGGCACTTGCCAGTCAGTTCCTGGATAACAAGCAGCTCATTGTGTACACGGAAGGAGCGCATCACATGCGAACGGACTACTATTCGGCGGCACCCGGAAAGTTTAACACGGGCAAACTGGCGGTACTCATCAATGGACGTTCCGCTTCTGCCAGTGAAATAGTGGCCGGAGCCATACAGGACCTGAAACGGGGCATTGTCATCGGGCAAACCTCCTTTGGAAAAGGGCTTATACAGGAACAATTTGAATTTGGTGACGGTTCTGCCCTGAACCTTACGGTCGCCCGGTATTACACCCCTTCGGGCAGATGTATCCAAAAATCCTATCAAAGCATCAGCGGCGACTACCTGGTTACCCCTTCTCCGGGCTTTCCTGAAAGACCGGCCGGCATGTTGCATTATATGGGCGGTATCGTTCCTGACATACAGGTGAGCGCCGACACGTCCGTGTTTAATCCTTTTTACCGGCAACTGAGTGAAAAGGGGGTCATCAGTGACTTTGTTTTCAGCCATCTGACAAACGACATCCCTTCTTTTTCTCCGGACCATTTCATCAAGAACTACCAGCTTCCCAAGGACAGTTATAACCGCCTGCTGAAGTTTGCCGAAACCAAAGGGGTTCCGGTACAACGGGAATATGCCGCATTATCCCAACCGGTTATTGAGGGTGAGATGAAAGCCCTGGTGGGTAAATATTTCTTTGGGAACCCCGTTTTCTTCCAGGTTAGAAACAACTATGATCCTGAGCTGATCAGGACCCTGGAAGTGCTGCGGGACCAGCATTGACAAAAGGTTATTCTTCTATATGGGCAACACGCCCGACCTGCCCGTCTTCCAGTCGGACTTTGATACCCCGTGAATGATACGGAGCCGAAGTGAGGATATCTTTTACCACACCCTTTGTCAACACACCGCTACGCTGGTCTTTCTTCAGTATAACAGACACCTCCAATCCGGGAAAAATATCTTTTCGGTCACGTCCGTGCATCCGGTTATCCGCTTAAAGTCCTGCAAAATACAGTTTATCCATAGTAACACAGGTACGCCACATCCGTGGCACAAACGATATCGAACGCGGTATCTGCCGCCACATCAAACACGCCCTTCCCGTCAAACTGCAGCGACTCTCCGCCTGAGAGCCTCACATTGGCGCTGCCCGAAAGGATGACCATCTGTTCAGGTGCAGAAGCAGCAAACCGGTAGGTTCCCTTTTTCATGACGCCCAGTGTAGCACGTCCTCTTTCCGTTTGCAGACCCAGGCTTTGCACCCTGCCATCAAAATAACTGTTATGGAGCACAACCCCACTCTCTTCCGTTTTACTTAATTCACTCATCTGTTTTGGTATTTACACGTATGGACACCCATGATGCAAATATAGTTTACACAGGGTATAAAGTGGTTGTACCTTTCAGAAAAAATAGCTATTCTTGCAGGAGGGCATCTTCTTTTCATGGATCAGATGCGAGACTATAGCCGGCAGATATGAAAAAGAAAATTACACCGACATCCGGGAAACATTCCAGACGGGAATTTATCCTGAAAAATGCTATTGGCGGATTAGGGCTTGGCATGGGAAATATACTGGACAATATCCCCCTCAACTTATCGGATCCGGTAGTGGAGAAAGCTAATGGAGGCTCTGTACAGATTTCCCCCCGCTATTACCGCTGGTACGTGGATCCGGGACAGGAATGGCTGGAAACCAATACGGATTATGCACATCTGAATTGGAAGATACCCATCAGTCAGACCGCATTGGTACTGGTGGATGTCTGGCAGCGGCACTACATCAAAGAACCGGAAGAGCGGGCAGAAAAGATCATTGATGACGCGCTGGTCCCGCTGGTTCAGGCGTGCCGTGCTAAAGGACTGAAGGTGATTCATGCTCCGTCACCACCAGTGGCACATAAACATGCTAACTGGGTAAACCTTCCCTTAGAGACCAACGAGGGTGGTGCAGGGTCACGTAACTGGCCTCCTGCCGAATTCAGAAGTTTAAGCGGCCCTTATCAGTCCTATCGCCGGCCTGTCGAACCCCGTGATAAGGACCTCAGAAGCCTGCCTCCGCACCATATCCATCCTAAAGTGGAACCGGTTCCGGGGGAACCTGTGATCGCAACCGGGAAAGAACTGAACGCATATTGCCAGCAGGAAGGTATCCTTTTTCTGCTATTTGCAGGATTCAACACCAATGCCTGTATCATTACGCGGGACTATGGCGCACTGGAAATGAGCAAACGGGGTTATCAGGTGGTGCTGGTACGCGATTGTACCACCGGCATGGAAGCAAAACACACCCAGGCATCGCTCGGCCAAACCTCCGGGGCTATCCTTTTCCTGGAGATGTTCGGGCAGTATAGCGTCACCTCCGGGGAAATCATCGAAGGATTCTCACCTGCCTGATCCGGTGCCGTGTTCCGAAATAGGATGAGGACGCGTAAACGATAATACCATTTTCAGGCTTCCTGAGTTTTTCAGGGGGACATATCCCCTTGCCGCCCGTTCCTCCGGAGACAGCTGCCGGATATCCTCCGGCAAGCGTGTCTCACTATACCGATGAAAGGTTCCGTCATGTATCCAGAAGGACTGTGGGGGTAGGTAATCCACGGATTTAAACCCGGTGCGCATGTATGCACTGCCGTCCGACCAGTCCTTATCCGCATACGTCATGATATCACCTGGCTGAAAGTCACGTATAAATGCTTTGAGCAATTTTGTAAATCCGCCCACGACCTGGCAACCCTGTTTGTGGCAGAACCGCAGTAATTCAAATGACCGGTAACTGGCCGGCTGGTCGCGCATGCGACGACCACCGCTGAATACAGCAACCGATACCAGTTCGCCATTGGCAAACAGCCCATACCGGTATTTACCCGGCAGTGCTACCTGGAGGTGATGCTCCTGCTGAAAAGCAAGTGCAGTACGTACATGTATCCGTGCAGCGACAGTGGTGCGGGCATGTATTTTCCGACCCTTTCCGCATAATGAAACCAATCGGCCGATGATTAACTCCCCTGCCGTACGCCACTGATCCTCATCCACATGAATCACCCTTCGTCCCTGCCCCGCTACGGCGTCATCCATATGCCGCCGGTTCGGATGCAGCAGATAGAAAGCAATGGCAAGCGGCTGTTGCTCCGGCTGCAGCAGAAAGGAACCCTCCTCTACCTGCCTGACCATACAGCGGGTACTCAAAGCATGCTGTATGCGTTGCACCATCTCCGAAACCAATGGGGGCAGGGCTGTCATATCAGGCAAATCTACAACTAAAAACAGTCCCGGTGGTCACATGCGGGATCATGCACAGATAAATTTATTGACAGCAGCATCATGCATACTTCCATCTTTTTATTACATTCGTACCAAGAACATACATTCATGATAACACGATATACGAACAGGCTGACATCCTGCTTTCTATTGACCGGTATACTCCTGCTGCATCTGACAGCGGCTTTCTCCCAACAGATGAGCCGGCCTCCCCTCCAAACCGTACTGCTTAACAATGAACGCGGTGTTGTTCCGCTGCTGCGGTTAGAAGAACGGAAGATTGCCGTTATCAGCTTCGGCGACTATCAAACTTTCAGTGAGCACCTCGGAAAGTATGCCGACCTGGATTTATTTACCAGCGAAACAGATCCGAAGCAACTGCTATCCCTGGATGAGGCTGTCAAGCTGCACAATACGCTGATCATCGCTATCGGCACGCACCAGCTGACACCGGCGGTGATCAACTTCGTACAGACCAAATCACTCGGCAGTCAGGTGATCATTGCCGCCTTCGGATCTTCCGGGCAACTGGTGTCACTGGACTACATGGCTACCCCCATCATATGGAGCGAAACAACCGGCCGGGCGGCAGAACAGCAGGTAGCGGAGCTTATTTTCGGTGGCTACGCAGCCAATGCCCGTTTGTCAAAAGATATATCCATGCGTTACCGTGCGGGACAAGGTTTTTCAACGGAAAAGATACGCCTCTGCTATGGTACAGCCGAAGAGGTGGGAATCAACGGCACCAGGCTGACGGCTACGATCGATGCCATTGCCCGGGAGGCGATCGTTGGAAAAGCGGCTCCGGGATGCGTGGTCATGGTTGTAAAAGACGGTAACGTGATTTTCGAAAAAGCGTATGGTCACCATACGTATGATGAAACGAGACCCACCCGCACCGATGATATTTTTGACCTGGCTTCGATCACAAAGATCTCAGCCACCACCCCTGCCATTATGCGCCTGACGGAACAGGGATTGATCGACCTGAACCAGACGATGGGACATTACCTGCTGCAGGCGCAGAACAGTAACAAAAGCCAGGTGAAACTGCGTGATGTAATGCTTCACGAAGCAGGCTTCGTCCCCTTTATACCCTTCTACAAAGAGCTGCAACCGGGCGATTCACAACCGGATTCATCCGCCGCTTTCCCGGTAAAAGTAGCAGACGGCTACTATTTGCGAAAAAATTATTACGCTGAAGTAATGTGGCCGGAGATGCTGCACTCGAAACTGAACCCATCCGGCAAATACGTGTACAGCGACATCAGCATGTACGTCATGAAGGAAGTCGCGGAGCACCAGACCGCTGTACCGATGGAGGAATATATCCAGCGGGAGTTTTATCGTCCGTTAGGCATGAAAACCGCCGGCTTTAATCCGCGGCTGCGTTTTGCACAAGACCGCATCGTACCAAGCGAAGACGACAAAACATTTCGAAAAACACTGTTACAGGGCTATGTTCACGACGAAGGTGCTGCCATGGCTGACGGCGTAGCCGGCCACGCCGGGAACTTCAGCACCGCCAATGATCTGGCTATTTACGCACAATTATTACTGAACCGGGGTATCTACGGCGGACAACAATATTTCCGCCCGGAAACCGTGGATCTCTTCACATCGCGGCAGTCTGCAACGAGCCGCCGCGGACTGGGCTTTGACCGCTGGGAACCGGATACAACAAAAGCGTATCCTTCCCGGCTGGCTTCGCCCGCCACCTATGGACATACCGGTTATACCGGTACCTGTATATGGATAGATCCGCAACATCAGTTGACATACATATTCCTGTCAAATCGTGTACATCCTACCAGAAGCACGAAATTATATGACCTGAATATCCGGTCCCGCATTCAGGATGCCGTCTATCAGGCCATCCGGGAAGGTTTGTAATAACCAGCCTTAAGCCTGACAAGCTTGTTACAATACTTTCATTGAAATATCCGTAATTTGCGCCGCAAAGAGAACACATAGTACGGATGAAGATAGGCATTGTTTGTTATCCCACCTTCGGGGGGAGCGGGGTGGTAGCTACTGAGTTGGGAAAAGCGTTGGCCGCAAACGGCCATCAGGTCCATTTTGTTACCTATAGCCAACCGGCCCGGCTCGACTTCTTTTCGGCCAACCTGTTTTACCACGAGGTCAGCATCTCCAAATATCCATTATTTGATTTTCCACCGTATGAACTGGCACTGGCCAGCAAACTGGTGGACGTGGTTCGGTTTGAGCAGCTCGACCTGCTGCATGTACATTACGCCATCCCGCACGCGTCCGCAGCTTTCATGGCGAAACAGATCCTGGCCACTTATAACATCTCCATACCGATCGTAACAACCCTGCATGGTACAGATATTACCCTGGTAGGCAAAGATCCCAGTTACAATCCGGTAGTTACATTCTCCATCAACCATTCAGATGGGGTGACAGCGGTATCGCAAAACCTGAGGGAAGATACGTACAGCCATTTCGACATTCAGAAGGAAATACGGGTCATTCCTAATTTCATTGATTTTAGCCGGTTCAGTCTGAAGCCCCGCGAACATTTTAAACAGGCCATCGCACCGGGAGACGAGCGGATCCTGATCCATACATCCAATTTCCGGAAAGTGAAACGCACAGGAGACGTGATCCGTATTTTTCGGAAGATCCGGGAAAAGATTCCCTGTAAGTTACTCATGGTAGGAGACGGTCCTGAGCGGGCCAACACCGAGTTGCTCTGCCGGGAATTGGGGACCTGTGACGATATACGGTTTTTAGGGAAACAGGACGCTATTGAAGAAATCCTCTCCGTATCTGATTTATTTATCATGCCGTCCGGTTCAGAGAGCTTCGGCCTGGCAGCCCTCGAGGCCATGGCATGCAAGGTACCGGTGATCTCTTCCAATGCCGGCGGCTTACCGGAACTGAATATACAGGGTGTAACCGGTTTTCTTGACGACATCGGGGATATAGACAGTATGGCTGCCCATGCTATTCATATACTGGAAGATAAGGACCGGCTGACGCAGTTTAAAGAAGCAGCGTATAAACGGGCAACGGATTTCGACCTGAAGCTGATATTACCAGAGTATGAGTCGTATTATCAGGAAGTGATACAGCAAGTAGCGGCTAATCCAGCACGAATGTAAACGAATCGTCGTGATCAGTCCGCCACGCCAAATGCCGCGTGGACGGAGAGATCGCAAACAACGGAGAAAACGTCTTTACACGCACTGTTTTCCCGTCGGGCAGGAATTCCAGTATCCGTAACCAGCCGTCCCCACCATTTCCGTGCCAACCACCCCCCAGTGCCTGCGCGTTGAAAAGCATCTGATGGACCGTTTTCCCGGCACTGTTCTTATCTGTGCGGAATCCGATGTGCCCCTTGGGGTCATCCGGTTTGCCGATATGCCCGCAAAGCACCAGCTCAATATTGCGGGAAGGTTTCACCAGCTTTTCCCAGATCGCGGCACCGTAATTCCCGTCCGTAATCGGGTAACCTTCCTTTACGATGTGTTTACCTTCAGCATTCAGATACGAATGTGTCAGCAGGATGACCGTGTGATCACGATATGCTTCCTGATTAACCACTTTCAGGCCCCAGTTCAGCACCGTATCGCGGGGCGCAAACTCCAGTACCAATACCAGGAATTTTTTTCCGTGGGGTGAGACAAACCCGTATGCAGCGTTGGTGAGTGTAGGCATCCCTTCAGCGTCCGTACCCGCTTCCCTTAACAACTTCTGGGAAAGGAAGTTCTTATCCACCGGAAAATAATCATTGTATGCTGTTTTCCGGTATTCGATATTACGCACTCCGTAATCATGGTTTCCCGTAGCCGATACGTAAGGTACCTTGCCATCCAGTCTTCCAAAAGAGCGGGCAACCGATTCCCACTGCTTTTTGCTGGGCTGGTTTACTTTAATGCCATCCGGAACCAGTAATGCATTCTGCTCCACCAGGTCGCCCGCACAAAGCACCATCCCGATACGCAGCGGGTCGATGTTTTCACTGATCCAGGCTGTCATCAGGTCAAATACCGGCTGATTCCGCTCAAATTTGACATAGGATTGGGGATCCGGCAGAAAAACGAGTGACCAGGATTGGTCATTCTCCAGTTTCGGTGGATGGTATGCCTGTTGCCGCGTTTGCGCCGCGACAGGGTCTGTCATGACCAGGAGACATAAAAGCCATCCGAACTGTTTTACAGATACAATTAATAATTTCATGATTGTCTGGCGTGCATAGTGGGTGATAATAAATACGGCCAATAATACATATTCAGCAGGTAATCTGCAAACGGTCACGAACATTCGTAAGGCATAACCGTTAAGGAGCTTTTGTACCGTTTAATCCCGTCAGGTATTTTTCGGCTTCAAGACTCGTGCGAATGGTCGCTGATAATTGATTAAATACCGTTGCTGCCTGGCTGGCTTCCCGATTGCCTCTGACCGATTCGATCAGCGCATCCAGGCTGACCCACCTGTCCGGGTATTTTTTGATAAACTGCCGGGTAACGGACCAGTGAAGACTTTCAGCCTGCCGGAACAGGACATCTGGCGGTACACCTTTGTCTCCGCCGGTTGATACGCCAGTCTGAAAGGCGGGGATCCCCAAATAAGCCCCTGCAAATGAACGCAACTTGCTATCTGCTTCCCTGAGCAGCGCCCTGAGCTCGCTGTAACATTGATTTTCAGGACCACCGGAAACCTGCGCATGCCGAAGGGTGTCCGAACTGCTGATCCATACCGTGTCCGGTTCCAGATACAGATACAGGCAATAACTTTTAGTAGCCTGCCTGAAATTCTTGCCCGTGAAAATACGGGCCTTCAGCGGCCTTATCAGCTCACCGCGGAATTCAAAATACCCATCCTTAATTTCTATTGAGTCAATTTGTTGCGGCAATTCGCTATCCGGAACCAAATAGGCCCATTCCGGTATCTTCTGGATAGCAAGCTGGCCCTGCACCAGATAGGCGCCTCCTTGGGAAAATACCCAGGCGGGTAACAACGAAAAACAGATCAAAGTAAAAGTATATTTCATATAACCCCCTTTGAATGAAACCTATACTTCTCTTCCCCATACAAATCTATATAAATTTATGATCAGATGCAAATGAATCCGGCAGGGCCATCGTAAATAACGTATGGTCGTGTTAAAAATTGTTAAAAAGTTATTTATTTTAGTTTGTTTGCAAAAATTCACATTTTTTTATTATACTTTTGCCGTAACGGTACAGATAGCCTTAGGTTAAACGAGATATGGGAAAATACTACTTCAGAATATTAACAGCTTCGTGTTTGAGCATCAGCCTGCTGACAGGCTCGCTGATGGCTTCAGGAAGTTCGTTGCGCCAGGATACTACCCGGACGGAACCGCAGCAACCTGCGAAGACCGAACAGGCAGGTCGCCTGCATGGACATAATGCGATAGAGAAAACGAGTTCATTCACGACTTCATTTATCCGGTTTTTCAATCCGTCCTTCCGGAACAACAGGGTACCGAACGCTGAAAGTGACAAGCTGATCAGCCGTGTGAAAGTATTCCCTAACCCCGTATCAGACCAGATTAATCTCTCGTTCAAATTAAGCAAAGACAATACGGTCAGTATTAAACTGATGGATGCTTTAGGTAATGAAATAATGACCTTGCTCTCGCAACGGCTGACCGCCGGAGAACAAACGCACTCATTCAGTATAGAAAACAAATTAAGCAGTGGCTATTATTTCATCCGGCTGGTAGCGGGATCTGAAACCGTTATTAAACGTGTTTCCGTACTTTAAAACTACCTGTCTCCTTCATGAAAATCATTGCAGTAGGACGAAACTATACCGAACACGCAAGAGAACTTAATAACCCCATACCAGAAATTCCTGTTATCTTTCTGAAACCGGACACGGCTGTCCTCCGGAATAACCACCCATTCTATTATCCTTCTTTCTCAACGGAAATTGATCACGAAATTGAAGTGGTGTTACGCATTTGCAAGGAAGGTAAACACATCCGTCCGAAATTTGCGGATCGCTATTACGATGCCGTCGGGTTAGGTATTGATTTTACGGCACGCGATATACAACGACAGCAAAAAGCGCAGGGGCTGCCCTGGGAGCCTGCCAAAGCTTTTGATCATTCCGCACCGGTGAGTGCCCTGGTCCCTAAAGCGGAATGGGGTGACCTGTATGATCTTCGTTTCCGGCTGGACCGGAATGGCAGTACCGTACAACAGGGCCATACCAAACAGCTTATTTTTTCGTTTGAGACCATTATATCATTCATATCCGGTTTCATGACCCTCCGTAATGGTGATCTTATTTTTACAGGAACACCGGCAGGCGTAGGACCCGTACAGGTGGGAGACCACCTGGAAGGATACCTTCAGGACCGCAAGATGCTTGACTTTTATGTTAAATAGCTGCCGTTGTTTTCTCGCCTTCTTTTGTGTGGCACAACTGATGCCGCTGTTTGCCCAGCAACCCGTCATCCAAAGCCAACCCTATCCACAGGGTTATTTCAGAACCCCGCTTGACCTGCCGCCGGACGCTTCAGGGACCTTTGGCGAATTGCGCAGTAACCACTTCCATGCAGGTACCGACTATCGTACCAACCAACGGGTCGGTTATCCGCTGTATGCGGTGGCCGACGGAACGATCTCACGGATACGGGTACAGATCGGCGGAGGAGGCAACATAGTGTACATTGACCACCCCAACGGATATACCAGTGTGTATATGCACATGCACCGGTTCAACGACATGATCGGGCAGGCAGTAAAAGACCTGCAATACAGCGAACAACGCTTTGATGTGGATGTTAAACCGGAGAAAGGCCGGCTACCGGTAAAAAAGGGGGATGTGATCGGATTGGCGGGTAATTCAGGCAGTTCCGGAGGGCCGCACCTCCATTTTGAACTGAGGGATACGCAAACAGAAGCGCCTATTAATAGTCAGCTATTCGGACTGACGATCCCTGATCGTGTCCCGCCTGCAATCAGTGGGATTACGGTATATGATCTGGGCGATGTGCCGTTCAGTGAGCACACCCCGCGGCGGCACCTGCGCATACAGGGAAGTGGTGGCACGTATTCCCTTTCGCCGGACCAAATCATCCCCGTCAGCGGCAAAACCGGCTTCGGCATCATCACGACCGACCAGAGTTCCACTTCCACCTTCCGGAATGGCGTTTATTCCATTGAACTGCTGCTGGATGACCAGCCGGTTTATACAGCTGTTTGGGAAAAGTTCTTTTTTGCTGACAGTCGCGCTATTAACTCACACATTGACTATCCGCACTATATCCTTAAAAACCAACGTATCCAAAAGAGTTTCATAGAGCCGGGAAATCCGCTCACCATTTACCGGGATACCCCCAACCGGGGCATCATCGAACTCAGTAACGACACCGTACACCGTCTTACTTACCGTGTACGGGATGTGGCAGGCAATACCAGCACATTATCCTTCCGGGTACAACGTCGTACATTGCAACAGACAGCAGCAAACCCGACTACCGGCACCACACTGTTTCCTTTTGATAAGGAGAATCTATTCAAAACAGATATTTTGGAGCTGACCCTACCCGCAAACACACTTTACAGCGACCTGTACTTCAATTACACGATAGGCAACAAACCTGCCGGTGGCTATTCAGCCATGCATCACGTGCACAACCGGATGACACCGGTACATACCGGCTACAGCCTGGCCATTAAACCGGATGCGGGGTTACCCCCGCACCTGTATGCCAAGGCGCTGATTGTGGACAGCCGTGGCCACAGCCATGGCGGACGGTATGAAAACGGCTTTGTACGGGTCACCGCCCGCAGTCTGGGCAGTTTCTATGTGGGTATCGATACCATTGCGCCCGTGATCCGACCGATCAACATCAGCCAGGGTAAATCGTTAGCCGGCATTTCAACAATCAATTTTAAAATTTCCGACAACCTTTCCGGTATACAATCGTTTAACGGATATATCGACGATCAGTGGGTGCTGATGGAGTATGACCCGAAGGCAGCCTCCTTATGGCACGAGTTCGACAAGAACCTGTCCAAAGGCAAGCATCGTTTCCGGTTAGTGGTTACCGACTGGAAAGATAACGAACAGGTCTTTGAAGCGGATTTTTTAAAGTAAGCAGGTAATTCTCTAATGTCTAACATCTCATATCTAATGTCTCACATCTCATGACACTAAAAGAAGGCGACAAAGCACCGGAATTCTCAGGTAAGAATCAGCACGGTGAAACGGTATCATTAAGCGACTTTGCAGGCAAAAAGGTAATCCTTTATTTTTATCCGAAGGACAACACGCCGGGATGCACGACGGAAGCATGTAATTTCCGGGATAATTACCAGTCGTTGGTTAAAGATGGCTTTGAAGTGATCGGCGTAAGCACCGACAGCGAACAATCGCACCAGAAGTTTATCAGCAAATTCGATCTTCCGTTTACACTGGTCGCCGATGAAGATCAACGCATCGTCGAAGCATACGGCGTATGGGTGGAAAAGAACATGTACGGCAACAAATATATGGGTACAGCGCGCACTACTTTCGTTATTGACGAACACGGCATCATCCGCCACATCATTCGCAAAGTGGACAATGCCAATGCGACCAGGCAAGTGCGGGATCTGTTAGGTTAAATCTATACAGCTATATTTGGCTCCTCCGGCCAGACCCTCCATACAAATTATTTGATGGCAGAACCATCCTATTTCAAACGGATTGTTTAACTTAGCGGCCATCCATTGATATACCCTTTAATATAGACATGAGTAACGATTTATCTCAATTAGAACGTGTTGCATCTCAGATCCGGCGTGATATCGTCCGCATGGTACACGCCTGCCAATCAGGCCACCCCGGAGGATCACTGGGCTGCACCGATTATTTTACCGCATTGTATTTTAACGTATTGAAACGCAACGACGGTTTCAATATGGACGGCATGGATGAAGACCTGTTCTTTTTGTCAAACGGCCACATTTCACCCGTATTCTATAGTACGCTGGCAAGGGCCGGTTATTTTGATGTGAAAGAACTGACTACCTTCCGGAAAATAAATTCCAGGCTGCAGGGACACCCCACCACCCATGAAGGGCTACCCGGTATCCGCATCGCTTCAGGATCGCTGGGTCAGGGCCTGTCAGTGGCTATCGGCGCTGCGCTGGCCAAAAAGCTCAACAATGATCCCCATCTGGTATACGTGCTGATGGGTGACGGCGAACAACAGGAAGGTCAGGTTTGGGAAGCGGCCCTTTTTGCACCACATAACAAGGTAGATAATCTCATTGCGACCATTGATGTAAACGGGCAACAGATAGATGGCTCCACAGAAAAAGTACTGTCATTGGGCGACCTGAGGGCTAAATGGGAAGCTTTTGGCTGGGAGGTACTGGAGATGAACGGCAACGATATGCCCGATGTACTGCGCGGCTTCGGTGATGCAAAAAGCAGGTCGGGGAAAGGTAAACCGGTCATGATCCTCATGAAGACGGAAATGGGCAACGGGGTCGATTTTATGATGGGCTCACATAAATGGCACGGCGTAGCACCTAATGATGAACAGTTAGCCGCTGCTCTCTCACAATTAGAAGAAACCCTGGGCGATTATTAATATAGACGACAGACATTAGACATTAGACGTTAGACAACAGACACTAGACTTTAGACACTAAACAACGAATGATAGGCATGGGACAGGAAAATTTAACACTTTTCGCTCCTTTTCTATTTTCCATCTAAGGTCTGGTGTCTGTTGTCTAGTGTCTCAAATCTTATATAAAGATGAAAAAATACACGTATACAGATAAAAAAGATACCCGTTCCGGTTTCGGTGCCGGCTTATTGGAAGCGGGCCGAAAAAATGAGCAGGTGGTAGCCCTGTGCGCTGACCTGATAGGCTCCCTGAAAATGGATGCCTTTATCAAAGAATTTCCTGAACGCTTTTTCCAGACCGGCATTGCCGAAGCCAATATGATGGGCATGGCAGCAGGTCTTACTATTGGCGGCAAGATACCATATACCGGCACGTTCGCCAATTTTTCAACCGGGCGGGTGTACGACCAGATCCGCCAATCCATCGCTTATTCAGACAAGAACGTGAAAATCTGCGCATCTCACGCCGGATTGACACTGGGCGAAGACGGGGCTACTCACCAGATCCTCGAAGATATCGGACTGATGAAAATGCTGCCGGGGATGACGGTAATCAATCCGTGTGATTACAACCAGACCAAGGCGGCTACCATCGCCATCGCTGACCATCACGGACCGGTTTACCTCCGTTTCGGCAGACCGGTTGTACCGATCTTTACGGATCCGGACCAGAAATTTGAGATCGGAAAAGCCTGGATGGTGAACGAAGGAACGGATGTGAGCATTTTTGCTACCGGACACCTGGTCTGGGAAGCCATACAGGCCGGCGAACAGTTGGCTGAAATGGGCATCAATGCAGAAATCATCAATATACACACGATCAAGCCTCTTGACGAGGAGGCCATTCTGAAATCCGTAGCAAAAACAGGTTGCGTAGTAACAGCTGAAGAACACAACAGGTTGGGTGGCCTGGGCGATAGTGTGGCACAGGTATTGGCAAAAAACCTGCCGTCACCGCAGGAATATGTAGCGGTCAATGACAGCTTCGGCGAAAGCGGCACTCCTGCCCAGCTGATGGAAAAATATGGCCTGAATGCGCAAAACATTGTCGCCGCCGTACAGAAGGTGATGGGGCGGAAAGGATAAAAAACAACCTGCGTTTTTACGACCAACATGGACGACCGGCTGATCCTTGAAAAATTTGCCAATGAACGCAGCAGGGAGGAAGCCTTCAGCGCACTGGTCAGTAAATACCAGGAAAAGATCTACTGGCATGTGCGCCGTATGGTCGTTGACCATGACGATGCGGACGACCTGGTCCAGGAGATCTTTATAAAGGTGTGGAAAAATTTAGGATCTTTCCGGGCCGATGCCCAGCTGTATACCTGGCTGTATCGCATTGCCACCAATGAATGTATCACCTTTCTGAACCGGAAAAAGGCCCAGCAACAGGTATCCCTGGATGATGACACGTCGTCTTACCTCGCTGACACCCTGGCTGACACACCCTATTTTGACGGAAATGCGGCTCAGCGTAAACTACAGGAAGCGCTGCTTACCCTGCCGCAAAAACAGCGGCAGGTTTTCAATATGAAGTATTTTGACGATCTGAAATACGAAGAAATATCAGAGGTACTCGGAACCAGTGTAGGGGCACTGAAGGCTTCCTACCATCTGGCCGTAAAAAAGATCGAACAGTTTTTAGCAGGGCATGATTAAACCTTTTTGTTTACGGGGCATCTAATCAACAGCATGGATAAGAAAGAACTACATAAAAATCCCTTTTCTGTTCCGCCAGGCTATTTTGAACAATTGCGTGGGGATATGATGGCCCGCGTTTCCGCAGAAAAACTGAAAGAAAATATACCGCATGATGGGTTTACTGTTCCGGAAGGTTATTTCAACAAGCTGCACGGCACCATCCGGCAGCGTACCGGCACTGCAACCCCTGTAAAAACAATACGTTTGCGGAAATGGATATCGTATGCGGCAGCAGCCTGCGTGACCATCGGGATCAGTATAGGGGCATTGCTCCACATACAACAACCAAACGGCAATTTCGAGCATCGCATTTCCCGGCTGTCTGAAACGGAGATCATCAGTTACCTGGAATACTATTCTGAACAGGGTGATCTTTCCCTCTTAGCAGACGGATTACCTGTTGAGCTAGGCTCTTTCAGCGATCACCTTTCGGAAGAAGACATTGAAAACTATCTCAATCAGACCATATAGTTCAATAACGGAAAATGAAACGATTACGCTATATATTATCCATTTATATGCTGCTGGCACTCCCCGCTGCCGCACAGGACCGACAGCAGACTCGTTTCGAAAAAATCGAAGCAGCAAAAGTGGCTTTTATTACAAAGGAACTAAGCCTCACACCCAAAGAGGCCCAGCAGTTTTTCCCGGTTTATAACCAGTATCAGAAGGACATACATGCGGTGATTCGGAAACGGAAAGAACAACGTGGCAACGGCGAGCGCCCCAAGCCCCGTCGCGGTGAGCTGGAATATGACGCAGAAGTGCTTCAGCTGAAAAAGCGGTACCAGAAAGACTTTTCACAGGTTGTGGGAGATGACAGGGCCTCCCGTTTTTTTGAAGCAGAGCGGGCATTCCGCGAGAAGCTCTTTAAGGAGCTTGAGGAGCGGCGGGCAAAGGAAAAGCAATGACCACACTGAGCAACCGGCAGCTTTTTTTATTGAACACCGCCCAAACCTCCAATTTCCCCCAGTTGCTGGAAATTACGCACGCCAAAGGAGTCTACCTGTATGGCCCCGACAGAAAGCGGTATATCGACCTCGTTTCCGGTTTCGCAGTCAGTAATATCGGTCACCGGCACCCGAACGTACTGAAAGCCATTAAAGAGCAGCTGGCAAAGTTTCTGCATGTAACCGTATATGGTGAGTTTGTACAGGCACCGCAGGTATTACTGGCAAAAGCGCTCACAGAGGTACTGCCCAACCATTTAAACAGCGTCTATTTCACCAACTCAGGCACCGAAGCCACGGAAGGTGCTATGAAAATAGCCAAACGTTATACCGGCCGGCGGCAACTGATCGCGGCCCGGAAAGCATACCACGGCAGCACGCAGGGCGCACTGAGCCTGATCGGCAATCCGGAATACCAACAGGCCTACGCCCCCCTCCTGCCGGATATTGGGTTTATCGGCTTCAATTGCCCTGAAGACCTGCAACTCATTACCAGGCACACTGCCGCTGTCATCCTTGAAACGGTACAGGGCGAAGCGGGTGTACGTGTCCCGGATGCTACCTACCTGCAGGCACTGCGACAGCGTTGTGATGAAACAGGCGCACTGCTGATCCTTGATGAGATACAAACCGGCTTTGGCCGTACAGGCCATCTGTTCGCCTTTGAACACTACGGCATTGTACCGGATATCCTGCTATTAGCCAAAGGTATGGGCGGTGGTATGCCTATCGGTGCCTTTATCGCTGACCGGGAGGTCATGGGTGTTATTAAAAACAACCCGATGCTGGGGCATATTACCACTTTCGGCGGCCATCCGGTAAGTTGCGCCGCAGGTCTTGCCAGCCTGGAGGTTATTCTGGAGAACAACCTCACGGATGGAGTCGCTGCGAAAGAACAGCTCTTCAGAAAATACCTGCGGCATCCTGCGATCCGCGAAATACGTGGTATCGGGCTCATGCTGGCTATACAACTGGATACCTTTAAGCAGGTTGAATACATCAGCCGTTATTGCGCAGATCATGGCGTGATTATCGACTGGTTCCTCCATTGTGACAACGCCCTTCGCCTGGCTCCCCCCCTGACGATCACCGGCCGTCAGATCAAAGAAGCCTGCAACGTGATCCTGCAGGCGCTGGACAGCTTTCAGACCCTTATATAAATTCCTTTACGGTCCAACAGGTAGCAGATACCCCAGCAGAATGCCAGGAATATCAACGAGAAGCAAAGGGAACCAACCTCCGGAGGGCCGGGTACTTTAGCACACACCTCTGTGTAAAACCAGGCCAGCGGAGTGGTGTCGTTGAACCGAATCAGCCGCAAGGCACCAGGCAATGCGAAGCTCACGATATAAATGAACAGCGGGTTTTTCCCGAACACCTCGAAAAACCGGGTCAGCCAGTTCCGTTTTCCCAGGATTTCAATGTACCAGATTAAAACGCCTGTCATCAACAAGGCCAGCCCTACCGTGTAGAGAACAAACGAACTTGTCCAGATCTTCTTATTGATGGGGAAACTCAAGTCCCAAAACATTCCCGCTACATACACTATAAAAGCCACTGTGAACAAACCCGCCAACATCTGGTAAATCGGATCAGAAACTGGTTTCAGCTTCGGCCAAAGCCAGTCCACGGCCCCCTGGGCACGAATGTATTGACCGGCCAGGTAACCGAAGACCACCTGGACCACCGACGGCAACGTACCCATCAGGCCCTCCGGTTCGAACGGAACACCCTCCCCTTTATAAATATGCGCCAGGCCGAGCACCTGCCTGTCTATAGACGTCCCGAACCAGCCCTCCAGGCTATAGGGATCAGCGCCACCGAAAACAAGGCATAACAGCCAGTAACCGATTAACATCAATACTGACAACAGAACCAGCGGTTTCGGCCGGAAATAATAGGCCAGGATGGCTGCAAAGAAGTAAGCCAGCGCGATACGCTGCAACACCCCCAGGATGCGGATACCCTGTTCGGGGTTGTCCGGATTCACCCAATGCCTGAACACCAGCGACCCCTCCTGCCATTGCACAAACGGCCACCAATTAAGAAGCAGGCCTATACCAAAAATCAAAGCCGTACGCTTCACCACTTTCCCCCAGAAGGCGGCGGCACCGGCCTCACGCAGGCGCGGCATCACAAAAGCAAGTGCATTGCCCACGGCAAACAGAAAAAACGGATACACCAGATCAGTCAGCGTGCTGCCATGCCAGTCAGCGTGTCTCAGTGGCGAAAATACATACTGCCAGGTGCCCGCATTGTTCACTACGATCATCAGTGCCATGGTGGCACCCCGGAATACATCAAGGGAATGGTATCGTTGCATATTAAATATACTTAGTATTTATAATCTTTATTCTGGTAACGCAGGGTATACTGACCTACCTGGTTATCATGCGAGCCGACCCGCAAGTATACTAAACGAACGATTTAAAAACAAATTGTAAGCTTTGCAAAGAATCCTTTGCGTGGCTAATTACGCAATTTCTTTAACAACTTCGTGAATTGCAGTATCTTTATTCGGAAAATAGATATATGAAAGTTTTCGTTTATGTATTCCTA
This sequence comes from uncultured Sphingobacteriaceae bacterium, assembly GCA_964546645.1. Taxonomy (GTDB): domain Bacteria; phylum Bacteroidota; class Bacteroidia; order Sphingobacteriales; family Sphingobacteriaceae; genus A37T11. The sequence continues at coordinate 19,450 of CAZJKM010000044.1, forward strand.
TGGATAGGCTGTTATACCCCTGTATTTTCCCAGGAAGTCATCTCATTATATAAGGGCATCATACCCAACTCGTTGGATGTACCCGACGGAGAGAAAACGGAGGTGAGGAGTGCGGGGGACACTGTCGTTAGAAACGTAACAGAACCCTCCCTTACGGTATTTCTCCCCCCGGTGGAGAAAGCAACCGGCATTGCCGTCATCATATGTCCCGGCGGCGGATACCAGGCACTCATGATCAGCCGCGAAGGGTATCGTGTGGCACGGGCTTTTAACGAACGGGGTATTGCTGCTTTTGTACTGAAATACCGCCTTCCCAGTGACCAGACAATGGAGGACAAATCATTGGGACCTGCCCAGGACGCCCAGCGGGCCATTGAGCTGGTGCGTATGCATGCCGATGACTGGCATATCAACCCCGATAAGGTTGGCATCATGGGCTTTTCTGCCGGAGGTCATCTTGCATCCACCGTCGCCACCCACTACGCACACCCTTTTATTGATAACAGCCGGAGCATCAATCTGCGCCCTGATTTCCAGCTGCTGATTTACCCTGTGATCAGTTTTGACGAATCGATCACCCACAAAGGATCCAGGGATGCGCTGTTGGGCCCTGCATTGGACAGGGAGCAGGTGGATTTTTTCTCAAACGAACGGCATATTAACAAACATTCTCCTCCCGCCTTTATCACACATGCCAAAGACGATTCACTGGTGCCCATTGCAAACAGCCAGCGTTACTATCGGGCGCTACAGGAAAATAAGGTTCCGGCAACATGGAAGGTATACGAAAAAGGGGGACACGGTTACCGGCAATCCCCTCTTTTTGAGGAATGGTTCGGCGTGTGCGTGGATTGGATCAACCAGCAACGGTTTCTTCAGTGAAATTTTTACCGGCTTAGCCGTAACGTGAGTGCTCTTAGGTCCAACAACGCCTCGCCTTTTTCAAATTCAGTGGTTACCGGCCTGAAAACAACCCGTTGATACCCTTTCTCAAGCCGGATATGGCCAATAACCCCTTTCTTAAATGTTTCCCACGAACCGGATTTCCCGACGACCCCTTTCAGCTGGTGTTGCCCTGTTTCCAGGATAAATCCTTTCCCCGCCTCTTTGTCGGATACCGACCATTCCAGGGTTACCTCATAGTTTCCGGCCTGGGTTACGTCAACATCCCACTCCGCACGGTCTTTCGCATGAAACCATCCGAAAGCTTTCCATTCCGGCATATACTTGATTTCGGGACCAACCGCAATCCCACGCCGGGCATCCAATACCAATGGTTCCCCTTTCTCCTGTTTGACCAATTGCGGAAAATGAAGACTGTCGGCCAGTTCTGCCCGCTTTTCCTTTACATACCGGGCGATGGTGCCGACCGGTGCGATCCATACCCCGTTGGCCGGATCCGCAGCGTATTCGCACAGCTGTTCCAGCATTTTCAGGCGGGTGGTATGGAGTTGTCCCCCTTCATTGGTTTCGTGTCCGGCCAGGACCAGCCAATGGCCGTTTTGCGATGCCCCCTTGATCAGGGGCAGGATGTCCTCAAAATCCTTACCGTCCATTTCTATCCCGGTCAACTGGGCCATATCACAGTATGAAGGATCAACCGGGGCTTCATCCATATACCCCCGGCCAGCCAGGAACAGGTCGGCAATCAGGGGTACATAGCTGCGGGTATGGATGCCCCGGCCCACGAACGTATGCCCGCAGGGATAGGCAAACACCTCCGGCTCCACACCGAGCAGTTCCTTAATCCTCCGATTGGCCTCCAGCAGGTCGCGCTTCATCCGGTCCAGCGTATAATCCTCCAGGGCATTATTCCTTACCCAGGTGAAATTGCCGCTGCAGGGGTGGGTGAGCGTGTGACACCCCATTTCGTGACCGCTTTTTACAGCATCTTTCCACCCCTCGTGGTCTCTTTCCACCATGTCAGGAAGCACAAAAAAAGTCGCTTTTACACCATACCGGTTCAACAGGGGTATGCCGATCGGCGGGTTACTGGCACGTGCATCATCAAAACTCAGGCTAATAGCCATCTTCTTGCCATCAGGCCAGGAAAATCCAGGCTGCTGCGCATACG
>CAZJKM010000045.1:0-5436 GCA_964546645.1 uncultured Sphingobacteriaceae bacterium
TTATCCCTTGACACAGTTTGAGTTACACTCTCGCATAAAGTGATGTATGTAGTGAATGGGGAGAGATAGGTTGGAATTTTTTCTTCTATTTTTCATCTACTTTCTCTGCTTTTATTCCAAATATTTTGTTAAATTGCCTATAAGATTTATTTGGCTTCCGTCTTGTGGCTCTGCTACGGTGTTCTTTGAGGTTGTTGCCGGCAACATAAAATCTATCCAGATATCCGTTTATCTATCCCCTGATATACAGATAATCATATATGCAGATATATGGTCATACATATCAGGATATAGGTATATGTAGCTATATAGCTGTCTATATATGTCCGATCCGGATTTTTAGGGTAACCTCTGTGCCATCACGGAACGCCCATTTTTGTGCCTTTACGGCACGTTAGGGTATAACCCCTGTTTTTTGTTTTGTAATGTGCAAGTTGTGTTTTTGTACGTACACCACTCGTACCTCGTGCTGACCCACAAAAACCTCACTTGCCCCTGTACAGGACGCACCCCGATGGGGAATGTCCTGTACAGGGGAAGGAAAAAGGTCGCAACTCCCTTTTTCTATGGACAGGTTACCCTACATTCTGTAGACCTTCTTTCAACCAAAACCCCAACATTCTATGTGTGAAAAAGAACAAACGGAGAAATAGCTTTGGAGCTTATATTTTCATCGTTGTCTCTTGAATTATTTTAAAAAATTCCTTTAAAGCTTTTGGTTCCGAATCAATTTGTGTGCAACAATAATTATTGTCCTTTCTTCCATTTTTAGTAAAGTCAATAAAATATCCGGTTCGTTTGCAATACAGTCTTAGTTCATAGTTATCGGCACCACATTTTCCTTTCCAATGACCATTTGCTATATATGTCCAATTAATCGCCAATTTAATTGTTTGCAGTGCTTGTCTGAACTCTAAACAGGATTGAAATCTATCCGCTCTATTGGCTTTCATTGATTTTCTCAATACTCTTTGAACTTTTGCAGGTATATGAGATTGAAAATCTCTCTTAGGAAATTTTTCTTTTTCAACGGCATTTAACCAATCTGCATCATTTGCATAAGGGACACTCAATGTTGGAATGTTATTAATTAGACGATAAAATGTAATGCCAAGTGCATAAATATCGCTTAATTTATCCTGATTAATACCTTGTAATACTTCTGGAGGAAGGTGTGAATTATATCCTGCAAAGTTGAATGGTTGATTAGCAAGACCATAAGCAAGCCCAAAATCTGATAGCTTTGCAGTATGGTTATCGGAAAAAAGTATGTTTCCAGGTTTTATATCTCTGTGAAGAATTCCTTCATTGTGTGCGTGTTCTAACCCAAACAAGACATCTGATATAATTTTAATAGCTCTCTTTACAGTAATAAAGTTACGTTCCAAATAGCCTTGTGCGCTTCCTTTTTCTAAGTATTCCATAGTAATACATGGCACAGGTTGATTTTCTATTTGCAGAACATCAATTTCTTTGATGTCAACAATATTCCTATGTCTACATTTTTCAAGTATCTGCGCTTCATTAATTGCATCATAGAATTCTTGTGGATTTTGGACGCTTATCAGTTTAATAGCTCTCTCCACATTCAATAGATTGTCTTTTGCACGGAAAACTTTTCCAAAGTTTCCTCCGCCAACAAATCCAATTGTTGAGTATTTTCCAATATCCATAAGTTACAGTTGTAATATTGCAATTAAAGCACTATTTCTTGCATTCTTATTCCAATGAGGTGGATGCGCACCTAAAACATTATCTACATAATTTTCCAAGTTTGTTCCATTTGGTTGATTAAACTTTGTTGGTTTTACGGATGCAGGCGAACAATAATTTATTTCAATTTGTTTCTTATGACACAGTAAATTTAATATGGCTTGAGCATAATAAACAGAACTCACATAATTATTAGTCACATTGTTAATTGTTAATCTGTAGACTACCTTGTCTGGATTTACATTGTTTAAAATAGCCGTAAGTTCGTTTTCAAACCAATCAACCGTTTCAGGTATTGAATGATTTGCTGGTAAACTAATTTTATTTTTTGTGACAAAGTTTGGAGTATTTAAAGTTCCGTCTACTGCCACATAGTAAATATCTGATGATGTAAAATTAAATCCTATTGCTGTCATCTGTGTTTTTATGCTTTGGTTAAAATAATGGGTTAGAGGTTGGTCTCGTGATAGGTCTATCTCACACTTTCTTTAAGGTATTTTACCAACTCGTTGATAATTTGATGTTTATTCAAAATATTTCTTTAATTCTTTTGACTGAAACAATAATTCCATTTCACACATTGCTTTTTTGGGGTTTTGATTGTCAAAATTCCCAAGAGCAATAGAATTTTGTAAAGCAGTCTTTAAGTTCGGCTTTAACTTCAAATAAATGTCATCATTTTGTTTCGTAAAGAATTTTTGTGTCTTTTCGTAATTCCTTAAGTGTTTTTTGAGTTGCGCTTCTGCACCTGAACAAGTGTTAAAATGCTTCGATGTTTTTTCAAAATGAAGTAGAAACCAAAATTCAAGACAAGGGTTGTTAACAACCACTACAACATTTGGATAATTTTCAGAAAGGTTTGCTCTGTATTCTTCAAATATTTTAAGCGGTGATTTTTTTCCTTTGGGTGCTTCTTTCTCTTCTTTGATAACAGTATCAAGGTCGATAACCCAAAAAACTTTAGTGAATTCTTTGTTCGATAAACCACAAACCAAATTGTATTGTTCCTCCATACTTTTCTTATTCGGAATTTCGGGTTTTATACTAACACGAATATCTCGTTCGTTTCGCTTTAACATTTGTAAATACCAAACTTCTGTTTCTCCATCCACTACGATAGCGAAAGCAGGATTTGTTTTAGGTGGATTCCTTTTGAACGTTCTCATAGGTTTAAATCAATGAAAATGTCGCCTAAATTAGGTGCACCACTTAATTTACCACTTTTATAAGCGTTTAATATATTTGTAGTGTTACGAACAACAGAACTATCAAAGTCGGTCAATGAATAAAGTTCAGTAGAGCAACTGTCTTGTTTGTCTGTGAACCATATAGCATCATTTCTAAAGATATCTTTGTTGTCTAAAATTTCTCGATTGTGCGTAGTTGCAATGATTTGAGAATTTTTAGAATTCAAAAGAAAAGAAAGCAGAAAATGTAAATACAAATCAGGGTGTAAAGATGCTTCTAACTCATCAATAGGAATTGCCATTGAATTTTTTATTAATAAAGCTAATAGGCCAGAAAAACCATAGTAACGTCTGGTTCCTTGCGATTCGAGTTCCAGTGGTAAAGTATATTTTACGTTATTTACTGTATGTTCAAACTCAATGTTTACAGCTGTTAGCTTTCCTTTTTCTTCTAACTCTTTAATCTTATCACTTGGTGTTTTAACTTGCTTTTTTAAAAAATCAATTAAGCCATCTGGAATTGTCTGTTCTTCCTCTTGAATAACTATATCCGAGATATTAAAATCTGCTTTCTTCAATATAGTAACAACGTCTGCTTTAGAAATGTCATTGTTATCAATCCTCGAAGTTACAAATCCCTCTAATTCTGTTCTGGTGTAAACCAATGGACTTAGATAATTTCCAAACCAGTCAACAGCTTCTTGCAACTCTTTAAGGTCAATATTTGTTTTCAGGTATCCCCCCAGAACAGTATTGTTCCACAAAGTATTAGCTTCAAGTGTTTTTTCAAAAACCTTGTCAGCAGAAATTTTACCGCCAAAAGTAATTTCAGTAAATTGGTTTGACAGATTAGTTTTTCTCTTAAAAACGTTTGCTTTATTAGGGTTGTGAAAATATAACTCTTCGGATACAATAGCCTTTTTGAAGAACTCGACTTCGTAATAATATTTGATATTGTTTTGAAAAAACTCTATTGATATAATTGAGTTCTGCTCGGGTGTGTGGGAGTCAAAAAGAAATGGATTGAAATCTAACTCATTATTTTTCTTTCTTTCAGGATTGATAACAATATCTCTTAAAAAGTCAAGAGCTTTTAATATTGTGGTTTTACCGGATGCATTTGCACCGTAGATCAAGGCAAGTTTTAAAATTCTTTGTCCATTAAAGTCTACGATGTAAGTATCCTCAAGATGTGTTGATTTGTCTGCCTCAAATGAAAGAGTCTGTTTGTCTTTTATTGAACCAAAATTTTGAACACTAAAGTTGATAATCATTTTTTTCTTTATTTTTGTAAAGTGTTTTCAAATTTAAGAATAAAAATCAAAATTAAGATGCAATCTCTATTTAAAATTGCAGTTAACTTACAAATTGTTTAATGTGTTTCTGTAATCCTTTATTAATAAAATCGTCACAAATACGTCACTGTAAAATTTTGGGTTTCAGAAATTATTGCTAAATTGTTCCTGTAAAGCCATTAAACACAGTTTTTGTGTCAAGCATATAACGCCATACGATTGACTCATAATCTTTTGGTCCCTGGTTCGAGCCCAGGTGGGCGCACAAAACAAAAAGTCGTTTTTTCGCAAGGGAAAACGGCTTTTTTTGTTTTTTAAGGCCCTTTAGGGTGGTTATACTCCCGTTGAACAGGCTATTCGTTTAGCACTGGATTAATCGACAAGATGTCCAAATGAATAAGAAGGTTACTTTTAGCAGCCTTTTATTTGGGGGTTGCGTTTCAGCCAAGATGATTTTTTTGAAAGCTCGGGATAAGTATGGATATAGACCTCAATTAAATCATCGGATATCCCATCCATCAAATGCTCCATAGTCCATACAATAATTTCATCTATCAGTTTTCGTAGCGAAGCACCTTTTGGAGTAAGTTGATATATTACAATTTTTGGTGCTTTGCTTTTTAATTCCTGTCTGGAAATCAGTCCATCAGTTTCAAGTTCCCTAAGTTGTTCGGCCAGAATTTTTTTACTGATGGTAGGCATATGGTTTTGCATCATACTAAAACGGTTGATGTTCTCTTTTATGAGATGCAAAATAATTGGTTTCCATTTCCCCGCAATCAAGCTCGAAAACTTTGTCATTGCGCAACGGTTCGCATCATAATGCACTGTCAACATAATTTGCAAAATTGATTTTTTACAAAGGTAACCATTCGGTAACTTATTGACTATCAAAATTCATGTTTTGATATTTGAAAAAAATATTCATTATGACAAAACAATTTATCTTCTACTGCAACGCATTAATGTTGCTGACAAGCATCCACCACGTGTATGGTGCTTATGTTTACAATACGCCTTGGCGTTTGCATGTATTGGCATTCAGCATACCGATTATCTTGCTCAATATGATATGGAGCAAGAAGGTCCAGGAAAATAACGCAGTCTTTTATCTGCTGTTAGCCATAAATTTCCTTATCACTGTTTCACTGATAGGATTGTATGAGGGTGTATACAATCATTTAGTAAAAAACATCCTATTTTTCTCAGGTGTATCTGTAATCTTCCCTTAAAACAGCTAC
>CAZJKM010000045.1:5446-21044 GCA_964546645.1 uncultured Sphingobacteriaceae bacterium
TTAGTTTTGGGTGTAGCTAGCTAAGGGAAGATTACATATCCAACAATATAATGACAAGCCTCTTTCCCCCGCCTAAATACGTGATGCCTGATAATTTCATTTTTGAATTTACCGGGATACTGCAAGCGTTCTTGTGTATCCCTTTGATATATTTCTCTGTCAATATCGTCAAATCAAAAATTAATGCTAATTGAAGGCCGAAGTAAATAATATATTCTCTAATGATAGGATGACAAACACCTTTATAAATCCATCTGGATTGTTTGATGCCACAAATCTAAATAGCATTACTTATGCAACCATACCTCCAATTTTTACGATTGGTCCGAAGCAACCTTATGTGTATCAAGCATACATAAGGAAATATATTAATCAGCAAGTATCCGCAACACTCCTGCTTTAGCCGTAAATTTGTCATTCAGGGTTATTGTAACTATATTTATTGTGAATATCATAATATTAGCATCGCATAAATGAGTCCACTATTCATAAAAAACATGGTCTGTAGCCGTTGTATTTTAGTCGTTCAGAGCGAATTGGATAAACTGGGTATAGACGTTAAGAATATAAAGCTGGGTGAAGTGACACTTGCAAGGGAACTTACCACCGAAGAAAAGGGTAAACTTGAAAAGACACTGGTGCCGCTGGGGTTTCAGGTAATAGACGATAGGAAGAGCCGTATCATCGAAAAAATAAAAAATGTCATCATTGATTTAGTACATCATCAGGACAACGGTACTAAATCCAACCTTTCGGATATATTGAGCGACAAACTCAACCACGATTACAATTACCTGTCCAACCTGTTCTCGGAAGTGGAGGGTACGACTATTGAGAAATACTTCATTGCGCAAAAGGTGGAGAAAGTAAAAGAATTGTTGGTGTATGATGAGTTGTCTTTAAGCGAAATTGCTTTGCGCCTAAACTATTCAAGCGTAGCCTATCTAAGCAACCAATTCAAAAAAGTCACCGGATTGACACCAAGCCATTTCAAACAGATAAGGGAAGATAAGCGGAAACCGCTGGACAAAGTGTAAATCTTACAAATCAATCCCATAATTACGTAACAACCGATAGTGATTTTGTTGCCACCTTTGTATAGTGCAACAAAGCAAATGAATATGGCAACAAATAGTAGAGAACCTATCTATCTTCCGTTGGAGGGTGTAGAAAGCGAACACTGCGCGTTGATCGTCGAAAAGGGATTGGCGCAGGTAAAAGGCATCGAAAGCCACAAAGTGGAGCTTAACAACCGCAGGGCTGCCATTACGATCAGTGACAACGAAGTGGTGTCCGAAGCAGTCAAGGCGGTTAAAGACCTTGGTTATGGTGTTACCACCGTTAAAAATTCCTTTCCCGTTATGGGCATGACCTGTGCTTCCTGTGCAGGGAGTGCGGAAAGCATCATTGCACAGGAGCCGGGCGTCGTAAATGCTTCGGTAAACTTTGCCACGGGAAACCTGACCGTGGAATACCTGCCGAATATGACGAATGCTTCAACGTTACAAAAAGCCGTGCAGTCCGTAGGATATGATCTATTGGTAGAAGATGAATCCACGCAACAGGAGACATTGGAAAATATCCATGTGGAAAAATTCAAAAAGTTAAAGACCAAAACCATCTGGGCGATCCTGCTTTCACTTCCGGTGGTGGTCATCGGTATGTTCTTCATGGATATGCCCTACGCAGACCCCATCATGTGGTTGTTCTCAACCCCGGTTGTCCTTTGGTTAGGAAAGGATTTTTTTATCAATGCGTGGAAACAGGCAAAGCACCGTTCGGCCAACATGGATACGTTGGTGGCATTGAGTACGGGTATCGCCTATGTATTTAGCGTGTTCAATATGCTTTTTGCCGACTTCTGGCACCAAAGAGGATTGCACGCCCACGTATATTTTGAGGCGGCTGCCGTCATTATTACATTCATCCTTTTAGGCAAATTGTTGGAAGAAAGAGCCAAAGGAAATACGTCATCGGCCATCAGGAAATTGATGGGGCTTCAACCCAAAACGGTGATGGTCATTCAGGCAGACGGTACCGAAAAGCAAACCGCCATCGAAGAGGTGAATGCAGGGGATGTCATCCTGGTGAAGCCGGGTGAAAAAATTGCTGTGGACGGTATGGTTATTTCAGGCAATTCCTTCGTGGATGAAAGTATGTTGAGTGGTGAACCCGTTCCGGTTCTTAAAAAAGAGAATGAAAAGGTATTTGCAGGCACTATCAACCAAAAGGGCAGCTTTCAATTCAAAGCAGTAAAAGTGGGCAGGGAAACCATGCTCGCCCAGATTATCAAAATGGTACAGGATGCGCAGGGAAGCAAAGCCCCCGTACAGAAACTGGTGGATAAGATTGCAGGTGTTTTTGTTCCTATGGTCATGGGTATTGCTATCCTTACTTTCGTGCTATGGGTAGTACTGGGTGGCGATAGCGGTGTGGTACAGGGGTTATTGGCAGCCGTCACCGTATTGGTCATCGCTTGTCCGTGTGCATTGGGATTGGCTACGCCTACAGCAATCATGGTAGGTGTAGGTAAGGGTGCCGAAAAAGGTATCCTGATCAAGGATGCGGAAAGTCTGGAACTGGCTAAAAAAGTAAACGCTATCGTTTTAGACAAAACCGGAACCATTACCGAGGGAAGACCGGAGGTTACGGGTATCCAATGGCTGAACAACGATGATGCGACTAAAGATGTTTTATTGAGCATAGAAAAGCAATCGGAGCATCCGTTGGCAGAAGCCGTTGTAAAACATCTGGACGGTGTTTCCACAACCTCGCTATCTGATTTCGACAGTATCACGGGTAAAGGTGCAAAAGCCGACTATAACAATGAAACGTACTATGTAGGTAATAAAAAGCTGTTAGCTGAAAACAACATTACTATTGCGGAGCAACTGCAACAACGAGCTGACGAATGGGGTAAACAATCTAAAACCGTTATTTGGTTTGCCAACGGCAAACAAGCTCTTTCAGTAGTTGCTATTTCCGATAAAATCAAAGAAACATCGGTACAGGCTATCAGGGAAATGCAGGATATGGGTATTGACCTGTATATGCTTACCGGAGATAACGAAGCGACAGCTAAAGCTATTGCCGGGCAGACAGGTATCAAGCATTACAAAGCAGAAGTATTGCCACAGCACAAAGCCGATTTTGTAAAAGAACTGCAACAACAAGGCAAAGTGGTAGCGATGGTCGGCGACGGTATCAATGACAGTACCGCTTTGGCAACAGCCGATGTAAGTATCGCAATGGGTAAAGGTTCGGACATAGCAATGGACGTTGCTAAAATGACCATCATATCTTCTGACCTTGCCAAGGTACCACAAGCGATCAGATTGTCAAAACAGACCGTTGCAACCATTAAGCAAAACCTGTTCTGGGCATTCATCTATAACCTTATCGGTATTCCGATTGCCGCGGGTATTCTTTACCCGATCAGCGGCTTCTTGTTAAATCCGATGATTGCAGGTGCGGCAATGGCATTAAGTAGTGTGAGTGTGGTAAGTAACAGTTTACGTCTGAAGTGGAAGCAGTAAATCTTACAAATTAAACACGGGATAACGAATTAAGCTAAAATGATTTGCTACTGAAATTTACAGTATCAAATGATAATTAAAGAACTCAATAAAATGGAAAACAAAAATCTTCAATTCAAAACGAACCTTAACTGCGGTGGATGTGTATCGAAAGTAAAACCTGATTTGGATAATGCAACGGGTATCTGCGAATGGGAGGTGGATATTAACAATAGCGACAAAATCCTAACGATAAAAGCAGATGGCATTACCGGAGATGAGGTGGTAGCCATCATCAGGAGCAAAGGTTTTAAAGCCGAGCTTTTGACCATATAGGGCTCGGTTTGTTGGTACTGGCCTTTTGTTGGGCGTAAACAATCATTGGATATTAAACCCTGTACCACAATAAAAATACGATATAAGCGATATACAGCCCGACAAAAGCAATTCCTTCTTTCCGGGACACCATCTGGTCCGATTTGAATACAGGGTAACAGACAATAGCAACCAATGCCGCCAATGGCAAATCAAACCACAGCAGGTCGCTGGATACGTTAATGCCTCCGGGTGTAAAGATATTAGTGATGCCCAGGATGATAAAAATATTGATAATGCTGCTTCCCAACAGGTTTCCGATTGCCACATCCCGTTCATTTCTGATCGTCGCCACCAGCGTTGTCGCCAGCTCGGGAGCCGAAGTGCCTATCGCAATCACCGTCAACCCGATCACTGCATCACTCATGCCGAAGTATTTAGCCATTTCCACCGCACCCTCTATCAGCTTATGAGCCCCGTATATCGTTGTCACAATTCCGCAAAACAACAATATAAAATTCCATCCCCAAACCCTGATGTCTTTCTTTTCGTACTGTGCAGGCGTTTCATAGCGCTCCCGAAATTCCATTTGGACATGAAAAGGCTCATTTCTGCTTGTCCTGATAATAATCACCAGATACAACACGCCGGAAAGCACCATCACCATGCCGTCCCAAAGACTGAGTCTGCCATCCAATGATAACAACAACAGCAGCAGAGCGGCGATGATCATGGTATATATCTCCGTCCTGATACTCTTTAAGTTCAGTGGCAACGGGCGGATGGCTGCGCTAAGTCCCAGAATAAACAGGATATTAACAAGGTTGGTGCCGGCAATATTACCGACGGCGATATCCCCGGCTCCCTCACCAACGGCAGTAAGCCCTACCGCCAGCTCGGGCAAACTGGTTCCGATGGAAACAACGGTGAGTCCGATAACAATAGGACGGATATGGAGTAAGGCAGCAATTTTAGACGCGCCTTTCAGCAAAATTTCTGCACCCGCAGTAATAACAATTAATCCAAACAAAAACGTGATGACGGCCGTAAAACTCATATATTCTGATCAGCTGATGAACAAATATCTCATTTTTATGCTCATCTTCCCGGATAAATCCCCCGAAATGATCAAAATCACTTTTTTGAAGAGCGCTATTTCCTATCTTTATGGTACGATAATTTTTATCAGATACAATGACAGGAACCGACACTCCAACGGATAATACGACTTCATTTTACGCAACATCTATTGACGAATCCGCCGAAATATTAAAAACAGCGATTTCATCCGGCTTATCGGAAGCAGAAGCTAAACAACGGCTGGCTGCCTATGGCCCCAACCGGCTAAAGGCTCAGAAGCGCAAATCCATCTTCCGGTTATTCTTTTCTCAATTACAGGACACCCTGATCTATGTGTTGTTTGCTGCCGTTGTCATTACCATGTTCATGGGCGAATACCTTGACGGCATCATTATCATTGCGGTCATTCTTATTAACGCAACGTTAGGGGTGGTGCAGGAAGTAAGGGCGGGTAATGCCATCGAAGCGTTGCGGAAGATGGCAACACCCAAAGCGTTGGTTAAGCGGGATAATCAGATAAAAGAAATAAGGTCAGAGGAACTCGTACCAGGTGACATTGTTGTATTAGATACCGGTCGTTATATTCCTGCAGATCTGCGTCTTATAGAAAGTGCTAATCTGCAGATTGATGAGTCAGCACTAACGGGAGAATCGGTCGCTGTAACAAAAGATGCCACCGCTGTTTTATCACCGGACTACATCCCCCTTGGTGACCGGGTCAATCTGGCATATATGTCAACCCTCGTTACGTACGGACGCGGGGCCGGAGTGGTCACTGGCACCGGGGCGCATACGGAAGTCGGTAAGATAGCAGCTATACTGAGCCAGGATGAAGAAACAAAAACACCGCTTGAAATCCGGTTAGACCAATTGGGAAGAACGCTGGGGAAAGCAGCCCTGGCTATTTGTGTGCTCATTTTTATCATCTCGTTTTTCCAGGGCAGGGACCTTGCTGAAATGTTCCTGACTTCCGTTTCTCTGGCAGTGGCTGCCATTCCGGAAGGGTTGGCAGCTATTGTTGCCGTTGTACTTTCCATCGGTGTTACCAAAATGGCCAAACAAAATGCCATTATCAAACGATTACCGGCGGTCGAAACATTAGGGTCAGTGAATATCGTTTGCTCTGACAAAACCGGAACGCTCACACAGAATAAAATGACGGTTCAGGAAGTATTCACGTTTACCGACGGCGTAAGGAAAACAGAAGGGTATGCCCTCCCTTCGCCCGATGCACAGTTGCTGTCTGCGGCCATGGTCCTGGCATCGGATGCAACACTGGAAAACGGAGAGAGTACCGGTGATCCGACGGAAATTGCTTTGCTGCAACTGGCCGACGACCTGAAGATTAACCGGAAAGAGCTGTGGGCTACCCATCCGCGGATAGACGAGAACGCTTTTGATTCTAACCGGAAGATGATGTCTACCCTGCATCAGCAGGATGACCGGTTTATTGTGTATGCGAAAGGTGCTATAGATAACCTGATCCTGAAATGTAAATTCATTCTGGAAGACGGTGAAATGATCCCTTTGACCGAAACGCATAAAGCGATCCTGTCAGATGCTGCTGACGCCATGTCAGACAACGCATTACGCACCCTATCCGTAGCCTTCAAGCCGTTGGATAGACCCATTGCCCCGGATGATTTTGAACGGGATCTGGTAATGGTCGGCGTGGTCGGGATGATCGATCCGCCGCGGGAAGAAGTGAAGGACTCCATTGCCATTGCCCGCGGGGCGGGTATCCGTACCATTATGATTACCGGCGACCACCGGAATACGGCACTGGCTATCGCTAAAGAATTAGGCATCGCGTCTGAGCGTTCCGAAGCGACCACCGGTGCAGAAATAAACCACCTGTCACAGGCTGAGCTGGAATCGCATATCGGCGAATATAAAGTGTTTGCCCGGGTTTCTCCGGAGCACAAGGTAAATATTGTGAAAGCATTTAAAGCGAAAGGGAATATCGTTTCGATGACCGGTGACGGTGTAAACGATGCACCTTCGCTTAACGCGGCGGATATCGGGGTGGCGATGGGGATTGAAGGAACAGACGTTGCCAAAAATGCCTCGGATATGATTTTGGCGGATGATAATTTTTCTACCATCATCACGGCTATCGAACAGGGGCGGAATATCTACAACAACATCCGGAAGTCAGTTATTTTCCTGCTTGCCTGCAACGTCGGCGAAGTGATGACCATGTTAGTGGCTATCATGGCAGGACTGCCTATTCCCCTTATTGCTACTCAACTGCTGTGGATTAACCTGCTGACGGATACCCTGCCTGCGGTCGCACTGGGCATGGATCCGGGCGACCGTGATGTCATGAAGGAAAAGCCGAGACCATTAAATGAACATTTTTTCTCACGTGGTGCCGGAAGGAGGGTTGTCCTGGCGGGTATGATCATCGGCATGCTTACTGTTATCGCGTTTGTAAGCGGATACTACCTGAAAGGGTATACGCCATATGCTGCAGACATTCCGGAACAGGTTCATGAGTATGCACGCACCCTGGCTTTCCTGACCATCATCGGCTGCCAGCTGTTCTATTCGTTCAGTTTCCGGCATGAACGAAGGTCCATCTTCAGGGTGGGATTCCTCTCCAACAACTATCTCTTTGGTGCCGTATTAATTGGTTTTGCATTGCAATTACTGGTGCTCTATGTGCCCTTTATGGCGGATGCATTCAAATTGCAGGCGGTTGGGCTAAACGAATGGCTATGGGTATTGGCGCTGAGCGTCATACCCCTGTTAGCTAACGAAATGGTGAAGCTTTTCGCGAGAAAAAAGGACTGATTTTGTTTTTTCCGGGGGAACACCTACCTTTAAGGCATTAACCCGAACACAACATGAACCTTCGTGAAGACCTGCTGCATTTTATATGGCAATATCGCCTGTTTAACCATAACGGACTGCATACTGTCAGTGGAAAAAGATTGTGTATTCAGCAACCCGGCCTGCGCAACACGCACAGTGGCCCTGATTTTGAGCAGGCACGAATCTGCCTGGACGAAACAGTATGTGCCGGTCACATTGAGATCCACCTGCGATCATCTGATTGGAATACACACGGGCACCAGTATGATGCGGCCTATAACCCGGTTATCCTGCATGTCGTGTATATCCATGATAAAGAGGTATACCTGGCAGACGGGTCGGTCCCGGAGACACTCGAACTGAAGCCACTGGTTGCCGAAAGCCTGTTTGCCCGTTATCGAATGCTTATGGAAGCACGGAGCTGGATCCCCTGCGAACAGCTTATTGCCGGAGCAGATACGGGACAAGCTATGATATGGCTGAACCGGATGCTTGTAGAGCGCATGGAATGCAAAACAGAATTTGTTATCAGGCTGCTGGAGAAGCAACACGGTGATTGGGAGGAGGTATGCCATATCCTGATTGCCCGCAGTTTCGGGATGAAAGTAAACAGCGGTGCGTTTGAAACGCTGGCCCGGTCATTACCCTCTAAACTGCTGGCCCGCTACCGCGACAGGCCAGCGAGTATAGAAGCCCTGATTTTCGGGCAGGCGGGCTTTCTGAATGATGTTTTTCAGGAAGGTTATCCGCTGGCACTGCAACGGGAATACAGGTACCTCAGGCAGGCACACCAGCTTCAACCCATGCAGGCGGCACAATGGAAATTTTTACGGATGAGGCCATTGAATTTTCCGACCATCAGGCTGGCCCAGTATGCGGCACTTTGCACCACGGGATACCCGTTACTCCGGTATATCCTGTCATATGCCCGTGATATGCCATCGGGCCGGCTTGCCAGCCTGCCGGTCAATGAGTACTGGCAAACCCATTATCATTTTAAACATCCATCCGGTGTGCATGCTGTGCAGCCCGGAAACAGGGCAATAGACAACATCCTCATCAATACATTTGCGGTTGTTTTATTTGCTTACGGAAAATATGTGGGTAAAGAATTGTATATTTACCAGGCTGAGCAGTTGCTTAGCAGCATAAAACCGGAAGCAAACGCAATAACAGGCCGCTTTGCTACGTTGCATATGAAAGCGCAGCATGCGGGCGACTCGCAGGCTTTGTTACATTTGAAAGAAAATTACTGCGATAAGAAACGGTGTTTAAAATGTAGCATCGGGTTGCAGATAGTTAAACATGATGACAATTAAACTGACTGGCATGATCAAACGCATCTTGTATTTCTTTGAACAACGGTCATTCGGAGTGTGTACCTATATCGGTGAACGCTTCGGGGTGTCTATATCAAAAATCCGCCTCTTTTTCATCTATACTTCGTTCCTGGCGGCAGGGTTCCCGATTATATTTTATTTTCTGGCAGGCATTGTGCTGGATATAAGGAATTACGTAAAACGTACCCGGCATCCGTTGCGCGACTTCTAAACAGTCAGTATCTGCGCGATTTCATAGTAGCCTTTTTCGGAAGCCAGGTCGGCCGCCGTTTTGCCGGCATCGTTTTTAATGTCTATCCGTGCTCCCTGTTCCAGCAAAACAATCAGTAATTCAATATTCCCGTTCTGTGCAGCCGTGTGCAGCGGCGTGGTGCGGGATGTTTGCACCACATTTACATCTGCGCCGGCCTCAATCAGCATCTTCGTAATCGTTTCGAAATTGGATGTTACCGCGGCATGAATAGGATAGACATTATAGCCGTTTTGCGATGGCAGGTTGGGGTCTGCCCCTTTTAATAACAGCAGTCGCACAATATCTTCATTCCCGAAGTGAGCAGCCAGGCCTAACGGGGAAAATCCATGTTCGGAGATACGATCAAGTAAGTCCGGGTCGGTTTCCAGCATATCCGTTACCCTGTCTACCTGGTTGGCTGCTACCGCTTCAAAGATATCAATAGACGGGCTGTGTTTCAGAATCACACGGACAATCTGGGGTTTGTTATAATAGCAGGCCAGCAACAGAGGGGAAATATCATGACTGGTTTTTTGGTGAAGCAGGCTGGGGCTGTTGCTTAACAGGTCATCAATAGCGTGACTGTTTCCCATCTCTATATACTCCTCTAATAAGCTCAGACTCATAACAAATTTGTTTTCTGTAACGCTATCGTCCGCGATTTCCTGTCATGAAACCCGGCGCGGATACAATATTATTGCAAAAATGATGAATCTGAAAGATTTTGAGAAGAATAATTATGAAATAAAGCAGATCTCCTCCCAAACAGGCATAGACAATTGCTAAATTTCTGTGTTATAACATGTTATTGCTTCTCCGGTGAGTGTGAGGGGGTTATCATTACGACAACAAGTTTTATAGGGTTGTCGAACAATGTTGACAAAGTCTCTTTTTTATTGAAAAAAAGGTTCGCTTTATTTTGTAAACCAAAAGAATAGCGTACTTTTGTAATGCCCTCCCAAAGGGCATGTTTTTCATAGGTAGATGTAGGGTCGAATATCCGTATTCGACCCTTTTTTATTCTGCAAATCATAATTCGCTGGTAACAAACTCTCTATAAAAGCCTAACAACGATATGCTTAACTTTACGTAGTTTTGGAACAATCTATTAACGTCATGACAGAAAAAAAAATTATAGTAGCCGTCACCGGTGCAAGCGGTTCCCTGTATACCAAAGTGCTGTTCGATAAGCTGGCAGCACCGGATACCGGGGTCAGCCAGGTAGGAGTCGTGATGTCTGACAATGCCCGTGATGTCTGGAATTATGAACTGGGTAACGATCAATACCGCAATTACCCATTTGAGTTTTATAACAAAAGCGATTTCTTTGCTCCCTTTGCTTCCGGCTCTGCGATGTACGACACCATGATCGTGTGTCCCTGCTCCATGGGTACTTTAGGCAGGATTGCCCAGGGGACTTCCGACGACCTTACCACAAGAGCCGCCGACGTGATCCTGAAGGAACGTCGGCGGCTGATATTGGTTGTCCGTGAAACGCCTTACAACCTGATCCAGCTCCGCAACATGCAGGCGGTAACGGAAGCGGGTGGTATTATTTGCCCGGCCAGTCCCTCTTTCTACAGCAAACCGGCCGATTTTGAAGCATTGGCGGCTACGGTTATCGACCGGGTGCTACAGCTCGCAGGCCTGGAGGTTACCGGTTACCGCTGGGGCGGCAATGAGCATTAATGACCGTCATGGTCATCCTCCACTACATGGAGCGGAAACTTGAGGGTAAAGTCCGCTGTTCCGCCAAAACTGGCGTGTGCCGGGTTATTCCAGTCCGCCGCCGTTGTTTTGGACTTATCCAGTCCGTGCCGCAGTACCGCCGTGAGAACCATCGTCCCGTCGGAAGGCTTTAATACTTCCATCAATCCGGTAACGCCAACGCGGTCATCTTCATATGTATACTTCAGTACGCCCGGCTGGGCACCGGTGATAAACAACTGGTGGTCGTCTGCATCTTCCACGAATTCCTGCTGCATTTCGCGGCCGGCAAAATCATAAGCAACTATTTTTAACCGGTACGCTTCGCCGGCGTGCAGGTGGTAGTGGCTTCCGGTTGCGTTGCCGTCTTCCCCAAAAATAACTTTCACGGTATCGGTCGTTTCATGATAGTGATCACCATGTGCGTGCAGTTCTATAAAATTGAATACCACACTGGAAAATTCCTCTTGCGGATGCTCCGGCTCCGGTTGGTCCTTTTTGCAGGAAGTGAAGAAGGTAATAGCCAGTGTAAGGGCAGCAACCAGGAATTGATTCTTTATATGATTTGTTTTCATTTGGATTGTCTTTTAATAGTTTGTTAATTCTTTGTGTTAAAAAGTATGGGACAGGCCGATCACCACATTTCTGCCCGCCGCATGTGTATAATACCTGAACAGGTTCATGTAATCTTTGTATAAATTGTTCAGCAGATTGCTGACGCCGAGATGTAGGCTGATGGTCTGACCATCAATGGTCAGGTCTGAGCCGCCTTTGATATCTACCAGCTGATAACCCGCCGGAGGAGCAGCCAGCTCAAGCGTGGCATCAAACCGGTATTGCCTGGCCTGCAAAACGTGATTGATCTGGATATACGGATTGCGCAACAAACCGGCCGCTTCCGGTTGCCACCGTACCTGTTGTTCCAGCCGGTCTGCGGGGATGAGCGGCAGGTAGGTGTGTGCACTGATATCACGGGCCCTGATCAGGGACGCCTTCATACCGTATTGCCAGTGACCGAATGACAGACGGGCATCTACATCAACCCCGGAAAGTAATGCATCTGTTTGCTGGTATTCCCAGATCGGAAAAACACCGGCAATGCTTTGCCAAATATCCCCGGATGGGACGCTGAAGATATATCCGTTCACATAATGTACGTATCCGTCTATGCTGACATTCAACCGGCCGGATTTCAGTTCGGCACTGGAAACCCATTTGATCCCCTTTTCGCTCAGCAGGCGCTCGTCTCCCCGCTCATAGCGGGCAAGGGCATTATGCACACTGTTACTGTATAGCTCATTGGCTGCCGGAGCCCGCCAGGCAAGCCCGATATTGGAGCGGAGCCCGAAGGTGCCTGTTGCCTGCCAGAAGGCACCTGCTGAGGCTGACAGGTTATGGAAATCCCGGTCGCCGCCATACCACTTTCCCTCGCGGTCGAAACCTGCCGAACTGAACTGTTTATAGTCATACCGGACACCTGCCTCTGCCTCGAAATGGCTTTTGACGACTCTTTCCAGTGCAAATACACCGGCTGCATAACTGTCAAAATTGGGGATCAGCGGAGTGGAAAAGGTCCCGGGAACATTGTTATTCACCTGCAGCATACCGGAGATTCCCAGCTGCCGCTGCCGGTCTGTATGTGTGGTATGCTCATACACTCCGTCCAGCGTTTGTGTGGTGAGCAACATATCCAGAACAGGGATCGCCGAACGCCCGGCCCGCCGGAGATCAAATTCCTTGCGGTGGTTACGCTGGAATCCGTATTGCAGATCGATGTTACCGCCGTGGTCCAGGTCACGGTGATAGCTCAGTTTCATCAGGTCGTGCGTCACCTCCTGTCTCGGCACACCAATTCCGTAGCTGAATCCCCTGTCTTCAGACGGATAGGGGCGGCCGCGGACAATGCGTCCGGCCAGATCACTGCTATCGCCGATATGACTGGAACGCAGAATGCCCAGCGTATTGCTGAACCTGCTGAAATAGAGCTGGTACTGCTCCGCCTGTCGCTGGTACCCCACGGCTGCCGAAACGTTCAGTGCCCTGGTGCCGGTATTATCCTGGTAGTAATCTGCTGTTCGCTGGTTTCCCGAATAACGGGAGGTACCCTGTATCCTCCAGCCGAAACCGGGAAGCCCGCCTATTCCTCCGGACAGCAGGGCGGCTCCGTGCATACCACGTCCGTTACTGTTACCGGTTAGGTGCACTTCTCCTGACAGGGTAGGGTCCACCGGCAAAGCGGCCGGATCCACCAGGATTACACCACCCAATGCATCGGCACCGTATCTCAGCCCTTCAGCCCCTTTGATCACCGTAATGGATTTTGCTCCAAAGGGATCGATTTCCGGAGCATGGTCGTTACCCCATTGTTGTCCTTCCTGCCTGATACCGTTGTTCAGGATCAGTATACGGTTGCCGTAAAGCCCGTTGATCACCGGTTTGGCCAGGTTATCACCGTTTTGTAGTTTACCCACACCTGATACCTGGGTCAGGATATCTGCGAGATCACCTCCACGGTTTTCACGGATAGCGGCTCCGTCAATACGGGTGGCGGTAGCGGTTGAACGAACGGCGTGCTGGTGACCCACCACTTCCACATCATGTAACCGGATAGCAGCATGTTCCAATGACACGGCCAGGCTGACAGAACGGCGCAGGGATACCGTCAGCACGCTGTCTGAGAAGCCTGCACGATCTACGAAAAGGGTATAGGTGCCTTCACAATATTTCCCCGACCGGAAGAAACCGTGTCCGTCCGTAAACAGGGTGTCATTGCCGGGGCGAACGACCAGTCGTGCGCCGGAAAGCGGAAGGCGGGTGTCGGCATCCAGTACCCTGCCGCTGAGTCGGTGCTCGCAGGAGGGAGACTGGGCAAACAGCGCGCCCGTAGCCATATATAACAGCAGCAGCATAACCCCGTAGGGTCTGTGCAGTGTGAAGAACATACTATCTTATTGTTAAATGTCAGAAAACCTGGAACGAAGCATTCATCCGGCACGATGAAAAAGTGCCGGCAGGGAGGGAGGCCCTTTGTTGAAAAGCGTGAGCAGGGAAGTATCGTCGACGAAAATTTCCGGCGGATATCTGAGTGTGACACTCTCCGGAGAATAGCATTGTAATTCAGCCGGATCTCCCGCAAAAAAAGAAACAGTTTGCTGATGATACAGGTCATCACATAAAGGGCACGCTTTTATATACGGCTCCAGCCGGAAGTCCGGCAGCAGATAACGTACGTTGTCCCCGGCATGTGCATCGTCATGGATTTTACACTCACTTTCGGTGTGCAATGGATGACGGTGTTCGTGGAGGAAGGTGTGAAAAATATGCAACAGCTGTGTATAGCTGACCGCTATGATCAGTGCAATTGCTACATATTTATGGACATATCCTCTCAGCACGTAATGGTATCCTCCGATTATTTTGTTGCAAAGATGTGGATTTTAAAATTATCACACAACTATTATGCTATATTGTTGCATTAAGACCGGGGATGAAACGAAGTAACCACGGAGCGCAGGTATTCGCGGTCCAGGTGTGTATAAATTTCTGTGGTGGTAATGCTCTCGTGTCCCAGCATTGCCTGAACAGCCCGTAAGTCTGCGCCCCCCTCAATGAGGTGGGTTGCAAAGGAATGCCTGAACGTATGCGGGCTCACATTCTTTTTCAGGCCTGCCAGGGATACCAGTTCTTTGACAATGATGAATACCATCACACGGGAGAGCGGCTTTCCCCGTCGGTTCAGGAACAGAAAATCAGCATGCTTATCCTGTATGGAGAGCTTATTCCGGTAATGGTCAAGGTAAATACGTATCGATTTAATAGCGGTGTTGCCAATAGGAATAAGTCTTTCCTTACTGCCTTTTCCGGTTACCTTAATAAATTCCACTTCAGTATGCAGGTCAGACAGCTTCAGGTTGATCAGTTCGCTGACTCGCAGTCCGCAGCTGTATAACGTTTCCAGTATCGCCTTATTACGGGTCCCTTCAGGCCGGGAAAGGTCGATGGCTGTTATGAGTTGTTCAATTTCATGCACATTCAGCACATCGGGCAGTTTCCGGCCCAAACGGGGTGAGCTGGTCAGGCTGGCAGGATTGTCGGTAAGGATGCCTTCGAGTAGCAGGAACTGGTAAAAAGTTTTGATGCCGGAGAGTACCCTTGCCTGGGAAGCGGGAGCCAGTCCCAGTTCGTTCAGGAAAGCCAGAAAATCAGCGATCGCATTTCTGGTCACCGCTGTCGGTCCCTG
Organism: uncultured Sphingobacteriaceae bacterium; assembly: GCA_964546645.1. Lineage (GTDB taxonomy): Bacteria > Bacteroidota > Bacteroidia > Sphingobacteriales > Sphingobacteriaceae > A37T11. Next base: position 20,693 of record CAZJKM010000045.1, read on the forward strand.
GTAGCCGTGCAAGCCGGCGAACTGCTGTAATAAAGCCAGATCACGGTTATAGGCCTCTATGGTATGGGATGATAGTGACCGTTCCAGCCGGAGGTATTGGGAAAAACTTTTTTCTGCAGACTGCCAGTCCATCGTTAATATTTATTTCACGGTATCCAATGCGCGTACTATCCGGCCGGTAAAATTCAGCATTAATTTTGATAATCTCATGATGTCTTTCGTCTGCTAAAGGAAACCGTTCAGTGGCTAAGGGAAACCATTCAGCGGCTAAGGGGAACCGTTCAGTGGCTAAGGGAAACCATTCAGTGGCTAAGGGGAACCGTTCAGCGGCTAAGGGGAACCGTTCAGTGGC
>CAZJKM010000046.1:0-15193 GCA_964546645.1 uncultured Sphingobacteriaceae bacterium
TTTGTAGCAAAAACAGGTTTGGTTCCGTCTTTGTTACAGTAATGATAATTTTTGTTGATGTTGACTTTGGTTAATAAGAGAATATATAGCAGTCCGGACACATCACTTGTTATAGCTACATATAACTGGCCGGAGGCGCTGGAGCTGGTGTTGAAGAGTGCACTGGCCCAACAGGTATTGCCATCTGAAATCATCATTGCTGATGACGGATCGGGTATCAGGACGCAGTATGTTGTAGAGAAATATCAACGGATTTCACCGATTCCGATACACCACGTATGGCATGAAGACGAGGGCTTTCGTAAAACGGTCATTTTGAATGCTGCTATCCGGAAAGCGAGTGGTGACTATATTATACAGGTGGACGGCGATATCATTCTTCATCCCTGCTTTGTGGGTGACCATATCCGTGCCGCCAGACCGAACCAGTTTATCAGAGGCAGCCGTGCCATGATCAATGAGCAACGTTCCAAGGCTATTCTGAGTTCGAAACAGATTAGTTTCAGCAGTCTGTCAAAGGGTGTCTATCATCGCTTCAACGGGCTGTATCTTCCCTGGTTTTCCGGTTTGATCCGGACCAATCCTTTCGACCCGGCAGACGTGAAAGGCTGTAACTGCTCTTTCTGGAAAGCTGATTTTGTAGAAGTAAATGGCTATGACAACCACCTGAGCGGATGGGGTCATGAGGATATTGAACTGGCGGCCCGGTTTATTAACTGTGGTATACGGAAGAGACACCTGAAGCTGGCAGCAGTATGCTTTCATATACATCACGCACTCCGGTCCCGGAGCAATGAACAAGGTAATAAACTTCAGTACAAGCAGGTAGTCGACAACGGGATCCGGCGTTGTGCGGATGGGCTGGTACTGGCCGAAGCGTAATCTGTTATTAAGCCGGAAATCGTATATTTGGGCTTGGAAAAGTTCAGTGTATCCCTTTTAATTTCCACTTATAACTGGCCGGAGGCATTGCGCCTGGTACTGGAGTCGGTGCGTAAACAACAGTTATTGCCGGACGAAGTGCTTGTTGCCGACGACGGATCGGGTGAGGATACTGCTGACCTGATCCGACATTTTCAGCAAAACTTTCCGATCCCGCTCCGCCACTTCTGGCAGGAAGATAATGGATTCCGTAAAACACGGATAATGAATAGCGCGGTGGCTGCCAGCGAATGCGATTATATCATACAGATCGACGGTGATATTGTGCTGCATCCCTCATTCATTGCAGACCACGTCGCCATTGCCGAAAAGGGTGTTTATATAAAGGGCAGTCGGGTGCTGCTGTCGCAGTCAAGAACGACGGAACTGCTGCTTGCACAGCAGCCAGTTCTCTTATCGCCATTCAGCAACGGGATTGTAAACCGGCTCAATGCTATGCGGATCCCTGCTTTGGCTCCGCTCTTTATAAGAAGGCGAAAGCTGTCACATGACCTGCGAGGTTGTAACTGTGCGTTCTGGAAAGCTGATTTCATGGCCGTAAACGGTTACAATAACGACTTGTCCGGTTGGGGACATGAGGATATTGAGCTGGCGGCACGTTTTGTGAATCTGGGGCTGTTGCAGAAACGGGTAAAGATGATGGCCGTTTGCTATCATTTGTTTCACCCGATCAATAGCCGCAGTGAAGAGGATGCTAATATGGAGGTTTATAGGAAAGTGGTTGCTGGCGGTGGATATATATGTACAAATGGTATACGGGCACTCCTGAACGGATAAAGAACCAGCTATTCAATGCATTTCAAGCGATTTTTTCAGAAAATAGGGTGGTACCGTGAACCTTCGGATTATAGCTACCTGCCTGACAGCAATCATATTGAACTACTTAATATGTGGACGTCACAAGCGCGTGATGAAATTTGGTTATACCAATTCATCCTGCAGCATTTCGAAGGTGTCCTTTCCGAAAGCCGTACCTTGTTGCTTAGCTCGGTATTCGGTCCGAGGCGGGCAATAAATGCCAGCAAGAGTCATGTCAAAGTGTTCTATAGCGGTGAAAATGTACGGCGGTTCCACGAATACCGTGACCATTGCCTGCCCGATGTGGATCTTGCACTCGGATTCGACTATCTATCCCATGAAAAATATATCCGGCTCCCGATCTGGATATGCTACTTTTTTGGCCCCGGGCAACGCCAACAGGATATCCAACGGGTGCTTGACCATTTTGTACTTCCCCTGAACAACGGTGAAACCAACCGGAGATACTGTTCGATGGTATGCAGCCACGACAAAAATGGTATTCGTACGCGGCTCTTTAATGCTCTTGGCAGTATCCAACAAGTTGACAGTGCCGGGAGTTACCTGAACAATACGGGTTCATTACAGCAAGAGTACGATGACGACAAAATCAGGTTCATGAATGCCTACAAGTTCAATATCTGTCCGGAAAACACCAACCGTACCGGTTATGTGACCGAAAAAATCTTCCAGGCTATCCAAGCGGGAACCGTCCCGGTTTATTGGGGCAGCGATAACAATCCCGAACCGGAAGTACTGAATCCCGATGCAATCCTGTTCTACCGGGGTGGGAGGTCACTGGACAACCTGGTGCTGCAAGTAGCGGAGTTGCACGGTGATGAAAAGAAGTACCGGGAATTTATTGCACAACCTAAATTCCGTCCGACAGCGGCTGAATATATTGCCGATCAGCTGGAACTACTGCGAAAGCAACTGGCACGACTACTCCGGAGCTGAACGCAATATGAGCCAAGAGAGGCTATTAAACAAACAGCAAAACAGTCAGCACCAGATAAAGCACCCACTTCACTACTTTATAAGTATTAAACCGAAGGAAACTGTTCGCGGATGGTTGGCCTTTGTATTCGAAGCGCTCACCAATGCCGTTTATCCGGAAGCGACTGAGGTTTCCCCAAAGCAGGCCGGTTTGATAAACCAGTCTGAGCCGGAGGATATAATAACCAACAGGTACTGTCAGTGACGTCTTACGTTTGGTCAACTGGACAACGGTTGCCACCACTTCCGTCCCGATAACCCCGATAAGGAGCTTACCCCACAGACCCAGGTACAACGGCGCCAACAGCACGATAAAAGGCACAATCACTACCAATAAAAACAGCGTTTCAGGCGTGTTGGGAAAATCGTAGTATGCATATTGGGGATTAAACTGCCCCAGGAAGCTATTGCCCACGCCGTACCGAAACGGACGTTTGAAATCCGGTCTCCCATCGTGCCACCATGGGTGGTAAGTAACCGCCTCCTTTACTGTTTTATAATTACGGGATTGATTGTTATCGCGTACTCTCAGAAAGAAATCCACGTCTTCACCGCCCCCGGATTGCGGATAAGCTGTGGAAAAACGAACGTCCCCTATAGCAGACCGGCTAACCATCATGTTGGCCGTAGCCCCCCATGCAAAAGATTCCGTTTCCTTTGCTATGCTGAATATCATCATCGAACCGTTAGCGATCAACGCACGGGCAAATGCCGTAGGTGGGGGTGGTAATTCCACCAGGCCGATGAACCCGATTTCATCCGGATAACGGGTGATAGCTGTTGTGTATTGATACAACAGTCTTTCGTCTGGCTTGATGTCGTCATCAAGAAACAGTATCCAATCACCATTCCCAGCCTCCAATCCCCGGTTACGGCTGGTGGAAGCACCCAGATTTTGCGGATTAATCAACAGCGTCACCACTCCCGATGCTGCCAGTTCCTCGATTTCCTCAGCGACCTGCACGTGGGGATTATCGATCACCATATAATACCGGAATGTCCACCCTTCCGGCTTGAGCAGTTGGATAAGAGGCAGTATATAACGCTTTTCCAAACGAAATGACGGGATAACGATGTCGATGGTGTTTTGCTTAAGCGTCATAAAAACGTTTACTTCGCGTGATGTACCAAATTAACTCAATTTAAATTGTTTCACGATAACACTTACCCATTTTGGTAAGGGTTTGCGATGGAGCTGATACATGCTGGACATGGCTCCGATATAATTGGCAACCTTTACTACCTTTTCAGGCTTGCCGCTCCAATTCGCTGCCAGGTATCTTCTCATCGATTTCGATGTAAATTTCCACGGAGAATGGAGGTGCGAAGCCATTAGCTTTCGGTATTCGGGTATAATTTCACCGATAGCCGTATGGAAGTCTGAATTACTGCCATAGGCCAGCCGTTTGATATACGCCATATTTGCCCGTTTACCTGGAATAATATGGTTGATTCTCAGGTCCGGGGAATGCCCGGCCGCATATCCCTCCCGTATGCACATCATCACTAACTGGATATCGTCACCGCTGGCCAACGATTCGCCTTTGCGACTAATAGCGGAAAGCTTCCCTTGGGTAAACCATTCGATGTACTTTCTCAAAACATCGATCCGTACGCCCAACCCGGTACCGAAGGGATAGCACGACTGCCACTGCCGGGTACAGGCAAATGCGGTATGGTGGGTTTGTTTACCTTGGAAGACAGCATAGCCCACCTGTTCAAGAGACGGGTCAATGGTATCAATAAACTCCACAGCAACAGTTCCCGGGCCCCATGCCGCAACGGAAGGAATTCGCTGTATCAACGCATGCAAGTTGGATAAGTAATCCGGTTTGGCCTCGTTATCGTCGTCAAAAAAAACCGCCCATGATCCTGTGGCCGCTTCGATGCCGGCAATACGCGCATACGCCAACCCCTGCTCTCTGCTCACAATAACAGTGGCGTTTGTCCTTCCTTTTAAGAAATCCTGTATATACGTGCGTTCGGACAACGAAGGCTGGCTGTTATTGTCAACCAGGATCACTTCGTAGGTGAGCCCCTGCTGTTCCAGTTGCGTCACAGCATCCAGGCACCGCCTAAGCAGGCGTTCATCGGGATTATAGGTACATATGATAATTGAGAAATCCACTGATTAAATCATTATGGCTAAGTCCATCATATAAATAAAGCAGACGAAAGATATAGCGGCAAAGATACAGCTAATTCATAAAACAGTCGGTCGGGCCATTCCACTGCTGGTGCAGTTTTTGCATCACGATGTCTCAATCAGTGTATTTCAGTCGTCTTAATAAAGTTGGACAAAACATGCTTCATGCTGATTTATAAATGAACAAGTTACTTAAATATCTGCTTACTGCTCAGTCATTTTTTTATTATCCGTTTATCCTCAGAAGGCTGAAAGCCAATACGTCACAACTTTTTTTTATATTCCCTTCCTGGCAGATTGGGGGATCTGAACGGGTGCATGCAGACATCATGGCACTTTTCAAAGAAGTTAACCCTGTCTGCCTGATTACGGAACCGCAGTCAGGTGAAGGAATGAAATCCGTTTTTGCGAGATACGCAGATGTGATATATCTATGGCGCTGGGGGACCAAAGCCTCGTTCAAAAAGAAGATGTTAAAACGTGTGGCTGCCATGGTCAATAAACAGAAAAAAGCAGTGGTGTTTGGCAGTAATAACCTGTTCTTGTATGACCTGATCCCTCTGCTTGATGATCAGGTAAAAATAATCGATTTAACGCATTCTTTCACACCGGATATGCAGTGGTGTGAAACATACAGCCTTCGGTTTGCAAACCGGCTGTCTGGCAGGGTTGTACTTGGCAGGCAGGCAGTAGCCGTTTATCGGTCACTTTACAAAAAACACAAGGTACCGACGGAACTAATGGAATGTTTTGTCATGATTCCGAATCTGGTTGCTATTCCTGCATTCGTTCCGAAATCGGGATTCAGCGAAACAATGCAGGTTCTCTTCGTGGCGCGGAACTCATGGGAGAAAAGGCCGGAACTGTTTTTCCGTATTGCAGAAGCCTGCCAGCATGCGGGGCTGCCGGTTAGCTTTACGGCCATTGGTGATTTTGACAAAGAATACAACCATTACCGGGATAACGTTCAGCTTACGGGCGTAATCACAGACCACAACGTGCTTTCCTCCCATTATCAGCGTGCACACCTTATACTGGTTACATCTGTTTTCGAGGGTTTCCCTATGGTGTTATTAGAGGGCATGGCGCACGGGGTAGTACCGGTTGCTACCGCAATAGGAGAGATTCCCGGGTATGTTTCTGAACACGCCGGAACAGGCAAGCTGGTAGAGGCGGACCTGCCGGCTGAAGAGCTTGTTAAGCGATTTGTGGAACATATTCGGTATTTCCTGAACAACAGGGCACGCTGGGAACAGTATTCGGAAAAAGCACGGAGTCTGGTGACAGAGAGAGTCAATCAGGCAGCATTTGCAGCGTCTTATCGCCGGTTATTATGGCCTGATATTGCTCCGGTATCCGACCAGGCAACGAATCCGATCCTTTTTAATACTTTTGTAGATTGAAATATTGAAAAATGACATATTTTCGTTTATTATCCTTTGCCCGCCCGTTAGAGAAATTTGCCATCCCTTACATTATAACCACGCTGCTTGCCATATTTTTCAATACACTGAACCTTTTTCTGTTAGTTCCCTTACTTCACGTCCTTTTCAATACCAGTGGTGTGGAAACGGTATACGAAAAGCCCGAGAGTATGTGGAGCATGCTGGACAATTTCAATTATTATACCCAGTACATCCAAAATGAATTTGGCACGTATGGGGCACTGCAGGCTGTCTGCGCGATCATTATAGCTTCCGTTTTTCTCAGTAACCTGTTTCGTTATGTCTCACAGCGGATCATGGAGAACCTGCGCGTACATACGTTGCTGAATATGCGCCGTGCCGTGTTCAATAGCGTGATGAATATGCATCTGGGCTTTTTCAATAACGAACGGAAAGGCGACATCATGTCAAAAGTCACCAATGACGTGCAGGTTGTACAGTTTACGGTAACCGGTACACTGCAGGTTATTTTCCGTGAGCCGGTACAGCTTATTGCTTATCTGGGTGCTTTATTTGCCATATCATATCAACTGACCTTCTTTTCCATTCTGTTTATTCCGGTATCTGCCATATTTATAGCACGCCTGGTTAAAAGCCTGAAAAAGCAGGCCGCCAATTCGCAGTCCTCTTTCGGGTCGATGGTAAGCAACCTGGAGGAAGCGCTGTCCGGCGTAAAAATCATCAAGGCATTTAATGCAGTGTCTATGATCAAGGCGAAATTCAACAGGGAAAACGAGAATTATACCACTATCATGAAGGCGATGGCGGCGAAACAGCAACTGGCTTCGCCGGTCTCGGAATTCCTTGGGGTGCTAATGGTAACCCTTATTGTGCTGTATGGAGGAAGCCTGGTGCTTAGCGGCGATACGGAGCTGACCGCTCCTGCCTTTATTGCTTATATCGGTATTTTTTCTCAATTAACCCGTCCGGCCAAAGCATTGTCAGATTCATTTACCAGCATCAATTTCGGGCTGGCCGCGGGTGAGCGGATTTTGGAACTGATTGATATGGAGCCATCAATTAAGGATGCGCCGGATGCGGTGACCGTATCAGGTTTCAGGGATTCGATCAGGCTGGATAACATCACTTTTTCTTACGGTGAGCGCACGATACTGGACCATATTTCCCTGAATATCCCCAACGGAAAGACTATCGCACTGGTAGGGCCCTCCGGCGGTGGTAAATCAACGTTAATGGACCTCCTGCCGCGTTTTATAGAACCAGATGGCGGGACGGTTTATTTCGATGGTATTGATATCAGGAAAATGACGATGGAGTCTCTCCGGAGCCAGATCGGTTTTGTGAACCAGGAGTCGATCTTATTCAATGATACTATTTTCAATAATATTGCGTTCGGAAAGCCTGACGCGACCAGGGAAGAGGTAGAAAATGCCGCCAGGATTGCGAATGCACATGACTTTATCATGGCATCCGAAAGCGGATATGAGACGAATATCGGCGACCGGGGGGTAAAATTATCAGGCGGACAGAAGCAGCGGATTAATATCGCGCGGGCAGTCATTAAAAACCCGCCGATCATGCTGCTGGATGAGGCGACCTCAGCGTTGGACACCGAATCTGAGAAGCTGGTACAGGACGCATTGAATAAGCTGATGCAAAATCGGACCACGCTGGTCATCGCCCACCGGCTGAGTACCATACAGGATGCGGATCTGATTCTGGTGCTGGATGCCGGCAGGATTGTGGAACAGGGTACGCATGCGCAGCTCATCCAACGGGACGGATTGTACAAACGCTTGGTGGAAATGCAGGCTTTCAGTTAGGGAATACGGATGGTAACGAATTAAAAAACATAATTCTTATACACTCCGGCTTCCTCTTTCGCCAGGTTGACCAGATAACCGTTCACTACAGCATATACCGGTTTCCCATCTTTCGCCAGGAAGAAATTGGCTTCCCGTCCCAGGTTCGGGCTGGCTCCGGGGGCAGTCCTCCGGTTGAGCAATACTAATGGAAGGCTGTGATGACGGTCTGCCGGCATGTTCTGTACCCTTACCGCGTGGTATCCCTGCCGTAATAATGAAAAAGCCTGCGACAACGAAATTGCAGCCGGATTGGCAAAAGCCGTTTCATATACCTTTCCTTCCATGAAATGAAGGCCTGATGCATCCAGTTCCTCATAGCCGTAGTCATCCTGCAGGTCGCCGATGTCGTCAATCCGTGAACGGACATAGTAATTGCCACCTTCAGTGGAATATTCCTCTCGTTTGATAGCCAGGTCCGTGGTGTATGAAACAGAGTCGACTATATGCATCACATTGCGGAGCACGAGGTCTGACAACCGGGAAGCATTAAAAGGAATCTGTTCATATTCTTCAATGGCATATTGCTCATAGCTTCCCTGTGCAATTTCGATCAGGGAATTGAGAAGGATGATAAAATTCAGCTTGCGGATAAACTGTTTCTCCGGGTCGCCTTTGTACCCGCCGGATTCGATCAGTACCGTGCTGGCTCCCCACGACTGGAAGTTATCCCCGAAGCCACGCGGAGTATACGTGTCGTCATATTTCGCTACTGCGTTGGGAATATATTCCTGCAGGATACGGTTAATGCCGGCCGCGATTTTCATAGCCCCGCCCCGCACGTCGTTTACCTCCCGTGCTTCGTTATACGCCGGGGCCAGCAGAGCGATGGTGACCGGGTTGGGAGTGCGTGGTACATTGTAATAGATATGTTGGTCGTGCAGGTTGAAACCATATCGCGGTTTAATCTTTTCTGCTGCGCTTTTCAGTATCTGCGCTTCGGGTGTGGCCGCCTGTCGGGCATCCCGGTTTACATCAATATCCTGCGCATTACGGCGGTTGTAGATTTCCGCCCCGTCCGGGTTGAGCATGGGAATGAAATACAGGCTCGTTTTTTCGCGCAGCAGTGCCCGGGTGTCATCGTAAGTGTCGCCTTTCCCTTCCAGAAAATTAAACAGGTCCATCAGCGCCATGGTGGCCGTCGGCTCGTTGCCATGCATCTGTGACCATAACATCACTTTCTTATCGCCGCTGCCATACTGCAGCTGGTAAACCGGCCGTTTTTGTACAGATTGCCCCAATTGCTCCACAGTGAATATCCCTCCGCCCTTCCGTTTCAGGATCAGGGGCTCAATATCCGCATGTTTGAAACGACGGTGTGTGATGGTGGGCTCCCGGAAAGTATCAAACGCCTGTGCAAGCATGGATGTATCTGGTTTGTATGTATGGCCGCCGTTGATCTGACCGGCCGACTGGCAGGCAGACATGAACAGAGCTGCCGCAAATATATGCAAAACGGTTTTCATGGCACATCTATCAGTTATCAACGGTTAAACAACAACCGTTGCCCACGGGTGTTTTCAAAAACCCGACCGTTTTCGTAAGCCAGCTCCCCGGAGACGATCGTGTGTGTAATCGTGGAAGAAAAGGTGTGTCCTTCAAAGGGTGACCATCCGCATTTGGAAAGGATCCCCGAACGTTCCACCCTATAAGGTTTATGCAGGTCGACCAGTACCAGGTCTGCCCAGAATCCTTCCTGTATAAATCCGCGACGGTCCACCTGGAAACAGATAGCCGTATTGTGGGCGGTTTTCTGCACTAGCTGCTCCAGCGTCATACGGCCATCCGATACCATATCCAGCAGTGCCTGCAGAGCAAATTGTATCAACGGCCCCCCGGAAGGAGCCTGCAGGTAGGGTTGTGATTTCTCTTCCAGTGTATGCGGGGCATGGTCCGTCGCGATCACATCGATATGACCATCCAGCACGGCCGTGAGAATACCGTCGCGATCGGCTGCTGTTTTGACAGCCGGGTTCCATTTGATCAGATTGCCTTTGGTTTGGTAGTCGCTATCGCTGAACCACAGGTGGTGGATACAAGCCTCTGCCGTGATCTTTTTCTCCTGCAGCGGAAGGTCATTCCGGAAAAGCACCGTTTCCTCGGCCGTGGAGATATGCAGGATGTGCAGGCGGGAGCCGTGTTTTTTTGCCAGCTCGACAGCAGCCGAAGAAGAGATATAACAGGCCTCTGCCGATCGGATGAGCGGATGCATATCTGCCGCAAGCTGATTGCCATGGACCGCCTTGAAGCGTTGCAGGTTTTGCCGGATGGTGGTTTCATCTTCACAATGGGTCGCTATGAGAGTAGGAGTCCGGGCAAAAATATCTTCCAGGGTATGTTCGTCATCCACCAACATGTTGCCGGTGGATGAGCCCATAAACACTTTAATGCCACACACGTTATGTGGGTTGGTTTTCAGTACTTCCTCCAGGTTGTCATTCGCAGCGCCCATGTAAAACGAATAGTTCGCGGCGGAAGCCTGCGAGGCAATACTGTATTTATCTTCCAGCAGTTCCTGGGTTAACGTATTCGGCACGGTATTCGGCATTTCCATGAAGCTCGTCGTGCCGCCGGCAACGGCAGCACGGCTTTCATGCCATATATCGGCTTTATGGGTGAGGCCGGGTTCACGGAAATGTACCTGGTCATCAATCAGTCCCGGCAGCAGATGCAACCCTTCGGCATTGATCTCACGATCTGCCGGCCAGTCGATGGTATCAGCGATCATTTCAATGACCCCATTATTGATATAAACGTCGGCGGGAAGTGTTTTCCCTTCATTTACAAGCGTAGCGGCTTTGATCAGGATGGATGGCATAATATTCTTGTTTAACGCAAAGGTAAGCAATATATACTCGTCTTTACAGCCAATGATTTATCCGGTAATTATTTGGGATTTAAAAACAAAACCTTACTTTTAGCTGTTCATTTAAACATACTCTATTTAAAGCGATATTATGGAAGTATCAGGAAGAAGAAAATTCATCCAGCATTCGTTTGCGCTTGCCGCTACGGCGACGCTCGGAATAGGTTCCCTGGCAAACGTATCATGCGGCCCCGGCGGCAACCGCTCAGAACAAAATGAGGAAGGCGGGGGCACCGGTGGTACACTGGAGTTTTCTCAGATCACATTGCCTTATGCCTATGACGCGTTGTTGCCGCACATCGATGCGCAAACCATGGAAATCCATTACACGAAGCACCATACAGCTTATGTTAATAACGTTAATGAAGCCATAAAAGCGGAAAACATTTCATATGGTTCGGAGGCCGATTTTTTTGCCAATGCCTCGAAATTATCCGCAAAACTGCGCAATAACGGTGGGGGTGCCTGGAACCATAATTTTTTCTGGGAGACACTGGCCCCCGCATCCGGCCAGGCTCCGGCCGGTAAGGTACTGGATGCAATCAATAGTGCTTTCGGCTCGCTGGATGCATTTAAAGAAGAATTCGGCAAAGCTGCCACAGGTCGTTTCGGCTCCGGCTGGGCCTGGCTGGTGGATGACAATGGAACACTGAAAATCGGCTCAACCCCTAATCAGGACAACCCGCTGTTTGATGATGCGGAGATAAAAGGGAAGCCGTTACTCGGACTGGATGTATGGGAGCATGCGTATTACCTGCACTACCAGAACAAACGTGCTGATTACGTAAAAGCCTGGTGGAACGTGGTCAATTGGGATGCCGTGGCACAAAGACTCGGATAGTCTGCAAATGACGGTTGATATGATACAGCCGCCCGCCTTATTGGTGAGCGGCTGTACTTTTTTTATTATTTGTGTACCTTTGTATCAGCAACCGTACCGGGAAGCAATACGCTGACAGCCGGTTCCTGACAGCAATAGCTGTTCCCGTTTAGCAGTGTCTGGCGTATCATATTACTATAAAGATCGTGAAAGAAAAAAGATTATCAGCTTTTCAGGCAGCTGTCCGCGCCCGATGCCCGCGCTGCCGCAAAGGCGTGATGTTTACTGGTCCGACGTACAGTTTAAAAGTACAGAAAATGCATGAAACGTGCAGCCATTGCGGACTTCGCTATGAGCGGGAGCCGGGTTATTTTTATGTGGCGATGTTTGTCAGCTATGCGTTTACCGTGGTGGAGCTGATTGCCGCCTGTATGCTGGCCTACCTGATCACTGGTGAGGGCGACTCTCCCTGGCTGTATATAATTGTTGCTACGGTTACCGTCATCCTGTTATCTCCTTTTAATTACCGGTATTCACGGGTGGTGCTGATGTTCTGGCTTACTCCCGGACTGAAATACAATCCGGAAATGGGGGAGAGGCCGTAGTTTATTTCTTTGTATCTTTGCCCCTGATGGCTGCAACGTTTGATGATTTTAAGCTGAACAGGCAATTGCTGAATGCAATAGCGGATGCCGGTTACAGCGAAGCAACACCTATTCAGCAGAAAGCAATACCGCCGGTATTGGCCGGGCAGGACGTGATGGGAATTGCCCAAACAGGTACCGGAAAAACAGCTGCCTACGTATTGCCTATCCTCCTGCAGTTAAAATATGCACAAGGGGTGGATCCCCGGGCCCTGATCCTGGCGCCCACCAGGGAACTGGCGATGCAGATTGAGGAGAACATCCGTGCTTTTGCCCGGTATACGGATCTTCGCACAGTAGTATTGTACGGGGGATTGGGACCAAAGACGCAGATAGCAGAGCTGGAGAAAGGGGTCGATGTCCTGGTCGCCACACCGGGACGTTTTCTGGACCTGTATCTGGAAGGGCATATTTCCACACGCTCTTTAAAGGTACTGGTGATGGACGAAGCGGATAAGATGATGGACATGGGCTTCATCGGCAAGATACACCGTATCCTTGAGGTAGTTCCGCGGAAGCGGCAAAACCTGCTGTTCTCAGCGACGATGAGCGAACTGGTACATAAAATAGCCGGTGATTTCCTGGCTTTCCCTACGGTTATTGAGGTAACCGCACAGGCTACGCCGGCGCAGACAGTGGAACAGCAATTGTACCGCGTACCCAACCTGAAAACAAAGATCAATTTGCTGCAGCATCTGCTGAAGGACGACGAAGCGCTGACCCGCCTGATCATCTTCTGTAAAACAAAAACGGTGGCGGATAATGTGTTCAGCTTTCTGCAGCGTAAATACGGGGAAGACCAGGTGCGCGTCATCCATGCCAATAAAGGTCAGAATACGCGGATCAACTCCATTAATGCCTTTAAAGAAGGCGCGATACGGATACTGGTGGCAACGGACGTGGCTGCCAGAGGGCTCGACGTGAGCCAGGTGAGCCACGTGATCAACTTTGAAGTACCGGTGGTGATTGAAGACTACGTGCACCGGATTGGACGCACGGGCAGGGCTTCGCAAACTGGTGTGGCGATCACCTTCTGCAATGAGGCGGAGGAATACTATCTGCGTAAAATTGAAAAGCTGATCCGCCAGTCCATTCCGGAAAAGGAAATACCTGCCGGCGTGTTTGTGGAAGCCACCGGATTTGAAGAACGCCAGGCCATTGCCCGGGAGATCGACGCGCAGAAGCGGAAGGAAAACCCGGAATTTAAAGGTGCCTTCCACGAAAAAAAACAGGCGAACCAGAAAACGAATCAGCCCCGGAAGCAAACCGGAGAGCGCGGAAAAAATAAATCCGCAAAGCCGAAACGGCCGTCTGGTAGGTTCAAATAAACAGGTGCCGATGAAAGAGCGGATGCGGATAACACCCCTTAATATGTTGTCAGCGGCACTGCTGCTTTGGATTGGATGGCAGTGGACCGACGGCGCATTGACCCTCGGCACGGGCCTGTGGCTGGCTGTGCTGCTCATTACGGTAGTTGCGGCCGACCTGTTTTTCCGCTTTATGCTGCGTAGCCTGAATCGGATTTGGCTGGCTGAAACGTTCTTTACAGCCTTTGTAATATTGATAATACTGATACTGAACTGATTGATCAATTTAAAGATTTGATAATTTAAAGATAAGTGTAGGCTATCGACTGAAGACTGTTGACTACCGACTAAAGACTGTGTATAACATGAAAAAAGCAGAAATAAAACTGACTATTGAACTGGATGAAGGGAACGTTCCTGAAAAAATCACCTGGGAATCCACGGATGGCGACAACAATGAAGCCCTTCCGGCAAAGGCGCTGATCCTGGCACTATGGGATCATCACTATAAAAACTCCCTGAGGATTGACTTGTGGACAAAGGATATGCCGCTGGATGAAATGAAGCGCTTTTTTTATGAAACACTACAAACGATGGGCGATAGTTTTATCCGTGCATCCGGTGGTGATAAACTGGCAGAAGCAGTGATCGGCGACCTGAGGGACTACTGCGACCATTTTGCTGAAAAAATGGAAATTAAGAAAAATTAATTGCCCGTAACATCTCCCGCTTACCCGGGGCACCGGGTAATTTTTCGATGGAAAAGCCCAGCGCTTTCAAACTTCTTTTGAGCTTCCCGGTAATCGCATAGGTGACAAAAACACCGCCCGGCTTCAGAAAACGGCTTACGTGCGACAGGGTTTCGTCGTTCCACATCTCCGGCTGGTGAACCGATGCAAAGGCATCAAAATACAAAACGTCGAATAGCTGTTGGTGACTAAATTCCAGTGCTTTACAGGGATGTACTTCCAGGCTGATGGAGGAGGTTATCTGCACAGACTGATGAAAAGATATGGTGTATAGGTCGGTGAAAGAATCCCATAGAGACGCACGGACATAGCCCTCATAACCCGTTGTACGTATGATATCATTGCTCAGCGGATACGCCTCAATACCGCAGTAACGCAGTCCGGCACCGTTCTGCAGGCAATGCTCTGCACTTAACAGAAAGTTTAGTCCCGTGCCGAATCCGACTTCCAGTACGGCTGCCTGTGTTACCGCCTGCCGCTTCAGAAAGTACTGTAACCCTGCCTTGAGAAACACATGCCGGCTTTCCTGCACGGCTCCATGCATAGAATGGTAATGTTCGCCGATTTGCGCATGATACAGGGTATTTGAACCATCTGCTGTTGTTATCAGTTCAGGAGCTTCCATTATTGTTCTTGCTTTTTGCTGTGCGCCTTTCG
>CAZJKM010000046.1:15293-18847 GCA_964546645.1 uncultured Sphingobacteriaceae bacterium
GTTATCAGTTCAGGAGCTTCCATTATTGTTCTTGCTTTTTGCTGTGCGCCTTTCGTTCGTCGCAACGGATAAAGACTAATCAATCAATTAACCAATCCACTAAAAAACCTTTGCCCCCCGTGTCAGCCAGTTACCCCAATGCCTGTTATAGCCATGGATTTCGGAGGTTTGTACCATATCGGAAGTGTAAACGGGATTTCCCCGGTTGATCCATTCAAAGATCCCTCCGTACAGGTTATATACGTGTTTGTAACCGGCTTTAAGCAGTTTTTCGCCGATGCGTTCCGCACGGTTGCCGACGGCGCAATAGACGATAATGGTAGATCGTTTGGGAATATTATACACGCTGCGCATGTCAAACCAGATATATCCCACATGCCGGGCAAATTTCAGGTGACTTACGTCAAATTCATCTTCCTCCCGTGTGTCCAGAATAAACACACCCTTTTTATCCATCTTTTTCAGTTCGGCCACCGTGACGGTCTTGACGCTATGGCGGTAAATATGATCCAGCCTGGTCTCAAAATCAGGATTAAGCACCTTCACGGTATCCTGGAGGGGGAGACTACAAACTAACAGAAAGGAAAGAAGCGTTAGAAGCATGGGAACAAAGATAATGATAAAAGCCAATCCATTGACGGTCCGCAAAAAATCCACGACCTTAGCAGGATGAAGAAACGGAAGCCGTTTATCCTTGCTTTTTGCCTGTTATTGTTATGTATTGCCTTTGCCGGGAAGGATGGGCCGGCTTTCCTTCCCGGCAAGGCCCGCGGGAAGGTTACCGATCCGTCGATCAGCGAGGCTTCGGGCATCATTGCCTCGGCCGTTAATCCGGGATTTTTATGGGTACATAATGATAGCGGCGATAAGGCGCGGATATTTCTGCTGGATCATGCAGCCCGGTTACGGGCCACTTATTACCTGGAAGGCGTGGCAGCCCGCGACTGGGAAGATATGGGCCGGATGACGAAAAACGGGGAAAACTATTTGCTGGTAGGAGATATGGGCGATAATCTTGCCCGTCACCCGTTTGTGGAGCTCCATGCGTTCAGGGAGCCTGTTGTACGGGCAAGCGGAACAACCGTGTACGCAGATACGATTGCCAGTGCTGCCATCCGCAGCTACGTCATGAAGTATGAAGATGGACCACGTGATGCGGAGGCATTGTTTTATGACGCGGCTGAGGCGACCCTTTACCTGATCAGCAAGCGTGATCTGCGCGCGGGTATTTATGCAACACACCTGCCGGATCAGCCGGGTGATACGTTGCTGCTGCGGAAGAAGGGAGATCTGCCTTATACATTTATCACCGCGGCGGATATCTCCCCGGATGGCTCCGAAATACTGATCAAAAATCTGCTGGAAGTATTTTACTGGAAACGCCTGCCTGGCGAAACCACGCTGAAAATGTTGGCGAGGCCCGGGCAAAAACTGCCTTATAAGCCGGAACCGCAAGGAGAGACAATTGCCTTTTCAATGGACGGATCGGGCTACTATACACTCAGCGAAAGGGCTTTAGGGTTACCCACCTATCTGTATTTTTATCAACGCCGTTAAGAGCGCTGACCAATCGGTACAAACTCCCTGTTTTCCGGACCTGTATAATTGGCTCCGGGCCGGATGATTTTGCCATCCTGCCGCTGTTCCATGACATGAGCACTCCAACCGGTTACACGGGAGATGACAAACAACGGCGTAAAGAACAGGGTGGGGATACCCATGAGGTGGTAGGAGACGGCCGAAAACCAATCCAGGTTCGGGAACATTTTTTTCTCAGCCCACATCAGTGTCTCGAGCCGCTCCGCGATGCCGAACAGGCGCAGATCGCCCGCTTCCTCCGACAGTTCTTTCGCGACACGTTTGATCACTTCATTCCTGGGATCAGAAATGGTATATACCGGATGGCCGAAACCAATAATCACTTCTTTGCGTTCAAGCCGCTTCCGGATATCCGCTTCGGCTTCATCCGGATCTTTGTAGCGGCTTTGTATATAAAACGCCACTTCATTGGCACCGCCGTGCTTCGGTCCGCGCAACGCACCGATAGCGCCGGTAATGGAAGAGTAGATGTCTGACCCGGTACCGGCGATTACTCTTCCTGTAAAGGTGGACGCATTGAATTCATGCTCGGCATACAGATTCAATGAGATATGCATGGCCCTCACCCACGATTCGGGTGCCGGTTTGCCGTGCAGCAGATGCAGGAAATGGCCTCCGATGCTGTCATCATCAGTTTCCACATCGATCCGTCGGCCGTTTTGCGTATAGTGATGCCAATAAAGCAGGGCAGAGGAAAACGAGGCCAACAATTTATCGGTGATTTCCCGGGCTTCCGCCAGTGGATGCTCCTCCTTTTCCGGGTAGAGCGTCCCGAGTACCGAGGTATACGTCCGCAGGACATCCATCGGGTGCGAGGCAGCCGGCAGTTGTTCCAGCATATGACGCGCAATAACCGGCAGGCCGCGCAGCGACCGGAGTTTGGTTTTATAAGCGTTCAGCTGTACCTGGTTAGGCAGTTCGCCGTGGATCAGCAGGTAGGCTACTTCTTCAAAATCAGCCCCTACAGCGAGGTCCAGGATGTCATACCCCCGGTAATGCAGGTCGTTGCCACTTTTCCCCACGGTACAGAGGGCCGTATTGCCTGCGGCCACGCCGGAGAGGGCTACTGATTTCTTAGGCTTAAAGACTGTTTGGGAGTTCGTTTCGTTCGTGCTCATGGTTATGATTGTTTTTGCTGTGCAAACAGCGCATCCAGCCTTTGTTCATAGTCGTAATAGCCAATGCTTTCGTACAGTTCCTGCCGGGTCTGCATCCGGTCAATCACCTGCTGCTGCGTGCCGTCGCGGCGGACATGCCGGTATACCAGTTGTGCCGCTTTGTTAGCGGCCCGGAAAGCCGATAGCGGATACAGTACGATATCCACGCCGGCGTCGCGCAGTTCGTCGATCGTCCACAACGGTGTCATACCGAATTCCGTGATATTGGCGAGCACCGGTAGTCCGGAAGCCGCAGCAAACTGCCGATATTGGGAGCGATCACTTACGGCCTCTGCAAAAATAAAATCCGCTCCGGCATCCGCATAAGCAGCTACCCGTTCCAACGTCCGTTCCAGTCCTTCGCCGGCCAGCGCATCGGTTCGGGCACCGATCACAAACTGATCATCGGTCCGCGCATCAACAGCCGCCTTCAGGCGGTCCGCCATTTCCTGCTTACCCACTAATTCCTTATTCGGGCGGTGGCCGCAGCGTTTGGCACCTGCCTGGTCTTCTATATGGATGGCTGCTGCTCCGGCCTTAATCAGTGTTTTCACGGTTCGTGCAATATTGAAGGCCGACGATCCGAAACCAGTATCCGCGTCCACCAGCAGGGGCGTATCACAAACGTTGGTAATCCGGTTGACATCGATGACTACATCTTGGTTCGTCAATCTCTGCTTGAGTCTTACCGGGAAAACGTGGAGCTTGTGGGGTTTGTTAGCGTCATGGATAATTTCATCGTGGGACACATGTTCGCAATAGCTTATGCTCAAAGATACTCGGAAGATGGGGTGATCG
>CAZJKM010000046.1:18857-20455 GCA_964546645.1 uncultured Sphingobacteriaceae bacterium
CCACCAACAGGGGCGTATCACAGACGTTGGTAATCCGGTTGACATCGATGACCACATCTTCCAGTGTGGTAATGCCCAGATCCGGTACACCTAACGATCCCGCTGCCACGCCCCCCCCGGAAAGATAAATGGCTTTGAATCCTTCCTGTGAAGCCAGTAATGCATGGTTCGCATTGATGGTGCCGATGACCTGCAGGGGCTTTTCCTGCCGGAGTGCCTCCCGGAACCGGGCGCCTGGGGATGATGGATGTGTATGCATGTCAGATAAAAGTTAAACTGATGTGACAGGTTTGGTGTAAATATAGGGAAAATATGAGGTATCAGATACGGAAACGGCGGATATTCTTCACAATCGTTGGCTGGTGTACGGTTATTTTGTACCTTTACGATGGTGACAGGAACATCAGATGCGATGCCTGATTGAAACATATACAAACATACAACGTTATAATTGCATGATTACAAAAGACGAACTTTTAAAGAGAATCGGAGAGCTGCTGGACGAACTGAAAGCTCAGCATGAATTGCTAACAAAAGGAGATGAAAGGGAGGGAAAGCTGGAAACAGAGCTTTTTGAAGCCAATGCCAGTTATTTTGCCAGTCATGTAAGTATACTGAACAAACTGATCAGCAGTGATCAGGAGACTGCTGACACAGGAAAGACCGCTGCTGAGCAGGAAACCGGTGTGGCAGGTGTTGCTGCTGATGAGGGACTACCGGAAGTAAATCCTGAACCGGTTGAGGAGACCATCTTCACACCGGCGACAGTAGTGCCGGCAGAAAAACCGGAGAAAGAGGACAAGGGTGATGAGGATTCCGGGCAGCGTGATGGGGAAGACCAGACAGAGCAGGAAGAACAGTCAGCAGGGCGGGATACCGTGGAGGCAGCACAGGATGAACCAGCCGGGGAGCAGGATGAGGTAGAAAGTGATAACGAGGACGATCGCGGTGAGGAGCCTGATAAGGCTGAATCGGTAGAAGCCCATCAGGATGAAGAAGGGGTAGAAGAAGCAGTGGCCGATGAAGAAGACCCGGTAGTTCAGGAGGTGCAGATCGAAAAGAAGGAAGTAACCATACCGGACGAACCACCTTCGCGTCCTTTAACGCTGAATGAACGTTTGTCAGCCCAAAGAACCCAGCAGGCAGGATCGTATTATCAGGCCCCCTCAGCACCGCTCCAACAGCCCCCTCAGCGGGTCTCAGATCTC
The DNA here is from genome assembly GCA_964546645.1 of uncultured Sphingobacteriaceae bacterium. GTDB lineage: Bacteria > Bacteroidota > Bacteroidia > Sphingobacteriales > Sphingobacteriaceae > A37T11. The sequence continues at coordinate 20,066 of CAZJKM010000046.1, forward strand.
AAGACTGCGATTAGCCTGAATGATAAACTGTTGTTTATAAGGGATCTGTTTAATGGCTATAGTCTGGCTTACAGCGAAGCGATTGAATTGCTGAACCGGTTTGATAATTTTGCAGATGCGCAGGCCTTCCTGGAGAAAAATTATGCAGAGAAAAATAACTGGGCTTCCAAGCAGCAGGCTGCAGAGAAACTGTACGGCATTCTGAGGAAGAAGTTTATTTAATTTGAGAATTTGAAAATTTGAAGATTCCGGGAATGCTCATTTTCAAATTTTCAAATTCTAACATCTTCAAATCAATTACACCACCCCTTTCCTGTTCGAGTCAAACTTGATCAGGATAAAAAGCAGTATCGTGAAACTCCATAGTGAGGAACCGCCGTAGCTGATGAA
>CAZJKM010000047.1:0-20322 GCA_964546645.1 uncultured Sphingobacteriaceae bacterium
TCTTTACTTTTAGTATCTTTGTCGCTGATTTCAGGTTTATTGATGATCCGCTTTTTAAAGGATAGCACATTTATTGTGCAGGATGTGATTAGCAGTGCGTGGGAAGTGCTCAAACGACAATATTTTTCCATCGCCGGTCTTTGTTTTTTGCTCTTTCTGACTTCCAATGCTTCCGGGATACTGGCTTTTTACTTCAGTGAAGTGCATCAGGCACTCAGCATTTTTATGGCGCTGTTGTTCGTGCTGGTATACTTTGGTATTCAGTTAACATTATTTAAATACACACTGCTTATATTGGATCAGGAGACTGAAGAGGTGTACGTGAAAGATTCGATACCTTCCTGGATGGATGTATTGCGGTTTTTCCTGGCAGCGTTGGTGATCGGTATCATTGCTTTTGTGCTGTTTTTTGCCGTTCAGGCCATTTTGTATCCGTTGGTATACATAGCAGTTAAGTTTGTGGGGATACCTAAAAGCCTGGCATTTGATATGCCAACGGCATTGGCGTTTTTATGCCTTCTGCTGATCATGGTACGTATTGCCTTTTACCCGTTTTTTATCATCGACCGGCATGAGCAATCGCTGAAGTCCATTCGTCTAAGCCTGGCCATTACGAAAGGAAATTTAACAAAACTATTGCTTCTTCTGGGCTTTTTTGCCATTTTGCACCTGTTATACGTATACTTTAATTACAGGGGGTATCCGGTAATATCCACCGGGCTTAGCCTGGTCAATTCGTTTCTGGTCGTTCCGCTCTCAAGTGTAGCGATGGCGGTAGCGTATCGGCGTATGATGAGCGAATATCGGGGTGATGACGATCCTGAAGTAATTAAAAATCTGATCTGAGATACATAGATGGGAATAAAAGCTGCGTTAAGTAAATTATACGCACGGATAGTAGAGAAAGAAATAAACCGCTGGCGAACCGATGCGTTAGGTGCACAGCAACGGGTATTCAGTAACCTGATCGCGTCCGCTAAAAAAACTGCTTTCGGTCGTGATCACGACTTCAGTCATATTCATTCGTACGAAGATTTCAAACGACAGGTCCCGGTGCGTGACTATGAAGCACTCCGTCCGTATGTTGACCGGATGGTGGCAGGGGAGGAGGACGTGTTATGGCCCGGCAAGCCTTTATACCTGGCAAAAACATCCGGCACTACGTCCGGCGTTAAATACATACCGCTCACTAAAGCTTCCATGCCGGAACATATCAAGGCAGCGAGAAACGCTCTTCTTTGTTATATCCGTGAAACCGGTAACGCGTCGTTTGTTGACGGGAAAATGATCTTTTTACAGGGAAGCCCGATACTCGCCAGGAAGAACGGACTGAATGTAGGGCGCCTTTCGGGAATCACCGCTCACCATGTGCCGGCTTACCTGCAACGCAACAGGCTTCCGTCATACGAAATTAATTGTATGGAAGACTGGGAGGCAAAGGTGGATGCGATTGTGGACGAAACGCTGAAAGAGGACATGCGACTCATTTCAGGCATACCTCCCTGGGTACAGATGTACTTTGACCGGCTTTCTGCAAAGACCGGAGGCAAAAAAATCAAAGATATTTTCCGGAATTTCAGTCTGTTTGTTTATGGTGGGGTTAATTTTGAGCCATACCGGGCCCGATTGGAAGAAGTGATCGGCAAAAAAATCGACTCGGTGGAACTATATCCGGCATCAGAGGGTTTTATTGCCTTCCAGGATTCTCAGAAAGAAAAGGCAATGCTGCTGTTACCGGATTCGGGAATTTTTTATGAATTTATCCCCGCAGATGAATTTTATAAAGACAGTCCGACGCGGCTACGTCTTGCCGATGTAAAAATCAATGTTAACTACGTCCTTATTCTGAGCAACACAGCCGGGTTATGGGCGTATAACATGGGAGATACAGTTAAGTTTGTCTCCATCAACCCTTATCGCCTGCTGGTTACAGGACGTATTAAACATTTTATATCGGCCTTCGGCGAGCATGTGATCGGCGAGGAGGTAGAAAGTGCGCTGCTATCCGTGGCGAACCGATATGGAATAGGTATCAATGAGTTCACCGTTGCTCCTCAGGTGAACCCTCCGGAAGGCCAGCTGCCCTACCACGAGTGGTTTATTGAATTCGATGCAGAACCGGATAACCTGGACACTTTCAGAACGGAAGTAGACCACGCTCTTCAGAAAAAGAACAGTTATTACTTCGACCTGATAGAGGGAAAGATATTACAGCCGCTCATCATCCGTCCGATGAAAAAGCATACTTTTGTAAATTATATGCGTTCGCAAGGCAAGCTGGGGGGGCAGAACAAGTTACCGCGACTGGCAAATAACCGGGCTATTGCGGATCAGTTGGGAGAATACATCAAGTGAGTAAAAAGAGTATAGCCATTATGGGCTCTACCGGCAGTATCGGTACACAGGCCCTCGACGTCATCGCCGCACACCCTGATCAGTTTGATGTTGTCGCCCTGACTGCGGGCCGGAATGCCGATCTGCTGATCAGCCAGGCTATGTTCTGGCGGCCAAAACGGGTGGTGATTGCCGATGAATCCCACTATGCTGCTGTAGCCGCAGCATTGGTGCCCTTAGGCATCGAGGTATGGAGTGGGGAAAGCGGGTTGACCGACGTTGTACAACAGCCTGATGTGGATATGGTATTGGCGGCACTGGTTGGTTACGCTGGCCTTGAATCGGTTATTGCGGCTATCAAAGCCGGTAAAGACGTAGCCCTGGCGAATAAAGAAACATTGGTCGTGGCCGGACAACTGGTGATGGATCTGGTACAGCGGCACCGGGTGAACCTGCTGCCGGTAGATTCGGAACATTCTGCCATTTTCCAATGTCTGGCGGGTGAACAGGCAAATCCGGTAGAGAAGATATATCTTACCGCTTCGGGAGGCCCTTTCAGAAACAGGGACAGCGCTTTTCTGCATCGTGTAACGCCGGAAGAAGCGCTGAAACATCCGAATTGGGTAATGGGCCGTAAAATCACCATCGACTCCGCGTCATTAATGAACAAAGGGTTGGAAGTGATCGAAGCCAAATGGCTGTTCGGCCTGGAAGCACGCCAGATCGAAGTAATTATCCATCCACAATCTGTTATACACAGCATGGTGCAGTTTGAAGACGGGTCGATGAAGGCGCAACTCGGACTGCCGGACATGAGACTTCCCATCCAGTATGCACTCAGTTATCCGCAACGTGCGGCAAATGGGTTTAAACGCTTCAGCTTCCTCGATTATCCCGAGCTTACTTTCAGCGAGCCCGATAGGGCCAACTTTCGTAATCTGGATTTAGCTTACACCGCTCTTCGGGAGGGTGGCAACCTGCCATGTGTGCTGAATGCTGCCAATGAAGTGGCAGTGGCAGCATTTTTGAACAGGGAGATCAGCTTTCCGCGCATGAGTGACGTCATTGCTGAAGCCATGGCAAAAGCTACGCGGATAGCCATTCCGACACTGCAGGATTACGTGGATACCGATGCAGAAGGACGGCAGATAGCGGAACAAACCGTAACAAATTATGCGAAAATATATCTAACATAAAAAGGAAGAATGGATGTTTTGATCATGATAGGCCAGTTTTTACTGGGATTGTCTATTTTAATTGTTTTACATGAGCTGGGACATTTTATGGCTGCCAGGGCCTTTGGAATTAAGGTGGAGAAGTTTTACCTTTTTTTTGATGCCTGGGGTGTAAAACTTTTTAAGTTTACGTATAAAGGCTGCGAATATGGCATAGGATGGCTGCCATTGGGCGGATACGTAAAAATTGCCGGCATGATCGACGAATCCATGGATACTGCCCAGCTGGCAGGACCACCGCAGCCCTGGGAGTTCCGTTCAAAGCCTGCCTGGCAGCGCCTGATCGTGATGTTGGGTGGTATCATTGTCAATATCGTACTGGGCATTTTTATTTTCTGGATGCTGACGCTGAAGTACGGGGATCCCTATAGAAGCAATGACAGGCTGACAGATGGTGTGGTACCCGGTGTGATCGGCAAATCCATAGGGATACAGGTCGGTGATAAGATACTGGAGATAGATGGGCAGAAAGTCATTCGCTTTGAGGAATTGTTAAGTTCTAAAGTATTACTTGGCAATGTTACGCTGACAGTAGAACGCAACGGAAAAAAAGAGTACCTGACCGTTCCTTCTGATGTATTGAATATGGTAGCTGATGAGGGTATCGAGCAGTTTGTCGAACCCAGGGTAGGTATTCTGGGCGTTGCCGGTGTACAGCCGGGAAGCGAGGCTGAGAAAGCCGGCATACAGCAAGGAGACAGCATTTTGCAATTGAACAGCGAACCGTTGTTGTTTTGGGACCAGTTGCGCACCACACTGCAGGCACATAAGGGAGATAGCATTACCATGCTCGTGTACCGGGCTGGGCAGGAAGTTCCGCTGCAGGTCAAGGTGCCAGACAGCGCTGTACTGGGTTTTCATTTACACACCAATGAGTCTAAGCTGTACGAGCGGATCACGTATGGTTTCTGGGCCGCATTGCCGGTAGGGGCGGCCAAAGCCTGGGAGTCATTGGCAACCAATGCCAAAGGTATCGGCAAAGTGATAAAGGGTGAGGTCAATCCCAGGAAGGCGCTGGCAGGACCGGTCGGCATTGCCCGGATGTTCGGTTCTGAAGTAAACTGGGTCAAATTCTGGAGCTTGGTTGGCCTGCTTTCTATGGCACTGGCGATGATGAACCTGTTGCCCATACCTGCTCTTGATGGAGGTCATGCTGTTTTCCTGCTGGTTGAAATGGTCAAAGGCAAACCGCTCAGCGATAAGTTTATGGAAAAAGCCCAGATTGTCGGCTTTGTGATTATCGTGGCCCTGATGGTTTTTGTTTTGGGTAATGATATCCTGAAGGCGATGGGGATTGGTTGATTAGTTTGTTAGTTGATTGGTGACTGGCTATCGGCTCCCGACTAAAAAAAACTTTTTTTTGCCGTTGCGTAATTAATAAATACATTTGCAGCCCCGGCGATCGGGGATAATGCCGCGGTGGCGGAATTGGTAGACGCGTTGGTCTCAAACACCAATGATTTCACGATCGTGCCGGTTCGACCCCGGCCCGCGGTACGTAAAGGAAATGCAGCTAATCCGGCATTTCCTTTTTTTATTTCAATACAAATTGAAACACCGTAAGTTGAGGTGGGATACATACTAAACAGATTTATAATGCTATTTCCGGTAATTATATCAGTCAAAACTAAACTGAATAAACGGTATTGTGTACCTCTTTTATTACTATCTGTATTCGCTCTTACTTCAGTTATGGGCTATGCTCAGGTACGTACACTCAAAGAACTATCAAACTGCAAAGCCGTATTGGTCAATAATGTGCTGACCCTGGAAAATGATTATTTAAGCCGAAGTTATCACTGGAATAATGGCGACCTGATCAGTACACAAATTACGAATAAAAAGAGTAATCGGATCTGGCTCCTTAACGGAAACAAGCCGGACTGCATTTTACCTGGCACAGATAAGGCCGAAAGCGGAACATTGGAGGTGGAAGAAGTAGCAGCCACGGCAATTACCCCGGCTTATTTAAAGGCGCGGGTTGACGTTAAGTTTGGGAATCTTCAGCTAAGACGGGTCTTCAGAATCTATCCGAACAGTCCCGCGATCGCCTGTGATTTTTATTTAAAGGGTTCCATAGCGGCCAGATGGGCATCAACGAACCTGAATGTGGGAGATCTGCGCAATATTGAAAAAATTGAAGCTGTTCATGATGCCAGGGCAGTTGCTCCGATCATTGAAAACCTTGCCTTACCGGGTAAACACTGGAGGTTGAATGCTGTTGAGTTTTTTGATGTTACAGACCGGAGAAACAATTTAGTACAGGAGTATCAGCAACTGCTGTACAACGGCGAAAGCCGTATGAAGGGAAACCTGTTGTTTATTGACGAGGTGCTGGGCGACCACGGTTTTTTCATTTTAAAGGAAGCGCCTACTGCCGAGGCGCAGCTGGCCTACCCGGGTTTTGATTTTCTGGCTCGCTGGGGAACGGTGCAGGCTGCTGGTATCGGTGTACTGCCACAGGACATCAGCGAAGAGGAGTGGGTACGCTGCTATGGCTTTGTAACCGGGGTAACCGCCAACGGGAAATTAGGTAAACTCCAGGCGCTGCGTACCTATCAGCAAAACCTGCGGACCCATCTGCCGGGCCGTGATAACATGGTCTTATTGAACACCTGGGGTGATCGTAGTCAGGATAAGAAGATTGGCCTGGATTTTAGCCTGAATGAAATCACTGCTGCCCACCGGTTGGGTATTACTCATTTCCAGCTGGACGATGGCTGGCAAACCGGCCGTTCGGCAGCTTCTGCACTGGCGAAAGGAAGTTTTGAGGGAATCTGGAAGAGGCGCGATTATTGGGAGCCTGACAGGACTAAATTTCCTGATGGCCTGGGTCCGTTGGTAGCTTTGGGGAAAAAGCTGGGTGTAGAAGTTTGTGTATGGTTTAATCCCAGCCAGGACAGTAGTTATGTCCACTGGCGGGATGATGCAGGTGCGCTGATCAGCTTATATCAGAAATATGGTATCCGGACGTTTAAGATTGATGGCGTCCAGGTTTTGGATAAGCAGAGCGACATTAACATGCGCAAAATGCTGGATACCATCATGAAGGTAACCCATAACCAGGCTGTTTTTAACCTGGACGTAACCGCTGGTAAAAGATATGGTTATCATTATTTTAATGAGTATGGTAATATATTTCTGGAAAACCGGTATACCGACTTTGGAAGTTATTATCCTTACTGGACCTTGCGGAATTTATGGATGCTGTCCAGGTACGTGCCCGCACAAAACCTGCAGATAGAATTTCTGAATAATTTTAGAAATAAAGATAAATATGCCGAGGATGATCTCCTTGCCCCATCCACCGTAAGTTTTGAATATGAATTTGCACTAACCATGATGGCCCAGCCATTGGCCTGGATGGAGGCAACCGGATTACCCGAAGAAGCCTTCAGCATTACACCGGTTATCAAAAAATACGTGGCTTTGCAAACCGACATGCATGCCGGTCAAATATTTCCGATCGGTGAGGAACCTTCCGGTTCGTCATGGACAGGCTTCCAGTCTATTAAGGGTGAGGGTAATACGGCGATCCCTTCTCGGGGAGGCTTGCAGCTTATTCAGGGTGAACAGGGCTATTTGCTGGTCATCAGGGAGCGCAACGAAGAGGTAAGCCATGCTGTACAGACCTGGTTACCGGCGGGTAAAAAAGTGAGACTACAAGCCATGTTGGGCCAGGGTAAGCATACCGTCTCAGAGGTAGACAAAGACGGTCGTGTTACATTTACTTTGCCAGCAGCCAATAATTACGCCCTTTACCATTATCAAATAGTCGATAGCATAAAACAATTACCCCCTATACCAACTACCGATATCTCAAAAAGTATTAGATAGAATAAAGCGGCCGTAGTATTTAATAAAGAGAGAAATTAGCCGAAGTCTTCTTCGTCATCCGTAAAGTCTCCGCTGAACAGGCTGCCCAGCATGTCTGAAAAGGCAAATCCGCCGTTCAGGAAATTTTTGCCCAACTGTGAATATTCCGCCAGTCCGTGCAGCACAAACTCCATCAGGAGCAAATGCTGGTTTTCACTCAGGTTGGGATGTAATTGTCCGACGAGATCGTTCAGACCGGTTACCTGTTGGAGAGACTTTTTATAGTGGTCCTGCGTGAGCGTGTCTGTGAGGTCCAGTTTATTGCCGGCCGTAAACCAGTCGATTACCTGCTGGTATACATTGCCGGTTTTGCCTTTCTTTGCTTTCTCCGGATCAGGGAAGTACTGTGTAAAGATAGTTTTGATGGCACTGTTAATGAGCCGGATGACAACGTGTACAGGTCCTTCCAGTTCCCCCTCGTATACCAGTTCGACTTTGCCGGTAATGGCAGGGATGATCCCGGCAAGATCTGCCACCCGTGCAATAGCCCTTTTCTCACGGTTGATCAGCATGCGCCGTTCGGCAGTGCTGACCAGATTTTCATAGGCCGCAATGGTAAGGCGGGCGGATACGCCGGATTTCTGGTCAATATATTCGCTTTTACGGGCTTCAAAAGCCACCTGTTCAACCAGGTCTTTCAGCAGTCCGTCTGTTTCTACACCGTTCTTTTGTTCGTCGGTCAGTCGTGCTTCCTGAAAAGTAATGGCTCTTGATATCTCGATGGATTTCGGATAGTGAGTAAGTATCTGGCTTTCGATACGGTCCTTTAGCGGAGTAACGATAGAGCCGCGGTTTGTATAATCCTCCGGGTTGGCAGTAAACACAAACTGAATATCCAGTGGCAGGCGGAGCTTAAAGCCGCGTACCTGGATGTCTCTTTCCTGCAGCATATTAAATAGAGCCACTTGTATACGTGCCTGCAGATCCGGCAGCTCATTAATCACGAAAATGCCCCGGTGTGCGCGCGGAATAAGTCCGAAATGGATAACCCGTTCATCGTTATACGTTAATTTCAGGGTAGCAGCCTTGATCGGATCGACATCGCCGATCAGGTCCGCAACGGTTACATCCGGTGTAGCCAGCTTTTCCGTATACCGTTCGCTTCGGTGTAGCCAGGCAACCGGTGTCTCGTCACCCCTTTGTGCTATTTCGTTCCTGCCGTACCAGGATATGGGATGCAACGGATCATCAAAAAGCTCACTTCCTTCAATATACGGTATATATTCATCCAGTAAATGGATCAGCAGGCGTGCAATACGTGTTTTAGCCTGTCCGCGCAAACCCAGCAACAGGATGTTGTGTCTCGACAGGATAGCGGTCTGCAGCTCGGGGATGACGGTCTCATCGTATCCATGGATACCTTTAAATCCGGCTTCATCCTTCTGTAACATCCGGATCAGGTTCGCCCTTAACTCATCTTTAATACTCTTCGGAGTATAGTCCGAAGCCTTCAACTCCCCAAGCGTCTTTATCTTATTCTTCATATAAATAATATGTACATCATGTTTGAAAACCCACCCATCAACCAATCAACCAATCAACTAATCCATTAATCCACCAATCCTACCTAACCGTCCGCCTTCTGTTCCGGATATAATCTTCAAAAATATATTCGCCAAGTCCGTTCAGGGAACTATAAAAAGCCTTGCCTCCGTTGGTTTGGGTAAACTGCCGGACGAACTGCTGTAAATAAGGGTCCTTGGCAATCATGAACGTAGTGATGGGAATACGCATTCTTTTGCACTGTGCAGCCATGTTCAGGGTTTTGCTGACTACTTTACGGTCAAGCCCCACACTGTTTTTGTAATAGCGTCCGTTCTCTTTGAGGCAGGTAGGTTTACCATCCGTGATCATGAAGATTTGTTTATTATGTGTTTTCCTTCGCCGCAGCAAATCGGCCGCCAGCTCCAGACCGGCCAGTGTGTTAGTGTGGTAAGGGCCAACCTGCAGATAGGGAAGGTCTTTAATGGTGATAGGCCACGCATCATTGCCGAATACCACGATATCCAGGGTATCCTTCGGGTAACGTGTGCTGATGAGCTCGGCCAGGGCCATCGCAACTTTCTTTGCCGGCGTGATGCGATCTTCCCCATAGAGGACCATACTGTGTGAGATATCGATCATCAGGACAGTGGATGTCAGGGTTTTGTAATCCTTTTCCTCTACTTCCAGATCACGTTCCGTAAGTATAAAATCGTTGATTCCGTGATTGATCTGGGCATTATGGATAGATGCCGTAACGTCGATCTGATCCAGGCTGTCACCATACCGGAATTCCCGCCGGTCTGCATTCTTCTCTTCTCCCAGCCCCGAAATACGGCTGCTATGATTGCCTTTGCCGGATTTTCTGAGTTTCCCGAAAATCTCTTCGAGGGCCGATTTTCGGATCGTCTGCTCCGTTTTCGGCGTAATCTTTATCCTGCCGTCAGCCGGATTTTCAGTAAGATAACCTTTCTCTTTGAGGTCATTTACGAAATCACCGATGCCGTAGTTATCCCCCGTCAGCCGATACTGTCTGTCCAGTTCATTCAGCCAGGCAAGTGCTTCCGCAGCGTCGCCGGACGTATAATTCAGCAATTGGGTGAAAAGTTTCAACAGGTCATCAAATCCCCCTTTCGGAAGCACAGCAGGCTTAAACTCTGAAAAACGGAACCCTCTCATGCAGCTATAAACGAATATCCGAAGATAATCATTTTGCCGGCAACAAACGAATACGTTCCGTCATGCTGGTGTGAAAAAAAGGGATGTTTCAACAGCCGTCATCTTCACACTGCTCCAGCCGATGTGACGAATTCAATACTTTTGGAACAACCCTTTTTAACCTGTTCTAACGTATGTTATAGATTCGCAATAATGCGGTTCAGGGTATTGCTGGGCCGCATGGCCTTGCCGGCCAGCTCATCATCGGGAAAGTAATAGCCGCCGATGTCTACCGCTGCACCCTGAACAGTATTCAGTTCACTGACAATGGTCTGTTCGTTTGCCGCCAGTTGTTGAGCTATGTCAGCAAATTGTTGTTTCAGGTCTGTATCTCTTTCCTGTGCAGCCAGTGCTTCCGCCCAGTATAAGGCCAGGTAGAAATGGCTGCCGCGATTATCCAGTTCACCGGTTTTCCGTGATGGTGATTTCTGGTTATCCAACAGTTTTCCGGTACCTTGGTCCAGTGTTTCTGCCAGTACCAATGCTTTGGCGTTGCCGTAGTTATTGCCAAGGTGTTCCAACGACACTGCCAGTGCCAGGAATTCACCCAGTGAATCCCAACGCAGGTGTCCTTCTTCGATAAACTGCTGCACGTGTTTGGGTGCAGACCCGCCGGCTCCGGTTTCAAACAAGCCTCCGCCGTTCATCAGGGGTACGATCGATAACATTTTGGCGCTGGTGCCCAGTTCCAGGATCGGGAACAGGTCTGTCAGATAGTCACGCAATACGTTACCGGTAACAGAAATTGTGTCTTTTCCTTCTTTGACACGCTGTAAGGTGAATTTGGTTGCTTCAACCGGCGATAGGATCCGGATATCCAATCCGCTGGTATCGTGCTCCGGTAGGTAAGCATTTACTTTTTTGATCAGTTGCGCATCGTGTGCCCGGTTCTCATCCAGCCAGAAGACCGCCGGGGTATCGGAAAGGCGTGCGCGTGTAACTACCAATTTTACCCAGTCGCGGATCGGAGCGTCCTTTACCTGGCACATCCGCCATATATCACCGGCTTCTACCTGGTGCTCCAATAAGACGTTGCCGGTTGCGTCTGTCACCTGTACCGTGCCATCTGCCGGTATTTCAAATGTTTTATCATGCGAACCATACTCTTCCGCTTTCTGCGCCATTAACCCAACGTTCGGAACAGTACCCATTGTTGTCGGGTCAAATGCGCCATGTTGCTTACAGAACTCGATAGTAGCCTGGTAAACACCGGCATAGCTGCTGTCAGGTATCACGGCTTTGGTGTCCTGTTGTTTGCCTTCGGCATTCCACATCTGTCCGGAGCTGCGGATCATGGCAGGCATGGAGGCATCTACAATGACGTCGCTGGGCACGTGCAGGTTGGTGATCCCCTTATCGGAGTTGACCATAGCGATTGCCGGCCCGTTTTTCAGGGCGTCCTGTATGGCCGCCTCAATGGCGGCTTTCTTTTCTGCCGGCAGGTTGGAAAGAGCTGCAAGCACAGCTCCTAGTCCGCTGTTCGGATCGGCACCGGCTGCTTTCAGATCGGCATCGAACTGCTCCCATACATTTTTGAAAAATGCCCGTACGGCATGTCCGAAGATAATCGGATCGGAAACCTTCATCATGGTTGCCTTCATGTGCAGGGAGAATAAAACCCCTTTTTCTTTTGCATCAGCAATCTGCTCATGGAGGAATTGAAGCAACGCCTTTTTGCTCATGACAGTTGCATCGATGATTTCGCCGGCCAGCAAATGGGTTTTTTCTTTCAGTACGGTGATTTTACCGTTCGTATCAATGAAAGAAATTTTTACATCCGTTTCACCGGTAACGGTCGTTGACTTTTCATTGTGTGCAAAGTCTCCACTGTTCATGGTTGACACATGAGACTTTGAGTCCGGAGACCATACTCCCATGCTATGGGGATGTTTTTTAACGTAGTTTTTTACGGCTTTCGGGGCGCGGCGGTCTGAGTTACCTTCACGCAGGACAGGGTTTACCGCACTGCCTTTCACTTTATCATACCTGGCTTTGATCTCTTTTTCTTTTTCATCTTTGGGCTCGTCAGGGTATTCCGGCAAGGTATAACCTTTTCCCTGCAACTCTTTGATAGCCGCTTTCAGCTGCGGTACAGAAGCACTGATATTGGGCAGTTTGATGATGTTTGCTTCGGGCTTCAGGGCCAGGTCCCCCAGGGCAGAGAGCGCATCCGGTACGCGTTGTTCTTCTTTCAGGAAATCAGGGAATACGGTCAGGATACGCGCCGCAAGGGAGATATCCTGTGTTTCCACATGGATTCCGGATGATGCCGTGAATGCCTGTACAATGGGTAATAAGGAATACGTGGCCAGCGCCGGCGCTTCATCCGTTTTGGTATAAATGATCGTTGCTTTGTTTGACATATTTGAATCTTAATTTAAAAATCGGCACCCTTGGATACCCGGGGCACAAACTTAGAAAAAAAGTGTTTATAATACAATTGTCACCGCACTTGTAGAAGATAAGTGAATTATGCTTCCAGTTATCAATGTAAATTATTAGTTTTGCGGCACCAAAAACAGGATTTAATGAGTGTACTAGTCAACAAAGATTCAAAAGTAATTGTGCAGGGATTTACTGGTAACGAAGGTACTTACCATGCATCGCAGATGATAGAATATGGCACCAACTTGGTAGGTGGTGTGACACCGGGAAAAGGTGGGCAGACCCATCTGGACCGGCCGGTTTTCAATACCGTCCAGGATGCGGTGGATAAAACCGGCGCTAACGTCTCAATTATTTTTGTTCCTCCGGCTTTCGCGGCAGATGCCATCATGGAAGCTGCAGCGGCGGGTATCGGCGTTATTGTCTGTATCACCGAAGGAATCCCTACGAAGGATATGATCCAGGTAAAATCGTACCTGAGTGATAAACAGTCACGGCTGATCGGCCCCAACTGCCCCGGTATTATTACGGCTGATGAAGCGAAAATAGGCATTATGCCCGGGTTTATATTTAAGAAAGGGAATGTGGGCATTGTGTCTAAATCGGGCACACTGACCTACGAAGCGGTAGACCAGACCGTCAAAGCAGGTTTGGGCATCACTACTGCGATCGGCATCGGTGGGGACCCTATTATCGGCACTACGACAAAAGAGGCGGTAGAGTTGCTGATGAACGATAACGAAACAGCCGGTATCATTATGATCGGAGAGATCGGCGGCGGCATGGAAGCTGAGGCTGCCCACTGGATAAGGGAACACGGTACCAAGCCTGTAGTAGGCTTTATCGCCGGCCAGACCGCGCCTCCGGGACGCCGCATGGGTCATGCGGGTGCCATTGTGGGCGGATCTGATGATACGGCCGCTGCGAAGATGAAAATCATGCGTGAATGCGGTATACGGGTTGTTGAATCACCTGCAGAGATCGGCGAAGCGATGGCCGAAGAGCTCAACAAAGTACACGCTTAACCGTACGGCCTTCGGGCACTGACTATAACAGAAGCGTTTTCGGGTCGTTCAAACCCCGGAAACGCTTTTTTATTGCGTATTATGCCTGCCCCGCCGCCGCCGGCATCGGTCCGCTTTTTGTTGATGAAGATCAGAATATTTGTTATTATTGGCATGATAAAGATGTGGTACTGAAAGTATGGATTATATCGATTATTATAACATACTGGGTGTAGACAAAAATGCTTCTCAGGATGATATCAAGAAGGCTTACCGGAGACTGGCCCGCAAGCTGCATCCGGACCTGAACCCGGACGACAAGGAAGCACAGAAACGGTTCCAGGAGCTGAATGAGGCTAATGAAGTGCTGAGCGATCCGGAAAAACGCAAAAAGTATGATCAGTACGGTAAGGATTGGAAACATTCTGATGCTTTTGAGCAGGCAAGGCGATCACAGTCGGCCGGCCGGCAATATACCGGAGCAGACCCCTTCGGCGGTCAGCGGCCATTTACCAGCGGATACACCTCAGGAAATGATTTTTCAGAGTTTTTCGCTTCCATGTTCGGTGGAGGTACAGGCGGCGGTACACGCGCGAGATTCCGTGGACAGGACTATCATGCAGAGCTGCATTTAAATCTGCGTGACGTGGCGGAAACACGTAAGCATACGCTCACCGTCAATGGAAAGAATCTCAGGATCACCATTCCGGCCGGTGTGGAAAACGGCCAGGAGATCCGGTTGAAAGGCCAGGGCGGAGCGGGAGTTAACGATGGACCGACAGGAGACCTGTACATTACCTTCGTCATTGCGGATGATCCTGTATTCAAGCGACTGAAGCATGATCTGTACCTGACGAAAGAGATTGATCTGTATACCGCTGTGCTCGGCGGTGAAATATTGATTGATACACTGTCGGGAAAAGTAAAGGCGACCGTAAAACCGGGTACGCAAAACAGCAACAAGGTGCGCCTGAAGGGAAAAGGATTCCCGGTATATAAGAAAGAAGGCCATTACGGCGATCTGATTGTCGCTTATCAGGTACAGATCCCGTCAGGACTTACGGAAGAACAAACACGATTATTTAAACAATTGCAGGCACTTGAAGGTTAACAAACTACAGGGCAAATATGAAAAAGGCGATGATATCTATAACAGATTACTGCGTCCGGTGTCAGGTTGAGCAGGAATTTGTGTATGCACTGCACAGGGAAGGTCTCATTGAAATTGTGACCGAGCGCGAAAAGCCTTATATCAGGGATGAGCAGCTGAGCGATCTGGAGCAGTTCAGAAGGCTTTATTGCGATCTGAATATTAATATAGAAGGAATCGATGCTATGCATCACCTCCTGCATAAAGTCAAACTGATGCGGGAAGAGATCAATCAGCTCAGAAACAGGCTAAGGTTGCATGAGGATGGTTGGTAATCCGGTAAACACACGCTGAAAGATCATGAATAGAAACAAATGGATAAAAGGAACCTGGCTGATGCTGAGCTGTGTATGTGGCAGTATCTGGCTTGCATGTGCTCAACCGCGAAAGAAGCCGGCCGGGGATGTATCAGTAAATAATAAACATAGTACGATGGAAGTAAAAAAAGATCAGGCAGTTACCGTTATCACGGATCCTGCCGGTTACAACAAGCTTACCCGGGAAGAAGCTTGGGTGATAGAGGAGAAGGGTACCGAACGGCCGTTTACCGGGGAGTTATTACATAATAAGCAGGCAGGCACCTATGTCTGCCGTCGTTGCAATGCTCCGTTATATCGCTCTGATGACAAATTTGAATCACATTGCGGCTGGCCGAGCTTTGACGATGAGATAAAAGGTGCTGTTAAAAGAATACCTGATGCAGACGGAAGGCGCACCGAGATTGTTTGCACAAATTGTAAGGGTCATTTGGGACACGTATTTCTGGGTGAAGGGTTTACCGCCAAGGATACGCGCCATTGCGTTAATTCTCTTTCCATGAAATTTATACCGGCCTCTGAAAAATAACCAAAAAGGGAGAGAATCATATGACTACTCCCTTTTTAGTTTATTCAAACCATTTCAGCACATCCTCCTTTGCCGGCATCGGAATGTCCAGCTTCATTTTTTTCCGGAGCCCACCAAGATCATTAAACACCTTATTCGGATTCGCTTCTTTCAGGGCATCCATGGTGGTTAAGCCCATTTTCTGCAATACCGGCACCCATGCTGAAGGTATTCCCATCGCTTCGTAATCTTCCGTGGAGGCGGCTTTTACGATCTTTTCCGGTCGCATCTGAGGGAAAAACAACACATCCTGTATACTGGGCTGATTGGTCATCAGCATTGCCAGGCGGTCAATACCGATACCGATGCCGGCGGTAGGGGGCATGCCGTATTCCAATGCACGGATAAAATCATAATCGATAAACATGGCTTCGTCATCGCCGCGCTCCATCAGTTTCAACTGCTCTTCGAAGCGGGCCAGCTGGTCGATCGGGTCATTCAACTCACTATATGCGTTGGCCAGTTCCTTGCCATTGATCATCAGCTCAAAACGTTCCACCAGCCCCTCTTTGCTGCGGTGCTTTTTTGTAAGCGGGCTCATTTCCACCGGGTAATCAGTAATAAATGTAGGCTGTATATAATGGTGTTCGCATTTCTCACCGAAAATCTCATCGATCAGCTTGCCTTTACCCATTGTCTCGTTAACCGGTATGTGCAATTGCCGGCATACATCACGCAGGCCATGCTCATCCATCCCGGATACATCACACCCGGTATGCTCTTTGATCGCATCATAAATACTGATGCGTTTATACGGAGCTGCAAAGTTAATCTCACGATCGCCTACCTGCAGTGTGGTCCTGCCGTTGGTGGCCATGGCAATCTTCTCAAACAACTGCTCCGTGGTGTCCATCATCCAATGATAGTCCTTGTAAGCAACATAAAACTCGAGTACCGTAAATTCGGGGTTATGCGTACGATCCATACCCTCGTTCCGGAAATTCCGGCTGAACTCATAAACCCAGTCGAATCCGCCAACAATCAGGCGTTTCAGGTACAACTCGTTGGCGATACGCAGGTATAGCGGGATATCCAATGCATTGTGATGGGTAATGAACGGCCGGGCAGCAGCCCCACCCGGAATACTTTGCAATACAGGGGTGTCTACTTCCAGTGCACCACGCTCATTCAGGAAGTCCCGGATCGCAGTTTTAATCGCACTGATCTTTGTAAAGGTATTCCGTACCTGGGGGTTTACCACCAGGTCCACATAACGCTGGCGATAGCGGAATTCCGGGTCGGTCACGGCATCAAACACTTTTCCGTCCGCCTCTTTCACCACCGGAAGAGGTTTCAGTGATTTTGCGAGTACAGTCAGCTGTTGCAGGTGGATGGAAATTTCACCGGTTTGCGTGGTGAAGACATATCCTTGTACACCGACGAAATCCCCGATATCGAGGAGCTTCTTAAAAACCGTGTTATATAAAGTCTTGTCCTCACCCGGACACAGCTCGTCACGGGTAATATATACCTGTATACGTCCGGTTGCATCCTGCAGCTCAAAAAAAGACGCGCTGCCCATAATGCGGCGGCTCATCATCCGTCCGGCAATGCTGATATTTTTATAATTAATTTTGTCTCTTTCATAATGCTCACGGATATCTTTTGTCGTTACATTTACTTCAAAAGCTTCCGCGGGGTACGGGTCTATTCCCAGTTTATACAGGGCGTTAAGTGCCTCCCGGCGCTGCATTTCCTGTTCTGATAATACGCTGCTCATTTTTGTTTTTGATCAATTTGCGCAAACTTAGTAAAATTTGCCTGATTTTTGTTGCGAGGACAAGTCATACGCTGTAGCATTTATCCCATTCGGACCGTTTGATAAGCAATGAACAATTTATACACTATTCAATAGCGGTACAACCGGTTGTGGGATTGATGCAAAGACATTCATTTAAGACACGATAGTTACTATCCGTTCAAGGTAGCCCGGCCGTGAGTCACCGTTCCCGACATACGCAAACGCTTCGTTTCCTTAGCCTTGAGGAAGCCGTGGATGCCTGTGTCCGGAAAGATGATGAGCGGGGCAAAGAATACATATATAAAAAATTTTACGGATATGTCATAGCGATTGTTCTCCGGTATGTGAAGAATGAATACGATGCAGAAGAGCTGACCAATGAGTGTTTTATACGGGCTTTTAAAGGTATCAATAAATTCAAAGGAGTTGCTTCGGATGAGCTGCAGTTTGAAAAGTCATTCCGTGCCTGGATAGCACGTATTTCCGCGAATTTATCCATCGATCACCTTCGTGCAAAGAAGCAGTTGACTTCGCTGGATGATGTAGCAGAAACGGAGTTGTCAACGTTACATGTACAGGCGCCTGATAATCTGGCCGTGTCGGATATCCTGAAGCTATTGGATGGGTTGCCGGAGATACAGCAGGTGATATTCAACCTGTACGAGATAGAAGGTTATTCGCATGAGGAGATAGCAAAAGGCCTACGGATTCCGGAAAGCACCTCGCGTACATACCTGACACGGGCTAAACAAAAGTTAAGGAAGCTATATACCGCCTCTGTGGCATTGCCACAGGATGAAACGAGCAGATATTCAGATGAGTGATAACAAAGAAAGTAAGGATAAGGAGCTGATACCTTATATCGCAGAAACATTGCGAAGTTATGAGCTACCCTATAAACAGGGAGCCTGGGAGCAATTTACTTCCAAACGGAGCAGGTCCCTATGGGCAATTATGTGGCCTTATGCGAGCGTTGCAGCCCTGCTGTTGGTGGTAACCGGTTTGTATCTATTCCGTACACCCATCATTCCGGTGCCGGAAGGGGTGACTGAAACAGCAGAAACAGCCGATCAGTCCCCGATCTATCCGGAGCAGCATGCCGTTATACCGGAGTCAGTGGAGCCGGTGGCAGTAACGGTAACCAGACCGGCACCTGCAAAAGCCCGTCCGATCGCAACCGCTCTTCCTGAAGCCCGATCGGAAATCGTGGTCGCAGAATCGGAGATCGTGGTTGCAGATGTACCGGTACAGGAGGAATCAGTCATTGAAACAGCAACTGCTGTAACAGAACAGGCGCCCGCGCCGGATATTGTTATTGCGGAAAACCAACCAGACCGCTTTCTACAGATGGTTCACAGGGAACAGCAGGTTGCCCGACAGCCAACCGAATCACCATCAGCAAGTCGGCACACAACAGGTAAAAAATGGGATATAGGTCTCGTCCTGGCCCCGGCGGCCAATGATCAACAGCTGCAAATGAGCGGGGGGGTTTCATTTGCTTACCGGCTTACAGACCGGCTGTCTGTGGGTTCGGGTGTGTCAATAGCTCAGTTAGGGGTCGAGCGTTCTTCTGTTTTAGGGGGAAGTCCGCTATCACAGGGTCCGCAGGTATCATCTTCCTATGAATCAACAACCAGTTGGGGCAAAAACATGGTTCGGGCTGATGTTCCCTTGGAAAACAAGGAATTGGAATCGATTCGTACCCAGGTTGTGGGATTAGATATTCCACTCGATTTCCGGTTTCACATAAACCCGCGTTTTTATGCTTCTGCCGGCGCTTCGTTCTTTGCCGTTCTTAATGAAGAGCGGATAAATAATTATGCCAGGCACGTAAACCATATGCTCACTGTAGAGAACAGCCTTGGGGAGTCCTCCATACAACCGGTGGCTGAGACACAGCACGTCAGTGAGACGACCACAGATCAACCGTTGAGCAACAGCAGTTATAATGGTTTTATTAATTTTTCCGTAGGGCACCGGCTGCCGTTGTTCAGACGGATCGGTATCAGCCTGGAACCGTTCTATAAGTTGCCCGTCGGGCGTTTAGCGGCACGGGATGTAAATCTCAGTTATGGTGGCATGAAGGTTACAGCTGGATTCTGACCCCATAGGAAATGGCGCTGCTACCTGCTTTATAACAATCCCTTTCCGGTTAATAGCTGTTCCAATCCATGTGCATTAATTGCACGCGCTGTTTGTAAACCTAAAGCATCGGCAGTAACCAGGTGTTGTGGGCTGTCATCAATGAACAGTGTTTCTTCCGGTTTCAGACTATGTGTATCCAGTACATACTGAAAAATCTCAGCGTGCGGCTTTCGCATGCCCATCAGGTGCGAATAGTAATCCTTCTCAAAAAAGGTGCTATTGCCGGTCAGGTTAAATTCCTGCTTCAGGTAATCCATTATCCAGGCATAGTGCAGTTCGTTATTATTGCTCAGCAGGAAGGTCCGATAGCGTTCTTTTGCCTGCAGCAATAGTTCATGATTACGCGGAGGAATACCTACCAGCAGGATATTCCAACTATCATCAATCTGCTGATCGGTCAGTGTTGGTTTCCCTGCCAGCTGCCGTATACCATCCCTGAAGCCAGCGGCAGTCACTGCCCCTGTATCAAAATCATCAAAAATCCGATGCTGGCCGGTATGTGCAAATATCTGTGCGGCGTTGCTGATCCCAAGGTCTGTAAATGCTCTTTCAAGCCGTCTGAAATCAAGATCGAATATGACGTTTCCGTAGTCAAAAATAATGTTCTTTACCTGGTTCATTGTGTGTATGGATATTAAGCCGCAAAGTTGAGAATAAAACGCCATAATGAATCGGCTTGTACATGAAATAAATAGGCGGGAAGCCATAAAATACTTTCCGGAAGCACTTCCGGAAATAAAAAAAAACTTGTAACATTGCATCCGTAAAACAGAGATGGAGTTGCGCCTATAGCTCAGTTGGTTAGAGTAGAAGACTCATAATCTTTTGGTCCCTGGTTCGAGCCCAGGTGGGCGCACAAAACAAAAA
>CAZJKM010000048.1:0-20261 GCA_964546645.1 uncultured Sphingobacteriaceae bacterium
AAGGGATGCGGAGGTTATTGAGTTGCAGAAAAAAGTAATAGATCTATACGAACAACTACACAAAGGCAATAACAGGCATAATTGAAATCGGCTGACCGGTCAGGTTCATTAAAGTACTCTGAAAACATCCTGATTTCCCCGGAATCAGGATGTTTTTATTTCAGAAAGTCACTTATCTTATTCCCTAATAATCCTCGTCATCTTCCTCGTCGAAATCAAAATCATCATCCAACTCGCTAAAATCATCCAACTCGAAATCATCTTCATCATCATCAAAGCGAGACTTGGATTTGCCTTCATCCGGCCCTGTTTCTCTTTTCTTTCCGCTGTTGGCGAAGCCCTGATTGCTGGCTCTGTTAACAATGTGTTCTGGCGTTTTCATAAATTTTCAACTTTGTCTAAGCTGGTTGTTTGTTATTTTTTTGTAAAGATAAAAATACTAAGTTTTTAAATTCAAACAATAAAATTCATAAAATTTATTTTGCTGTTTAATGGATTGGCTATGAGTTTAATGAATTACACACTAAGATAGACCTGCATCCCCGACGGTATTATTATCAGGCAGTATGTCTTTCAGCTTAGGCAGGTCAGAGGTATGATTGATGCCGAAGTAATCCATAAAAACCCCGCTCGTTCCGTATAATAACGGCCGGCCGACCGTATCGGCCTTGCCAGAGATCTCTATCAGTTCACGATCCAACAGCTTTTGAATAGAATAATCGCAATTTACACCCCGTATTTGTTCAACTTCCAGTTTAGTGATCGGCTGGCGGTAAGCAATGATAGCGAGTGTTTCAAGAGCTGCCTGGCTGAGCTTCTTTTTCGCACGATGGGCCTGCAGGTGTTGGATGGCCGGATAATACGCTGGCTTTGTCAGGAACTGATAACCGTTATTGAAATACTGCAACGCCATCACTGCATCAGGGCGTTCATATTTCTGTGCAATGGAACGAAGCGCTTCTTCGATCTCTTCATCTGTAACAGGATCACCGGGTGCTATCTTCATAACAACCTCAGTGATCTCTTCTCTTGTGATATGCTGGTCAGAGGCGAAAATCAGTGCTTCAATGTGCAATGTCAGGTCTTCCACTTAATAATCTATCAGCTGCTCTTCGATCGTATCCGGAAGTTCACGGAACTCATATTTCTGGTTCCGGAGCTGAGGCTCGAAGCCGGCTTCTGAAATGGCCTGCTGGATACTGTTTGACGTAAAACGATGGGGTGCACCTGCTGCAGAAACCACATTTTCTTCGATCATAATGGATCCGAAATCGTTGGCTCCGGCATGGAGACATAACTGTGCGACCCGTTTACCGACGGTAAGCCAGGATGCCTGGATGTTCCTGATATTGGGCAACATGATACGGCTGAGCGCGATCATCCGGATATACTCTTCACCCGTTACATTATTGGTGACATTTCGGACACGCTTCAGCAGTGTCCCATCGTCCTGAAATGGCCATGGGATAAATGCAATGAAGCCGTACGCGCCTTCGGGCTTTTCCGCCTGTACCTCCCGGATCCAGACCAAATGCTCGAAGCGCTCTTCCAGTGTTTCAATGTGTCCGAACATCATCGTGGCGGAAGTCGGTAAATTGACCTGGTGCGCAGCCCGCATGACATCCAGCCATTCCTTTCCGCCGCATTTACCTTTTGATATCAGTCGCCTGACCCGATCGTTCAGGATTTCAGCACCTGCGCCGGGCAGGGAATCCAGGCCGGCTGTTTGTAACCTGCGAAGCACATCAATATGGGCCATACCCTCCAGCTTAGCCACATGTGCTATTTCTGGTGGACCCAGCGCGTGCAATTTCAGTTCGGGGTAAAGCGCTTTCAGTTGTTTGAACAGTTGTTCATAGAAAGCAATGCCGAGGTCGGGATGATGTCCCCCCTGTAGCAGCAATTGGTCACCCCCATAGCGGAAAGTTTCCTCTATCTTACGTTTATAGGTTTCTATATCGGTAATGTAACTGTCTTCATGGCCGGGCCGTCTGAAAAAGTTACAGAATTTACAATTAGCAATGCATACATTGGTTGTATTTACGTTCCGGTCAATCTGCCAGGTGACCCTGCCATGCGGAACCTGTATTTTCCTCAGTTCGTCTGCTACATACACCAGTTCAGCAGTTGCCGCATTCCGGTATAAGAATACGCCTTCTTCTTTCGTGAGAAAGCCGAAATCCAGTGCTTTTGCCAACAGTTGCTTTTTGTCCATCTGTCTGCAAAGATAATGCTTTTTGTGTATTTGTCGGGATTTGCACCTGGTATCCACCGTTATGCAAATTTATCGTATTTTTGCAGCCGGATGGGTAAAAGAGTTGCGTTTTATACATTGGGATGTAAGCTGAATTTTTCAGAAACGTCTTCTATTGGCCGATTATTTACACAATCGGGTTATGAAACAACACCGTTTAACAGCCGGGCAGACGTCTATGTGATTAATACCTGCTCCGTTACAGACCATGCCGATAAAAAATGCCGCAAAGTGGTAAAGGAGGCGTTGAAATTCTCCCCGGATGCACGTATCGTGATCGTTGGCTGTTATGCACAGCTGAAGCCAGCCGAAATTGCAGACATACCCGGCGTGGACATGGTGTTGGGTGCTGCAGAGAAATTCAACATTATTGAGCATATCAGTGAACTTACCCAACGGGAAAACAAAGCTGTTGTATATAATAGCCCGATTACAGAAACAAACGAGTTTGTTCCGGCTTATTCTATCGGCGACCGTACCCGTACTTTCCTGAAAGTCCAGGATGGCTGTGACTATTCCTGCACCTTTTGTACGATACCGTTGGCGCGTGGAGCCAGTCGCAGCGGCACCATTGACAGTATTGTCGAGCAGGCTGCAGCAATAGGAGTAAGCGGGGTCCGCGAAATTGTACTGACAGGTGTTAACATCGGTGATTTTGGTCTCCGTAACGGCAGGAGAGAGGAACATTTCCTTGACCTGATAAAAGCACTGGATGAAGTAGAGGACATAAGCCGTTTCCGTATTTCCTCTATTGAGCCTAATCTGCTCAGCAATGACATCATCACTTTTGTGGCCGGATCAAAACGGTTTGTGCCACATTTCCATATTCCCCTGCAATCGGGATCAGACAAAGTGCTCAGGCTGATGCGCCGGCGATACCAGCGTTCGCTGTATACAGAACGGGTAAAAGCTATTAAATCGGCGATACCTGACTGCTGTATCGGGGTGGATGTGATTGTTGGTTTCCCCGGTGAAACAAGAGAAGATTTCCTGGATACCTACCAGTTCCTGAACGGACTGGATATATCGTACCTGCACGTATTTACTTACTCCGAGCGTGAAAATACGATCGCCGCACAGATGCAGGGAGCGGTACCCGGTGCCCAGCGCAGTGACCGGAGTAAGATGTTGCACATCCTGTCTGAGAAGAAGCGGCGCGCCTTCTATGATACACAACTGGGTAAAGAAGCCCTGGTTCTGTTTGAAGGGGACGAAAAGGAGGGGTATATGCACGGATTTACGCCTAATTACGTCAAGGTGCGGACTCCGTATGATCCGTTATTGGTCAACGAGCTAAAGCCGGCAAGGCTGACAGCTATTGCCCCTTCCGGTGAAGTGGATATCGAAGAGCTGCCTGAATTACAGTACGTATACTGATCCACGATGAAAATCACACGGCCGGCAATAAAATACATCCTTCTTTTGCTGACCTCAGGTGTGGTATTCTCCGGCTGTCTTACCCGGAAAAATGCCTTACCGGCAGGTAAATATCCGCCGTCGCCCCCTCGTGATGTGCGGGCATCAGCCGGCTTACTGCACAACTATGCCGAAGTGTTGGGCGTATCGGTAAACGAATTGCGTAATGAAGCCCTTTATGCTTTTATCCATCAATGGATGGGTACGCCGCACCGCACGGGTGGTACCGACAAAAAGGGAATCGACTGTTCTGCCTTTACCGGCCTGCTGATGCGTGATGTATACGGCAAATCATTGCCCAGAAGTTCCCGGGATATGGCCGGAGTGGTAAAACGCAAGTATGAGGGCCAACTGAAGGAGGGAGACCTTGTTTTCTTTTCTTTCGGTGAAGCTGACTTTGACCATGTGGGTATTTATCTGCATAACCATAAATTTGTACATGTATCTACCAGCAAGGGTGTCATCATCAGCGATCTGAAAGACAGTTGGTATTACAAATACTTCCGGCGGGCCGGTTCCGTGAAGTGAAGACTCCTTAATATCTGGCTAAATATGTATATTTGTTCCCGTGAGTACCGGTACAAATAAAGATGATTATAGTTTCTGGACGAAATACAAACATTTTGCCACGTCAGAAATCATGTTGTATGTTATCATGGTTGTGGGTATCCTGCTTGGTATTCTTATCTTCAGCTAATGGTTGATGGGCTGTCATGTTTATCTATTGCCTCATCCTACTTGCGTTAAAATTCTGATACATATTATAAGCTAAATGACCACCCCCACTACATTGAATTTACGGCGACCGCTTGCTTTCTTTGACCTGGAAACAACCGGACTGAACATATCGTCTGACCGGATTGTTGAAATTGCCATCCTGAAAGTAATGCCGGATGGTACGGAAGAGCTGAAAGCCCTGCGTATTAACCCCGAAAGGCCCATCCCGCTTGAATCGTCGCTGCTGCATGGCATTTATGATGAGGATGTGAAGGAAGCTCCCCCTTTCAGAGCAGTGGCTCCCGAACTTGCGTCTTTTCTGGACGATGCAGATCTGGCCGGCTATAACTCCAACAAATTTGATATCCCGGTGCTGATGGAGGAATTTCTCCGTGCCGGTGTAGCATTTGATATTGAAAACCGCCATTTTGTGGATGTACAGAATATCTTCCACCAGATGGAACAGCGGACACTGAAGGCTGCTTACGCTTTCTATTGCGGAAAAGCGCTGGATAACGCGCATAGCGCGGATGCGGACGTGATTGCTACCTATGAAGTACTGAAAGCGCAGCTGACACGCTATGCGGATAAGGAGTGGGAAGATAAGAGTGGCAAAAAAAGCATCCCCGTACAAAATGATGTTGAAGCCCTGCATCGGTTTACCAATCTCTCGCGCCCGGTGGACTTTGCCGGAAGGATGGTATATAACGAAGACAACCAGGAAATATTCAATTTCGGAAAACACAAGGGCCGTACGGTGGAAGAGGTGTTCCGGATGGAGCCGAGTTATTATTCCTGGATGATGCAGGGGGATTTTCCTTTGTATACCAAACGTTGCCTGGAGAATATCTGGAACAGGATGCGCAATGGGATCAATCAGCCTGGAAAATCACTACAGCAACAGCCTGCTCAACAAAAACCGCCGGTACCGGTCACCACCAATATGTTGCAGGATCTGAAAAATAAGTTTGGGGGAAAGTAATCTCCGGCATACGGTGAGCTATTTCAATATCCGGGTTTATGGTATGCTGGTCAATCCGGCAGGCGAGGTATTGATCAGTGATGAGCTGAGATACGGAATGCGCTTTACCAAATTTCCGGGTGGAGGCCTTGAAGTGGGCGAAGGAGTTATTGACGGACTGCACCGCGAGTTCCGGGAAGAGTGCGGGGTAAACATCCGCGTGCTCGGACATATACACACGACGGAGACCTACATCCGTTCTGCATTCAACAACAGCCAAGTGATCGGGATTTATTATCGGGTGCAGAATCTGGAACCGTTGCGTATCAATGTCAGGCAGCAGCCGTTTGATTTTGAGGGGACGGATGAGCCACAACAGGCATTCCGCTGGAAGGCCCTTGATCTGATCACTGCAGATGACTTGACTTTTGAAATCGACCGCCAGGCTTTGTCTCAATTCAGGAACAAGTACCCATAAAATCAGGGTTATGTATCCTTCCCGGGTTCATCGCTTTCCGGTTTATCCACTTCAACCGTTATTTCCTTTTTGATCACTTCTTCTCCCTCCAGCTTCACTTCCACCTTATCTTTCTTTTCCAGTAGTGATTTCAGGTTCCACCGTTTTAACAGAACTTTGGTTGAGTAACGTTTCAGGTGGTATTTTTCGGGTTCACCAATGACGAACCCGAACGCTTTCATGGAAGGGGTGGCATCAAATATCACTTTTATCACCGCGGTCAGCGGCAGTGCCAGGATTAATCCGGCCAGGCCGAACAGCATCCCGCCCAACAAAATGGCGATGATGGCCATCAGCGGATTGATACTTACCTTACCCCCCACAATATTCGGCGTAATAAGGTTGGCTTCCAGGAACTGCACGACCTGGAACCAGGCAATCACCCCGATCGCATACCAGTAGCTGTCTTTCGTGGCAATGGCAAACAATGCCGGAAGGATGGACCCGATGGCGATACCGATGTAAGGTAAAAGCATCAGCAGGGAAGCCAGTGTGCCGAAAAACCAGGCATATTGTATACCCAGCACCATCAGGCCGACGGTGTTCAGTACGGCCACTATACCCATTACCGTAACGAGTCCCAGCAGATAGCTTTGTACCACCTCATAAATCTTATTCAGCGTGTTATGCACGGTTTCCTGAGGGGTCGATTTAAATGCATGAAAAAAGAACTCCCGGAAAAACACCCGGTAATACAGCAGGAAAAAGGAAAACAGCGGTACCAGTACCACACCGGCCAGTATGCCGCCCAGCGATCCGAAGGCAGCTGAAAGGTATGTGCCGGCATGGGAGAGAGCCTCATTGGCCTGTGCACGCAGCCGCTCGCTTATTTCGCTGCGCTCAATACCGAAACGGTGGGTCACCCAGTTTTGTATGGTATCAATGATACTCATAAACTTCTGCTGTATCTCGGCCCCGTCTTTGCCGATCACGATTACCTGGTGTATAATAAACCATACAAGACCCGAAATCAGCACAATCGCCAGTATTACAGCCAATATAGCTGAGAATGCTTTTCCCAGCCTGAACCGTTCCAGAAAACGGGCGACCGGGTACAGCGATATCGCAATGAGGATTGAAAACATCAGCGGGAGCAAAACGCTCTGCAACGCATACATCAGGGCGATAATCAGTACCAGGGCAAACAGGCTCGAAGCCAGTTCGAGCGAATAAGGTCTTTTGGTCTTGCTATCCATGTTATCAGGGAATAATTTGTTGTCAGAATACCATACAGTTGTTCTGAGCTGACAAATGCGAATATTGTGCCATGTTTACACCTTCATAAACGCATCACCCGATCAGAGTGAAGTCGATCTGCCGTTTCACCAGGTCAACTTTTTTTACTTTGATTTCCACTTCGTCGCCAAGCTGGTATTTTTTCTTTCTGCGTTGACCGATAATGCAGTAGTTTTTTTCATCCAGCGCGTAGAAATCGTCCGTAATATCCCGCAGGCGGACCATGCCTTCGCATTTATTTTCCTCAATTTCCACATACATGCCCCATTCGGTAACACCGGAAATAATGCCCATATAGTGCCGTCCGATCTGGTCCTGCAGAAATTCGGCCTGCTTGTACTTAACAGATGCGCGCTCGGCATCCGCCGCTTTCTTCTCCATCTGCGAAGCATGTGAGCACAGCTTTTCGTAAAACTCGGCATTTACCGCTTTTCCCCCGGCCAGGTAATGCTCCAGCAGGCGGTGCACCATCATATCCGGATACCGGCGGATGGGAGAAGTGAAATGAGTATAATAGTCAAACGCCAGTCCGTAATGGCTGGTTTTTTTAGTGGTGTAAATAGCTTTCGCCATTGACCGGATCGCCAGCTGTGTCAAAACGTTTTGCTCTTTGGTGCCCTCAATCTTTTCCATCAGCACATTCAGCGAGCGGGCGGTTTCTTTTTCTGTTTTCGTATTGAGCTTATACCCGAACCGGCTTGCAAACTGGGAGAAATTAAGGATACTCTCCTCATTTGGCGCGTCGTGCGACCGGTAGACAAAAGGTGGTTTTTGCTTACCGCGGCCCTTTTTGCCGACAAACTCGGCTACCTTTTTATTGGCCAGCAGCATAAAATCCTCAATCAGCTTATGAGCATCCTTGCGTTCTTTCACATACACGCCCAGCGGGCGTCCGTTTTCATCCAACCTAAATTTAACTTCCGTTGTTTCAAAGCTGATCGCCCCGTGTTTAAACCGGCGATCACGTAGCTGGTAAGCCAGCTTATTCAATATAGTCAGCTCTTCGCTGTATGGGCTTTCCTTCCCGTCCAGCACTTCCTGGGCTTCTTCGTAGCTGAAGCGATAATCTGAGTGGATGACCGTTCGGCCAAACCATTCCGAAAGGACGTTTGCTTTCCCGTCCAGTTCAAATACTGCTGAAAAGCAAAGTTTGTCTTCACGGGGGCGAAGCGAACACAGGTTATTGGAAAGGCGCTCCGGCAGCATGGGGATAACGCGGTCTACCAGGTACACGGATGTTCCGCGTTCAAAAGCTTCGTTATCCAGCTTCGTTTCGGGTTTTACATAGTAGGTAACATCCGCAATGTGTACGCCGATCTCGTAATTGCCATTAGGTAACCGGGCAAAAGACAGCGCGTCGTCAAAGTCTTTCGCATCAACAGGGTCAATGGTAAAAGTCGTTACTTTCCGGAAGTCGCGGCGTTGTTGTATTTCTTCCGGTGAAATGTTATCGTCAATCTGTTCAGATTCCCGCTCCACAGATTCGGGAAAAGCCAAGGGAAAACCGAAATCTGCCAGGATAGCATTCATCTCCGTGTTGTTTTCACCTTTTTTTCCCAATACGTGTTTCACGCGGCCTATCGGATTTTTAGCAGTTTCCGGCCAGTCCACAATGCTGACAACCACCTTTTCCCCGTCAAGGGCACCGTTGCTGTCTTCCAGCGGAACGAAGATGTCATGCAGCATTTTCCGGTCGTCTGCCGCTACAAAGGCAAAACGGGGAGAGACCGAGATGATGCCGGTAAATTCCGTACGGGCACGTTCCAGTATTTCCAGTACCTCACCTTCTTTGCGCCGGCCACGTTTCTTTTCATAGACGTGTATTTTCACCAGGTCACCATGCAATGCGTTGCGCAGCTTGCGGGGTCCAATGTAAATATCCTCCTCAAATTCGTCGTCTGTAACAATGTAGGCCGATCCGTCAGCCGTCAGGTCTACTTTTCCGGTCATAAACACCTTGAGTTCCCGCAGCATGAATTTGCCTTTTTCCACTTCATGGAGGAGGCCGCTCTTACTTTCCTCCTGCAGGATTTCACCGATGGCATGACGCGCATCGGGATCATTCAGGTTCAGTTTCGCCGCAACCTGCTTATAATTCATGGGCTTGGTACCGTGTTTCTCAAAAATATCAGTGATCAGCTGCGTCAGGATCAGTTTAAAGGTATTGTTCTTCTTTGCCATATGATTACATCATGAAAATTATCCGCCAACGGGTACATCCGCTGGCATGTAAACCTGTATCGGGAGCAAATTGTTCACCCGCTACGCGTTTAGCATGAATGTGTTAAATGTAGGAAATATTCTGCTGAATCCACCAATCAACAAATAAACCAATCCACTAATAAACCGATCAACCCTCCTCCTCTTCCAGCAGCTGTTTTTCGTGCAGCTCAAAATAACTGCCCCGAAGGGCGATCAGTGCATCGTGTGAGCCTTGTTCAATGATTTCTCCGTGATCAAGTACCAGAATATGATCTGCATTCTTTATGGTGGATACCCGATGAGCGATGAAAATACTGGCCCGGTTGCGGGCGACCTTTCCCAGCCGGCTCAGGATTTCTTCCTCAGTTCTGGTATCCACTGCTGAAAGGCAATCGTCAAACACCAGTATCCGGGGCTCTTTCACTAATGCCCTGGCGATGCTGACGCGCTGTTTCTGTCCGCCGGAAAGCGTAATCCCACGCTCACCGATAACCGTATCGAACCCGTTTTCAAACCGGATGATGTTGTCGTATACCGCGGCATTACGTGCGGCTTCTTCCACCTTTTCACGGTCTTCCGTATCCAGCCCGAAAGCGATGTTGCGTCCGATGGTATCGGAGAAAAGAAACACGTCCTGCGGAATAAACCCGACCTGTGAACGATAGGAAGGCAGGTTGAGCTGTGTAAGGGGGGTGCCATCAATACGGATAGTTCCGGTGTCTGTATCGTACATCCGCATCAATAAATTGGCGATAGTTGTTTTTCCGGAGCCGGTACGGCCGATGATCGCCAGTATCTGCCCCGGTTTTACTTCAAAAGATATATTTTTGAGCGCCTGTATACCGGTATCCGGATAAGTAAAGCTGACCTGATCAAAAAGGATGTGTCCCTCTATTTCTTTGGGTGGGACAGATGGCGAAACGATTTCCGGCTGTGTCTGAAGGAACTCATTGATCCGTTGCTGCGAGGCTGCCGCCCGCTGAACGAGGGAGGTAACCCAGGCCAGTGACATGGCCGGAAACGTAAGCTGGTTAACATACACGATAAATTCAGCAATGTTGCCGGACGTGATATGGCCTCCCATTACCTGAATGCCGCCTACATAAACGGTAATGACCGTACTCAGGCCGATCAGCAGGACGATGAGCGGGAAAAAGATCGCCTGCACTTTTACCAATGAGATAGAAACCTGTTTATAAACGTTGCTTTCTTCCGCAAACCGCTTCATCTTATCGTTTTCCCGGTTATATGATTTAATGATGCGGATGCCGGAAAACGTTTCCTGTACAAAGCTGGACAGGGTGGATAACTGCCGTTGTATGCGCTCACTCCGGCGGTTGATGACCTTATTGATGTAGAGGATAACAACCGACAGGACAGGTATGGGCAGGAGGGCGTATAAGGTGAGGGTGGGGTTCACGCTGATCATTGCGGCAATAACCATAATGGACAGCACCACCGTATTAATAGCGTACATAATGGCCGGGCCTAGGTAGGCACGTACCCGGGTTACATCTTCCGTAACACGGTTCATCAGGTCGCCCGTATTATTGCGCCGGTAAAAAGCTATGCTTAGCTGCTGGTATTGATTATATATTTCATTCTTCAGATCATATTCAATATGCCGGGAGGTGAGGATAAGGGTCTGCCGCATGAGGAACAGGAAGAAACCGCGTATAAGGGATAGCAGCAATACCAACACTCCGAAGAATAAAACACTTTGCCCGAATATCTGATAGATCAGTTCCTGGCGTTCAAATCCATCAAACAGGCGATAGAGCGCAATGTTCTCGCTGATCAGGTCAAATGCGACACGGATGACCTGTGCCGGAATCACCCCGAAAAAGTTGGAGATAATAACGAAAATAATCCCTGGCAGCATCCGCCACCGGTATTTATAAAAATACTTGTTGAGATAAGCGAGGTGTTTCATTCATCGCAAAAATAGCGTATGCCTTTGTCAGTTTCGGTCACAATGGCGAAATATTTCATAAATATCGTTCAAGCCTGTCCTAAACTTTTCATAAATGTGTCCAACTATCATAGCCTTTCTGGTGCTTATCGGTATTGCGATCTTTGACAAATTTATTGAAACTATGACGGTCAAGTTTTGGAAATAATCTGAGAAAATAAAATTATATTTGCCATAGGAGGGGGGAGTTTTGTTGTGAAACCTCTAAGGTAATTAGAGTTACTTAATTTATCCCTCTTTTATTTTAACATTTAGGACGCTATTGTTCTACAATATATATACCGAAGATACACCCGGAAACAAAGTAGAATAGTTAACATGTCAGACAACATAAAAATCAAAAAATGAAACAGTATCTAAATATCAGTATGACATTCCTGTTGGGTGTGCTACTGCTCAGCGCCTGTAAAAAGGAAGCGCCCCGTCAGAAAGAGGAAGAACCGGGAGCAAATAAAATAACCCTGACCAAGGCCGCCGACGCCAGGGGCGACTGGACATTGTACTTAAATGCCGCTTCAGCCGACCGGCCGGAGATATGGGCAGATCTAAACAACAATCGGGTTAAAGACAATGGTGAATCTATCGCCAATTTTGGCAGTGAGTATGCTAACCGGAACAGTTTTTCTCTGGGCGCCTCCAAAACCATTGGACTGTATGGCCGGGTTACCATACTCCATTGTCACGATAACGAGTTGACGGCTTTAGACGTATCCAAAAGCAACACATTAGTAGAGTTGTATTGTCTGGGCAATAAATTGACGACTCTGGATGTATCAAACAACTCAGCTTTGGAAAAGCTGAGTTGTTTTGGTAATAACTTAACGGCGCTAAATCTGTCTGGCAATACGAATATCAAGTCTGTCCAGGTGTATGGCAATCAAATTTCGGCCGCAAATATGACACAGCTTATCAATAGCCTGCCTGCGCGTCAGGTGGCGGATGATGCCAGGTTATATGTACGACAAGCATCTGATAACAACAGCCGGCCTACGGCTACCGATATAACCACCGCCAAAACCAAAAACTGGAAGCTGTACGCTATGGAAGGAGCGGGCTGGACGGAATTGTAGCAAAGCGGCTGTTTAAAATTTATCATACAAATTTAAACAGGCTCTTAATTTACCCCTCTTTTTTTAACGTTTAGGACGCTATTGAATATCGTTTCATTGATGTTACAACGCCCGTTTGCATATAAAAAGCAATTTATCTATGTTTGGCAAAAAATAGCCGTAACGTACAAGTCATTATGATGCCGGATCCGTCATCCCCGTCTGTTTTTCAACTCCTTGGCCAGTATGGCCATCAACAGCTTGTTTATTGCCAGGATAATGAGGTTGGCCTGCAGGCCATCATCGCCGTGCATGATACCACCCTGGGACCTGCCATCGGTGGTGTCCGCATGCTGCCGTACAGGCACGCGTCTGAGGCCCTGGAGGATGTGCTGCGCTTGTCACGGGGAATGACGTACAAGGCGGCAATAACCGGCCTGAATATGGGCGGCGGAAACGCGGTGATCATTGGCGACAGCCGCACGAAAAAGTCGGAGGCGCTCTTGAGGCGTTTCGGACAGTTCGTCAACCAGCTGAACGGATCCTTCATTGCTTCGCTGGATGTCGGAACCACCCCGCAGGATATGGAGTACATCCAGATGGAAACCGGTTTTGTGGCGGGACTTCCCAAATCATTGGGAGGAAGCGGCGATTCGTCTCCGTTTACGGCGAGGGGTGTTTTCCTGGGTATCAAGGCGGCTTTGAAAGAGGTGTTCGGTAACGACGGTCTGGCCGGGCGTACCGTGGCTGTACAGGGAACAGGCCAGGTGGGCGAACATCTTACGGCCCTGTTACGGGAGGAGAATGCGACGGTCTATGTAAGCGATATCGACGAAGAGCGGATGGTGCAGGTTGCCAATAAATACGATGCCCGCGCCGTGGTGGCCAATAAGAGTATTTATGATATGGACGTGGATATTTATGCACCTTGTGCGCTGGGCGGAACCATCAATGACGATACCATCCCGCGCATGCGTTGCCGTATCATTGCCGGGTCAGCCAATAACCAGCTATTAGACGAACAAAAGCATGGGGCCATGCTGCTTGACCGGGACATTACGTATGCGCCGGACTATCTGATTAATGCCGGGGGACTGATCAGTTGCTACGCGGAAATGGCAGGCTATTCAGCTGCACGGACTGCCGCATTAACAGAGAAAATATACGATGCCACCCGCCGGGTGATACAACGCTCAAAGGATGAACGGATCGCTTCATCCGTCGCTGCGAACGAGATCGCGGAAGAACGGATCGCTGCCATAAAAAAAATAAAAACGCACTTCTGACAAGCATATGGCAGAATTTGTTAGTATCTTTGTCGCCGCTATATAAATATTCGTTCTTTGCACATGTTAAACAGACGGCATCTCCGCGCGAAAGTATTACAGATATTATACGCTTATCAGCTATCTGATGATAAGCAGATCGGCCGCTTCCAGAAAGCTTTATTGAAAAGTGCCGATGAAGTGTATGAAATGTATATCTGGCTGCTGGCGCTGCTGGAAGAGGTCTCTGCCTATACACTGGTTGATGCGGAAGAATGCGCTAATAAGTTTTTGCCCTCAGAAGAGGACCTTCAAAGGAACACCCGCTTTTACTCCAATACCTTTATTGAGTCGCTTCGCCTGAATGAACCGTTCAACGCGATGGTTAAAAAATACAAAGTTGACTGGGGCTTTGACCCGGAGGTGGCAAAGACTGTTTTCCAGCTGCTCAAAAGAACGCCGGAATACGAAGCATACCTGCAGCAGGAAGACCGGTCCATACAGGCCGAGAAAGATATCATCCGTTTTGTATTCCGGAGCATTATCCTGAAAAACCCGGCCATTGAGCAGATCTTTGAAGAGAAGTTTATCAATTGGCCGGTTGACAAAGAAGTGCTCAAGGCTATGATTGCCAAAACGTTCAAGAACTTTAGTAGTGAGGACCCGGCAAAGAACCAGTTAACGGAACTGTCATTGAATTGGGGAGACGACAGGGAATTTATGACAGAATTGTTCCGGCTGACGCTGACCTACACCGAGGAATACCAGTCGCTCATTTCCGGCAAAACAAAGAACTGGGAATCGGAGCGTGTAGCCCTGATCGATACCTTATTAATGCGGATGGCTATCTGTGAAATGCTGAACTTTTCATCCATCCCGGTTAAGGTGACCATCAATGAATACCTGGAGATATCCAAAGAGTTCAGCACCGCTAAAAGTAATTTCTTTATCAACGGAATTCTTGATAAAGTGCTGATAGATCTGAAAGAATCCGGACGAATCCGTAAATTTGGCAGAGGACTAATTGAATAAAGATGAATATAATGAAAATAAACACATTTATTTCGGGCGCACTGGCGATCTCGTTACTGGCGGGAGCCTGTGGCGGCAATCAGAAAGCCGGTTCAGATAACGAGCAAGCCGAAAATGAGGTGCTGGCTGAAGGAACGGCTATTATTACACTACACGGTGGAGATACATTTGATTTTGGCACTGTAAAACAGGGTAAAAAAGTGACCCATGATTTTACATTTACAAATACCGGTAGCCAGCCACTGATCATTGCTGATGTGCAGGCCACCTGCGGATGTACGACACCGGAATACACGAAGACACCGGTTAATCCCGGTGACGATGGCCTCATCAAAGTGGTATATGATACCAGCGACCAGGGTGAGGGAGCAAAGCAAAAGACAGTGACCGTTACTTCCAACGCGGCTGAAGCGCTGCTAATGCTGCATATTAAAGGAACAGTAAATTAACATTTTATATCATTCATATCAACAATAAATAAAACCATACATGATTGCAACAGCCATTTTATTACAGGCCGAGGGGGGAAATGCCCTCATGAGTTTTCTGCCGATGATCCTGATCGTCGTGGTATTTTACTTTTTCATGATCCGGCCGCAGATGAAAAAAGCAAAGGAACATAAAAAGTATATTGAGGAACTACGGGTTAACGACAAGGTAGTAACGTCATCAGGCATTCATGGCCGTATTGTAGAGATGGGCGATACGACGTTCCTGATCGACGTCGGTGGCGGCACAAAGATCCGGTTTGACCGGTCCGCTATTTCCCTTGATGCTTCGAAAGCACAAAACACAACAGCTGCAAAATAAGCAGCGGGAAACCATCGTTATCGATTATTTTACTGCGGCCGGGTATACTTACTACTACCCGGCTGTTTTAGTACATAGACATGGCCGGATTGGATTTAAATAAGCATCAGCAACGCAAAGTAAGCTTGTTTGCCATCTGTATCCTCGTATCTGCATTGGTATGGGCTGTGTTTGCCATGTCCAACAATTATATCTACCGGATAGAGGCACCGGTGGAATACGTGAATGCTCCGGAAAAAAAGGCATTCCATCCGTTACAATCGGATACTGTCACCTTACAGGTAGAAGGCAGTGGCTGGCAACTGCTGTTCTCGCGGTTACGCCTGCCCTCCAAGTTGGTCCAGGTAGATATCAGCGCGCTCAGAAACAGGAACTGGGTGTCTTTTTCCAGCCAGCTGGGTTATATTAACCGGCAGTTTGATGCCACGCAGCGCATTGTCTCTGTTTCGCCGGATACGTTGTATTTTGATTTTTCGCGGCAGTCCTCTAAAAAAGTACCCGTTAAACTGAACAGCCACCTGGTGTTCCGGCCTCAGTATGACATTATCGATACCATCCGGTTGTCGCCTGCCTATGTCACACTGACGGGCCCGCTGGACGACCTGGCCGGTATTGACCATTGGGAAACGGACACGCTGCGTGCCCGTCATGTAAATGCTGACCTGAAGGCGCATGTCGGGCTTGAAAGGAAACGGCAAACCAATATTAATATGTATCCTGCTGCGATTGAAGTGACGGTGCCAGTGGGAGAGGTAACGGAGAAAGTGCTTGACCTGCCGGTGAAAGTGGAGCACGGGGAGCGGTATTCCGCTGTCAAGTTACTGCCCGAGAAAGTAAGGCTGACCGTCATGGTGTCGCTGCGTGATTTTGCCAGGACCACTCCCGACTCTTTCGAAGCGGTGGTGGACCTGAACGACTGGATCAACCGGAGGATCTCCAGTTTACCGGTACTGATTACACGTTCGCCTGATTTTTGCCGTATTCTTAAAATTGAACCGCAGAATGTTGATTTTCTGGTAAGGAAGTAAAAGATGCTGAAAGTAGGTGTAACAGGGGGAATAGGAAGCGGAAAGACGACGGTCTGCCGTATCTTCAAAGCATTGGGAATCCCTGTGTTTGATGCCGACAACGCGGCAAAGGTACTGATGGAAAAGGACCCGGAACTGGTAACCGCTATCAGGGAAGCATTTGGTGACGAGGCCTACCTGTCAGATGGTACGCTGAACCGCCGTTACCTGGCCGGAAAAGTATTTACGGATGAGACGGAGCTGGCACGCCTGAATGCACTGGTGCACCCGGCCACTATCCGGGCGGCTGAGGAATGGGCCACCCGGCAGCAGGCTCCTTACACGGTAAAAGAAGCCGCGTTGTTATTTGAAAGCGGATCCTATCGGCATAATGACATCAATATATTGGTTACCGCACCTGAACCAGTCCGTATACAACGCGTGATGGAGCGGGATGGTGTTACAGAAGCAGAGGTCAGGGCCAGGATTGCCCGGCAACTCAGTGACGGGGAGAAAGCAAAGAAGGCCGACTATACCATCATCAACGACGGAAAGACGGCGGTCATTCCCCAGGTACTTGCTTTGCATAAACAATTTACCAACTCATAACTTGGATATACGGCAGGATTTTCTCCGAATGACACCCGAGGGCCTGTACTGCCCGTACGGGCAATTTTACGTGGATCCGCAACAGCCGGTCAGGCAGGCGGTGGTGTCACACGCACATGGCGACCATGCGGTTCCCGGGCACGGTACTACCTGGTGTACACCGGCAACCGCTGCTTTTATGGCCTGCCGGTATGCCAAACAGGCCCGGACGATTTTCTCGGAACAGGTGTTCGGGCAGTCCTTCCATATCGGTGGGGTGGAACTGTGTTTCTATCCGGCGGGGCATATACTGGGTTCTGCCCAGATCCTGTTCCGGTACGCCGGTGTGCGTTACCTGTATACCGGCGATTATAAGCTGCAGCCGGATGACACCTGTGAGCCGCTCGTAGCGGTACAGGCGGATGTACTGATCACGGAAAGCACGTTTGCTGATCCCGCCGTCCGCCACCCCGACCCGATCACCGAGATAGAGAAGCTGAGGGAAAGGCCACAGAACATCTTACTGGGGACCTATGCCTTGGGAAAGGCGCAACGGCTGACCGCACTGATCAATGCCTGCTGTCCTGACCGAACGGTATTGGTCCATCACAATATCCTGCCATTGCACCGGTTATACGACCAGCTATGGACCAAGGAGCTCCGTTACCAACCGTATGACCGCCGGCTGATGAAAACACATCCGGAGGGGTTTGTTTACCTGGTGCCTCCGATGACGTTTAATAGTTATTTCAGGGCCACGGCTGTCCTGCGGGTATTTGCCTCCGGGTGGCACCATCTCCATCACCAGAATGACCTGGCATTGGTGATTTCTGACCATGCTGACTGGACGGATATCCTGGCCTATATTGAACAGGTTAACCCACGTGAAATATGGACCGTTCACGGGCGTGGCACCTCCCTGCAGGCACATTTTTCCGGAAAGATCCCCGTCCGTTTACTGGACGACCGCTGATCTCCTGCATACAAATTGCATAAATAAAATTTTATACCGTTATTTATGAGCAAAAAAGTTCAGAGAAAGATGAGGATCGAAGAAGAGATCAATGGCCGTTTTGAAAGCGAATACCATAAAACGGCCCTGAATATCATGTTTACGAACAATTGGCTCACGGGGTTACTGAAACAGCGGACAGACAAGGTAAAGATCACCTTGCAACAGTATAATATTCTTCGCATTCTGAGGGGGCAACACCCCAGTCCGGCCACGGTAAACCTGCTGAAAGAACGGATGCTGGACAGGATGTCGGATGTATCCCGCATTATTGACCGGCTCGTTCAGAAAGAACTGGTGTCACGTTGTACCAGCAACCGCGATCGCAGGGCAGTGGATGTCCTGATTACGGACAAAGGCCTGGAGGTGCTGTCGCAGCTCGATGAAGCCATGAAAATCACCAATGTGCTGGATGAATACCTGACCCCCAAAGAATGTGAAACACTGAACCGGTTGCTGGATAAAATGCGCGGAACCGTTTAGTGATGGTGATGCAGGTGTGCATCCGCAAAAAACAGGAAATTCAGTAAGGACACCGCGATCCCCAACAAGACGGCTATCAGTTTCTGCCGGTTAAAATGATGATGGTCTGCCGATGATGATTCAAACAGGATGGTGGTGGAAATATGCAGGAAGATACCGATGACGACGGCCATGATCCGGCCGAAATACTGTTCCAGGTTACCCAGGCTTCCGGCACTGATGCTGTAACTCAGGATATACCCCAACGGGGTAGCTGCCGCGAAAATCAGTAACAGCAGGGTGATCTGCGCTTTCGACAGCCGCGTCTGTAATAACAGGCTTCCTAAGGCAAAAGCAGCCGGTATATGATGCAGGGCGATGCCGAACACCAATTCGTTCTGATGAGCCTGGTGGGCAACCGGCATCCCCTCCAGGAAGGCATGCAGGCACAGGCTTATCATGATACCTAACGGAAAGGCACCCGCCTTATCATGATGATGGATATGGCCGTGCTCAATTCCCTTGGAGAACTGCTCCAGTAACAACTGGAACAGAAAGCCACCCAAAACATATAACCCGATCGTTTCTTCCGCATGGCGATACACGTGTGGCATCAGGTGTAACACCGCTATGGAGAATAAATAGGCTCCGCTGAAAGCCAATATAAATTTCAGCACACGGGTATTGTCGCGCCGGAAAAAGAAAACGGCTGCCCCTCCCATAAAAGCGGACAGAAAAAGAATGCTAATGACCAGCGGATTCATCTGATAAGTCGGGTTGGAAATAATTGAAGGTCCGGCCGGTCAGCCATCCGATCAGGCTACCCAGCAAGGCACCGGTCAGGATATCAATCGGGTAATGGACACCCACATACACCTGTGAAAAGCTGATGGACGCTGCCCAGAGCAGGCATAGCCAGGTAATGTGTTTCCATCGCTTCCGGAACACCATGATGAGGAACAAGGCCAGTGCAAAATGGTTGGTGGCATGCGATGAAGGAAAACTGAAACCACTGCCACAACGGATGCGGCTGCTGATCTCTTCTTTGAAAACCATGTCGTTACATGGCCGGATCCTTGCTGCTAACGGTTTGATAACGGAAGAGGATACGGAATCTGAAATGCCGAATGTGATTAAAAAGAACAACATCATGATGATGCCCCGCTTCCGGTAATTCCGTATCGTAAAAATCAGGATAAACAAATACAGCGGTGCCCATGTCCAGGGGTTGCGGAGATGCGGCAGCAGCCAGTCAAAAAACGGGTTCGACATCCCCTGGTTGATCAGCAGGAACAGGTCCTGGTCAAATTGTATCAGCTGGTCAAACATGCTTTCTAAAATCAATCAAGTTGCAAAGATAGTTTTTTTCTCAATCAACCGTATGCGTAAATTAATGGAATAATCGGTCGTTTCATCTTTAAATAGCTACTTTTGGCCGTATAAGAAAAATAATAACGATCACTACCTGTATATTGTACATCGTATGACACTGATAAAATCAATTTCCGGCATCAGAGGCACCATCGGCGGGGTTTCGGGCGATGCGCTGACACCTGTTGATGTGGTTAAATTCACGGCCGCTTTCGGCCATTATATACGCCGGGCTTCCGGGAAAAACCGCATAGTGATCGGCCGTGATGCCCGCATCTCAGGTGAGATGGTGCGTCATCTTGTAGCCGGAACGCTGCAGGGGATGGGCATGGATGTGATTGACCTGGGGCTTTCAACGACCCCGACGGTTGAAATAGCGGTCCCGGCAGA